>NZ_DASWSJ010000211.1:0-34038 GCF_036402745.1 Actinophytocola sp. | reverse complement strand
CAGGAGGGCTTCCAGGAGGGCGAAGTTGGCCGGTAGCCAGGAGTTCTGCACGAACCGGGTGCGCCATGCATCTGCACGATCGCTTGCCAGGTCGGCCAGCGGGCGGCCGCGCCACAGGGTCAGGGCCTGCTCTGCCAGCTCTACCGTCCGATGTGGATCGTCCTGGCGGGCCTCCGCCCTGGCGGCCGCGGACAGCTCGCGGAAGCGGTAGTAGTCGATGGCCGACTTGTCCACCTCGAGCACGTAGCCGCCGTTCACCGCGCGCAGCTTCGGTGGGGAGTCCAGGCGCTGCAAGGACTTCCGGACCCTCGTGGCGTACGTGTAGAACGTCTGCGCGGGATTCTGGGGCAGCGGCGCGTCCCGCGGCCACACCCATTCCAGCAGCGTGTCGATCGGCACCGGCCGACCCGGGTGTGCCAGCAGGGTCGCGAGAAACCCGCGTTCGCGCAGCCTTCCCCAGGATTCGTCCATACCGCCGTCGATGCGGAGGGCGGTTGTCCCCAGGATCCCGAAGGATGTCGTGTCCACCAGCTTTCACCCCATGAAGCTGGTCCCGACCACCAGTTTCGGTGGGGTCCGCGGAGCGGCACCAATCGGTGGATACTACTGAACGACAGAGATCAGTAACAGGTTGTAGCTGAATTGTTGCCCGCGACAGCACGATGTCCAGTACCGCGAAAGGTCCCTGACAGCCGATTCCCCGACAAAGCCGCCGGTGGGTAAGCGGAATGCGAAAACCGCGCTATCCCGAGCGCCCAGGAAATTCCCGTGTGTAAATCCGGGTAAGGCCCGCGACAAGGACCGCCGCACATGCTGGCGGCGGCCGTTCGGGACCGGAGAGGGACTCCACGCCACAGGCGACAATCCCGCGGCCGGGAGGGCGAGATGCACAGCTCATGGGTACGCGGGCCGGTCGGGCTGGATGCCGGGCCGCGGCTCACCCGCACCGGGTTCCGCACCGTGCTGGTGCTGGTGCCGTCGATGACCGCCGGCACGAGACTGCTCGACCTGCTCCCGCTCGTCGAGGTCGACCACCGCGTGCAGGCGGTCCTCACGGTGCCGCACGCCGGCGAGGTCTGGCACGGCGTCGAGGAGTTCGCCCGGCGCACCGGCGCGCTCGTGGTGCCGTGGTCGCAGGCGGTGCACCACCGCTGGGACCTCGTGCTCACCGCCAGCCACCGGCACATCGACCAGGTCCACGGGCCGGTGCTCGTCCTGCCGCACGGCGCCGGGTCGCTGGGATCGTTGCGGCGCAGCCGGAAGGCACGCGGCTCGACCCGCGACACGACGGGCCTCGACCGGGACCTGCTGACCTTCCGCGGCCGGCTCGTGCCCGCCGCGCTCGCACTGAGCCACGAGCTCGAGCTGACGGCCCTGCGCCGCACGTGCCCGGAGGCCGAGCCGGTCGCGGTGGTCGCCGGCGACCTGTGCCTCGACCGCATGACGGCGAGCCTGCCCTTCCGCGATCGCTACCGCGCGGCCCTCGGGGTGGCCGGCGACGAGGAGCTGGTCACCGTCAGCTCGACGTGGGGCGCGGAGTCCGCCTTCGGCCGGCATCCCGGGCTGTGCCACCGGATCCTGACCGAGGCCGGCGCCGGGACCAGGGTGGCGGCGGTGCTGCACCCGATGGTCCACGCGACCCACGGCTCCCGGCAGGTGCACGCGTGGCTGGACACCGCCCGCGACCGCGGCCTGCTCGTCGTCCCGCCGGAGGAGGGCTGGCGCGCCACGATGATCGCGAGCGACCGGGTGGTCGGCGACCACGGCTCGACCACCAGCTACGCCGCCGCCATCGGCCGCCCGGTGCACCTCGCCGCGTTCCCGGACCGGACCGTGCGGCCGGGCAGCATCGCCGCCGCGCTCGCGCGAACCGCGCCCCGGCTCGACCACGACCGCCCGCTGCTCCCCCAGCTCCACAACCGGGCTGACCCGGCGGTGGCGGGCCTGATCACCAGCCGGCCGGGTGCTGCCGCCGGTATCTTCCGGGCCACGATGTACCGCCTGCTGGAGCTCGACGAGCCGTCCTGGCCGGCACCGACCGCCGCGCTCCCGCTGCCCCGCCCCACCACGCACCCGGGAGAGAGCCATGGGTGGTGACCGCCTTCTGATCGGCGTGCGTGCTCCCGGCGTCTACCTGATCACGGTGACCGGTGCCGAGCCGACCGACGGCCTGCTCGTCGACCGCACCCATGCGGACCCGTCCTGGCTCCCCCTCGCCGACGTCGTCGTAGCCTCGACGCCGGCAGAGGACCCGGCACCGCTGATCCGCGCGGCCGCGGTGCGCTACTTCCTCCGCGTCACCGGCCCGGCGCGGGTCAGCCCGGCGCCGGATCGCCCAGGGCCGGACCGCCCAGGGCCGCCAGCCGGGTCCGCATGACGTCGGCCCGCGGGTCCTCGGCCGCCGCGTACAGGTCGGCGGCCTCGCGATACCGGCCCGCCGCGGACTCCGGCTCGCCACGCCGCTCGGCCGCCTCGCCGAGGTGGGCCAGGATCTCGGCCTGGTAGTACGGCGAGCCGAGGTCACGCATCAGCGCCAGCGCATCCCGCAGCGGCTCGTCGGCGAGCTCCGCCCGGCCGGCCCGCAGCCGCGCGGCGCCGAGGAACATCAGCGTCCGGGCGTGCTGGGTGCGGTCGCCGAGCCGGGCCAGCTCGGCCGCCGCGGCGGTGAGGTCGGCCGCGGCGCCGTCGTGGTCACCGAGCCGGCTGCGGATGTCGCCGCTCCGCCTGCGGCACAACGCCACGCCCCGCCACTCGCCCAGCAGTGCCTGGGCGTCGCGCGCCTGCTGGAAGTACCCGAGCGCGGCCGGCAGGTCACCGGTGCCGCGGGCCGCCCGGCCGAGCTGGGACAACGCCGTCGCCCGCCCCCGTTTGTCGCCGGCCGCCTCCGCCAGCCGCAACGCCTCGGTGTTCTCGGCGACCGCGTCGTCGAACCGGCGCAGCTTCGCGTAGGCGAAACCCAGCTGGGAGCGCAGTCTCGCCTCGGCCGGCCCGTCGGCGCACTCCCGCGCGGCGGCGATGCCGACCCGGTGCATCTCGATCCAGTCGCCGTAATGCCTGGTGTGCAGGAAGAACCCCCACAGCGCCTCGCACAGCTGCCACGCCAGCTCCGGCCAGCCGTGCTCCGCCGCGGCCCCGACCGCGACGCGCAGGTTCCCCCGCTCGGTCTCCAGCCACCACAGACAGTGCCGCACGTCGTCGAACACCGGCCGCGCGTCCCGGAACAGCGGGCCGAGCCGCGGCCGCGCGGGGTGCAGGGTCAGCCCGGCCGACACGGCACGCCCGAGGTACCAGTCGAGCATCCGGCGTACCACGGTGAGCCGCTGCCCGGGGTGGTCCACCTCGGCCCGCTTGCGTGCGTGCAGCCGGAGCAGGTCGTGGTAGGCGAACCGGCCGTCGCCGACCTCGGCCACGAAGTTGGCCTCCACCAGTTCGTCCATTGTGGACTCGGTGCGGTCCGCGGCCCACCCGGCCGCCACCGCCGCGACCTCCATGCCGAACTCGCGGCCCGGATGGAACGCGCACGCCCGGTACAGGTGCTCGGCGTCCTCGGCGAGCCCGTCGTAGGCGGTGTCCAGCACCGCGCCGACAGATACGTCGTCGGTGAGCGTCAGCGCGGCCAGCCTGCGCCGCTCGACCCGCAGGTCGGCCAGCTCGCGGTCCAGCGAGCGCCGCGGCCGGGCGGCCAGCCGGGCACCCACGACGGCGAGCGCCAGCGGCATGCCCCCGCACAGCCCGACGACCGCACGGGCGGCGTCGGCCTCACCCGAGACCCGGCCGGCACCCAGCAGCGCGTGCAGCACCGAGAGCGCGCCGGCCTCGTCCAGCGGGGCGACGTCGACCCGGTGCGCGCCGTCCAGCGCCAGCCCGGACAGCCGGGACCGGCTCGTCACGACGACCACGCTGGGCACGCCGGCCGGCACGAGCGCGCGTACCTGCGCCGCGGACACGGCGTTGTCCAGCAACACGACGAGCCGCCGGGTCGACGTGACCGAGCGGTACATCGCCTCCCGCCGCGGCTGCTCCACCGGCACCCGCTTGGCCGCCACACCGACGGACCCGAGGAACCAGTCGAGGATCTCGCCGGGGGCGACCGGAACCGGCCGCGCGGCGCCGAGGTCGGCGAAAAGCTGGCCGTCCGGGAACTCCGCGCGCACCTCGTGGAGCCACCGCAGCGCGAGCGAGGTCTTGCCGACCCCGGCCGGGCCGGTCAGGACGACGAGCAGCGAACCGTCCGGCCGCGCCTCACGCAGCCCGCGCAGCTGGGTCAGCTCGGCGTCGCGACCAGCAAAGGACCGCGGCACCGGTGGCAGCTGGGCCGGCACCGGATGCTCGGCCCTCCTGCCGTGGAAGTGCACCGAACCGACCGAACCGGCCTGCACGACCTGCCCGGACACCGCCCCCGCGAGCTCGTTACGAGCCGACCCGCCATCCTCGGCATCCCGGCTTCCCACGCGACCTCGCCCCGTCGTATGCGCACTTCCTCCAGTTATAGTCGCCGAACGTGACGTCGACATAACAGTTGGCGACGAGCAGGCCGGGCGACCAAGATCGGGTTCGGCATTTGTCCCGCCCCTGCCCGTCCGGCGACCACGGCAATGTGCGAAATAAACCTCCGACCGCCAACCGGTCAAAAATTCTTCTCATGCAATTGCGTACGAGATTGCACCGGACGCCGGGCCGGCAGGGCTGTTCGCCCTGCGCACGGTATGCCGCATACCGCCTTCCGGGTATGAATGTGGACCAACGGCCCGGACGTCGCGGATGCGGCCGCCGTGGCACAGCGGCCTGCCGCGGCACGCCGTTGTCCCAGGAAGCCGAGCACCGGGCGGCGTCAACCGAGCGGTGGAAGCAATTACCACCCTCGGCTTTCGCCCGCGCGTTGGGCCGGGCGGAGTAATTCACCGAACGGCGTTTGTGAAGTCGAGCGGAATTTGCTTCCAGCCTCCGTTACTCCAAGCGTATGACGCATGTAACAAGCATATGACGCGCCATGACTCCTTATTGGGGACCGCGACATCCGGGAGGCGAGCATGGCGCAACCACGCGCGAGTGAGCGAACAGCAACAAGATCGATCAGGGTGCTACTGGCCGAGGACATGGATCTCTTACGCACCGCCCTGGTCAGCTTGCTCTCCGACGAGGAGGACATGGAGGTGATCGCCGACGTCAAGTGCGACCAGAAGGTCGTGCCCGTCGCGCTCCGGCTGCGGCCGGATGTCGCGGTCGTGGCCGCGGACGTGCCCGACACCGAATGCCTGTCCACCGTCCGCGAGCTGCGCCACAAGCTGCCGGACTGCCAGATCGTCGCCCTCACCGTCACCCGGCCGCCCGGCCTCCTGAAACGCCTGATCGCGGCCGACGTGCCCGGGCTCATCGACAAGAACGCCCCGGCCGCCCGCCTCCTCGCGGCCATCCGCGGCGTCGCCGGCGGCAACACCGTGATCGACGCGAACCTGGTCGTCGCCGCGCTGTCGGCCGACCGCAACCCGTTCACCCCGCGCGAGCTGCTCGTCCTGCGCATGGCCGCGGGCGGCGCCAGCGGGCCGGAGATCGCCAAGGAGCTGTGCCTGTCGCCGGGAACCGTCCGCAACTACCTGTCCAACGCGATGAACAAGACCGGCGCCCGCACCCGCATCGACGCCATCCGCATCGCTACGGAATCGGGGTGGCTGTAGCGGGCTGCCAGTGGCCGACGAGCTCGCGGTAGAGCGGCGACGTCGCGGCGAGCGTCGCGTGGTCGCCCACCGCCGCCCCGGTCCCGTCCAGCACGAGGACCCGGCCCGCCCGCAGCGCCGAGCTGATCCGGTGCGCGATGACCACCAGCGTGCGTCCCCGGTCCGCGAACGCCTCCTCCGCACGCCGCTCGGCGACCGGGTCGAGGTGGCAGGTCGCCTCGTCGAGCACCGCCACCGGCGCGGGCGACAGGTAAGCCCGCACGAGCGCGATGAGCTGGCGCTCCCCCGCGGACAGCTCCGCGGGCCGCACACTCGCGTCGTAGCCGCCGAGCCGGGCCACGAGCAGCTCGGCGCCCACCGCCGCGACGGCCGCGTCCAGCTCGCCGGCCGGCGGGTCGGGGCGCAGGTAGGTGAGGTTCTCCCACAGCGTGCCGGCGAAGACGTAGGCCTCCTGCGGGATCAGCACGCGCAGCGCCGCGCGCTGGTCGACCGGCAGGGCCGCGGCCGGAGCGCCGCCGACGGTGACCGTCCCGGCATCCGGGCGCAGCAGCCCGCACACGAGGCTCACGAGGGTGGACTTGCCGATGCCGCTCGGCCCGACGACCGCGAGGTGATCGCCGGCCGGGATCGTGAGGTCGAGGTCGCGCAGCACCGGCTCGGCGTGCGGCCCGTAGGCGAAGGTCACGCCGTCGAGCCGGATGTCGTGGCCCTGCGTCGCCCGGTGCGGCGGGGTGCTCGGGGGCGGCGCGGCCGTCGCGTCCAGCAGGCGGCCGAGCGTGACGACGAACCGCAGGCCGCTGCCGCCGACGCCGCTGACGACGTTCCGCAGCGCGGGCTGGAGTCCGAAGAGGACATACGTGAGGCCACCCATGATCGCGCCCGCGGTGAGGCCGCGGCTCACGAGCCAGCCGCCGGCGAGGAGCACGGCCAGCAGCGGCACCCACCCGCCGACGGCGAAGCACAGCGTGCGCAGCGCGGCCACCCCGGCGAGGCGCCGCTCGGCGGTGGCCTGCGCGGCGATGGGCCCGGCGACCATCGCGGCGGCCCGCTCCTCGGTGCCCGAGGCGGTGACGTCGCGAGCGCCGGCGAGCACCACGCCCGCGGTGCTGGCGAGCCGCTCGTCGGCCAGGACGGCGTCGCGCTGCCGGACGGCGGCGAGCCCGAGCATGCCGACGAACGCGGCGAACCCGAGGAGGAAGGGCGGCATGATCAGCAGCGCGATGACCGGCGCGATCGACAGCAGCCCGATCACCACGCCGACGACCGTGACGAGGAACCCGCGCACCGCCATCAGCAGCCCCGCGTAGGTGTCCCGCACGATCTCCACCTGCCGGGTGAGCCGGGCGAGCGCCCCGTCGTCGGCGTGCCCCTCGACGGCGTGCCGCAGCTCCCCGTCGACGACCCGGCGGACCAGGTCGTCGCGCAGCGGCTCGGCGAGGTCCCCGAGCCGCCGGAACACCATCCGGCTCCCGGCCGCCCCCACCACCGACATGAGCACCATGGCGGCGAGCCAGCCGAGCCCGACCCCGGGCCGCCCGGCGAGGAACCCCCGGTCGACGGCCTGCGCGAGGGCGAACCCGGACGCGGCGGCCGGCAGCGCCTCGGGCACCGACCACAGGACCAGGCCGACCGTCGCCCGCCGCCGCAGCGACCGCGCCGCGAACCGGACCTCGCGCCTCACCGCGTCATCACCAGCTGGCTCATCCGAAGACCTCCCGGTAGTCCGGGTCGACCCACAACGTCTCGTGCGGGCCGACCGCGCGGATCCGGCCGCCGTCGAGCCAGACCACCAGGTCCGCGCGGGCCGCCGTGGACCTGCGGTGGGTCACCACCAGGCGGGTGCGGTCGCCCTCGGTCAGCGTCCGGGTTATCTGCATCTCCGTCACCATGTCCAGGCTCGACGTGGCGTCGTCCAGCACCAGCAGCCGGCTCGCCGGCCACGCGCGGGCCAGGCCCAGCCGCTGCCGCTCGCCGCCGGACATGGGGGCCGCGGCGAGCGCGGTGTCGTAGCCGTCGGGCAGGCGGCTGACGAACTCGTGCGCGTGCACGGCCCGCGCGTCGGCCTCACCCGCCGGCGCGATCGCGTCCGCCACCGACGCGCCGACCAGGGCCGGGCGCTCGAACGCGCAGCCGACCGCGTCCCGCAGCACCGGCCGCGGCAGCGCGGCCAGCGGCACGCCGTCGAGCAGCACGACGCCCTCGTCGGGCTCGCGCAGCCGCGCGGCCAGCGCGGCCAGCACCGACTTGCCCGCCCCGGACCGCCCGACCACCGCCACGGCGGCGCCACCGGGCACCACGAGGTCCACATCGGACAGCAGCGTCGCGTGGCCCACGCGCACGCTCACCCCGCGCAGCTCCAGCCGCCCCGGCCCGGCCGGCAGCGGCGCGTCGCCGAAGGGCACCGGCGACACGGACAGCACCTCACCGGCCCGCGTCGCCCCGGCCCGGGAGCGCGCCAGCCGGCCGAACACCCCGGTCAGGCCGCCGAGCCCGGCGCCCAGCGCCGCGTACTGGCTCGCCGCGAACAGCTCGCCCGCGGTGATCCGCCCGGCCGAGAGCTCGAGCCCGCCTGCCGCGAGGACCGCGACCAGGACCAGCGGTCCGACCACGGCACCCTGCGCGGCGGCGCCGGCGAGCACCCGCCAGCTGCGCATCCCCTGCTCGTGCAGGTCCGGCAGTGGCTCCAGCACCCGCCGCCGCTCCAGGTCGACCGTGCCGGCGCCGGCGATCGTGCGCGCGCCGGCGAGGGACTCGGTGAGCCGGCCGGCGAGCCGGCCCTGGATGGTCAGGTACGCGGTGACGACCTCGGCGGTGCGCAGGGTGAACATCCGCAGCACGACCGCCACCAGGGCCACGCCGGCCAGGAACGCGACGGCGAGCCAGCTGTCGAGGTAGGCCAGGAGGACCAGGCTGCCGACGGGCGGGAGCAGCGCGGTCCAGACGGTCACCGCGGCGGGGCCCGCGTTGGCGGCCTCGGCGGCGTTGCCGGAGACCCGGCTGACGAGGTCGCCGGCGTCCATGCCGTGCCGGCCGCGCTCGCCGATGGCGAGGACGTGGCGTACCAGCCGGTCGCGCAGCCATGCGGTGGTGCCGGCGACGCACGCGGTGCCGGCGAACGCCTCCACGAGATCCACGACGACGCCGAGCACGATCAACCCGGCGGCGAGCCAGAGCGAGACCGCACTGTCCGCGCCGGACACGATGTCGTCGACGGCGCGGCCGAGCACGAGCGGCAGGGCCAGCGCGCTCAACGTCCCCAGGAGCGACCCGATGCCGATGACGGGGAGCCAGCCACCCGCGTGCCGAACGATCGAGCGAAACGCGCCATGGCCGCCCTGTATCAATGATTCGCTCGCACGCTCGCTCACGCCGTACTCCCGCCGTAAACTTCCCGGTCAGGGCCGCGGTCCCGGACGAACGCCAGTCGTCCGGGACCGCGGTCCGCCTACTTGTGAGCAGGCATCAGTGGCAGATCAGCACGCTCAGGCCGCTGGTGCCGTTGCACAGGGTGACGCTGAGGTTGCTCGGGCAGCTTTGGCCGCTCGCGGAGCTTCCGCCGCCGCCACCGGTCTGAGGAGCGGCGTCCATGCCCTGCAGGTCGAGAAGTGCCATGATGTTCTCCTTGCGCGATCTTCATCTACCCGCGCCGGATGGCGCGGGAGTCTTGGGGAAGGACTCGGCCGGGCCGAGCAGGGGCGCCCGCACGGGCTCGTCGTGCAGCGCGGCGCCCAGTGCGAGCAGCACACCCGCGGTGCCGGTGGCGAGGTCCATCGACAGCCGGAGCAGGCCCGTGCCCGGGAAGGCCGTGCCGCCGCCGAAGGGCAACGCGTGCCAGGACAGGTTGCGGACCTGCCGGACCACGTCCGGGTGGCTGACCGGCGCCTTGCCGGCCAGGTAGAGCAGGATGCCGGCACGGCCGGTGAACAGGCCGGGCAGGATGTACATGGTCGACTCCGCGGCCCGCCGCGCACCCCGGCTGGCCTCGGCGAACTGCTCGTCCTCGCGCCGGCCGAGGTACTCGTCGAGCACCATGCCGATGCCGACGCTCCCGCCGTCGAGGTAGGGCATCGTGCGCCAGCCCTCGTTGACCTCCAGCACGCCGTTCTCACGGGTGATGCAGCGGTGCAGGTCGTGGCGCAGCGCGAGCGCGGCGCGGTCGAGGAACGCGGTGTCGCCGGTGTCGTCGTAGGCCCGCATCAGCAGCAACGCCTGGCCGGCGCGGCCGCGGAAGAGCCCCGCGTGCGGCTGCCCGCCGCCACTGATCGGCATCGGACCGTCCGGTGTGGACTCCGGCAGCGCGGGCAGCTGCTCGGCCACCAGCTCGGCGGCCCGCAGCGCCGCGGTGCGCAGCGCGGGCTCGCCGGTGGCGTCGGCGAAGTGCAGCAGGTTCAGCCCGAACCCGGACAGCCCGCTCACCAGGTCGGGGCCGATCGTCTCCCAGTTCTCCCGCAGGCAGATGTCGACGATGTCGAGCGCCTGCTGCCGGTAGCCGAGGTGGTCGAGGGTGAACGCGACGCCGTGCAGCCCGTCGTAGAGGCCGAGTCGGGTGCCGGCGGGCGGGTTCGTGGCCCGGCGCAGCAGCCACTCCTCGTGCTCGGGGAAGCGGCCGGCACCGGTGACGTCGAGTGCGTAGAGCACGCCGGCCGCGCCGTGGCCGAGGCCGAGCCCGCCGATGGCGAACTGGGCCGGATCGCCGGGGAAGAGCCGGTCGTCGCGCTCGGGGGTGGCGCTGGCCAGGATCGCGGCCGCGAGCTCGTCGCGCAGCTCCGGCCAGGTGTCGGGCTCGAACCGGGCGGTGGGCAGGTCGGGCGTGCCGGGCGGCACGATGACGTCGACCGCCCGGTCGAGGAACTCCCGCGGCGCGGGGAAGTGCGCGGCGATGATCTCGGCGAAGTGCCGGGCCTTGAGCCGGTGCAGGCCGAGCAGGTTCGTCATCGGCAGGAACAGCGCCAGGCGCAGGCACGCCAGCGCGTACTGGTCGATGTCGAAGCCCGAGACGTCCCGCGGCGCGGCGAACCCGGGGTTGCCCAGGCCCGGCCGGGTGGCCTCCTCGACCGGCGAGGTGACCTCGAAGTCCAGCAGCGCGACCGTGTCGTCCGGGCGGACCACGATGTTGAACAGGTGCAGGTCGCCGTAGACGATGCCACGCTCGTGCACCTCGGCGATCGTGTTGGCCACCTGGCGGTGGATGCGCACGGCCCAGTCGGTGAACTCCGCGTACCGGTCGGGACCCGCGCTCGGGTCGATGAGCGGGTAGCGCAGCGTGATGGCCTTGCCGAGCACGTCGCCCTCGACGTACTCCATCACGAGGAAGCGGTGCTCGCCGAGCCAGAACAGGTCGTACACCTCGGGGATGCCCGGGATGCCGGCGAGCCTGGTCAGCGTCTCGTGCTCGCGCCCGAGCCGGCGGACGGCGTCGTGGCCCCAGGCGTCGAGGCCCGCGTGCGGGCGGCCTTCCTTCAGCACGACCTGCCGGTCGGTGCGCGTGTCGCGGCCGACGTAGATGCCGCCGCCGTTGGAGAAGTGCACGACGCGCTCGATGGTGTAGGGCAGGTCGGTGGTGGTGACCGCGTTGCGGGCGGCCAGCTGCGGGGCGAGGAAGTCGGGCAGCGTGACCCACGGCGGGACGCGGAAGACGGGGTCGCGGCGGTCGGGCACGAGGGTGCCGGTGTCGTCGGCGATGGCGTCGACGACGTCACCGTTCTCGTCGACGGTGTAGCGGTTGGCGAAGGCGCCGTAGCGGACGTAGAGCGGGCCTCTGCCCCAGCGGAGGTCGCTGAGGATGTAGGGGCTGGCCTCGCCGTCGAGGAGCTCGCCGAGCTCGGTGAGGATGGTCTCGCAGGCGGCGTCGTCGACCGGGTAGACGGTGACGAGCTTGCCGCTGTAGCCGCGCGGGGCGTACTTCGACACCCGGGCGGTGAGGGCCGTCGTCGAGCGGAGGAACTTGAACGAGATGCCCCGCGGGACGCAGTAGTCCCAGACGGCGTCGAGGACCCGGTCCGCGTTGTCCACAGTGGCCGAAGCGTGGATCTTCCAGCCCTGCAAGGGGATGGCTTGCCGGACCGCCGGATCGACCACGAACCAGTCGTCCTGCTCGTGCAGTCCCCAACCGGGCGGCAAGGGCCGGGCCGCGGTGGCGAACGAGGCACCCGCGGTCTGCTCCGAGTGCATCGCGTCGTAGAACGACGGATCGGCCATACAGAACGGTTGGTAGTCCTGGTCCATTCGACATACTCCGCTCGCCCGGCCACTGTGAACGAGGCTCATCGTGCGTCATGGTCGGACCCGACCATCAGTGCATAACGTCACCGAGCGACCACGCACATGTCATGATGTCGACAGTGCGATTCGCACTGAACCTGAGCGAAGTGAAGGAAATACCGTCAGGTCTGGTTGCTCGTCCCGGGACGCCCGAACACCCGGAGTAACCGTCTGCGCGGCGCCGCGCTGCTCCGGGTGCGGGAACCGGGTCGAGGTTCGGCAACCCGTTCGCACGTCACGCCGGACCACTGGTACGGCGCCCAGCGGGGGTTAAGGCCTGTCTCGTAGATCATCGGGTGAAGTCCTGCGCCGACTGCGCCGACCACCGGAACCTCAGGGGACCGTGACGGCACCTAGCCACCCTCCACCCCGATACCTGCACCATTCGCCGGAACGCAACGCACACTTTAAATCCCGGGGAGGCGGACTAGTCCTGCGCCGACCACCGGAACCTCAGGGGACCGTGACGGCACCCAGCCACCACCCACCCCGATACCCGCACCATTCGCCGGGACGCAACGCACACTTTAAATCCCGGGGAGGCGGACTAGTCGACTGTGGACGGCGGGTTGATCCGGTTCTCCTCCGCGTCGAGCTGCGCCTGGATCCGTAACAGCACGATGTCGCTGATGACGTGGTGGTCGCGCAGCGCCACCACGGTCGCCCGCTTCACCGACAGCAGCTCGTTGCGCAGCAGCTCCGCCTCGAGCCGCTCGTCCGGCTCGTCCGGGGACTCCTCGCCCAGGGCCAGCCGGTGGAGCTTGGCCTGGTAGTCGGCGGTGAGCCGGGCCCGCGCCGCGTCCGAGACACCGAGTCGGCGGGCCGCCTCCGGCATCGCCTCGAGCCCGGCCTCCATCGCGCTGCGCTGCGCGAGCACGTACTCCTCCTCGAGCTTGCGGTCGGCCGGCAGGTGAGCCCAGCGCAGCACGGCCGGCAGCGTCAGGCCCTGCACCACCAGCGTCACGAGGATGACACCGAAGGTGATGATGATCAGCTCGTTGCGGTGCGCCACCGACGACGGCACCGCGAGCGCCGCGGCCAGCGAGACCGCACCGCGGAAGCCCGCCCACGCGTTCGGCAGCCGGTGCCGGGCGCTCACCCGGCGCAGCCGTTGCGCCGGGCGCCGGTCGAGGGCGCGGATCAGGTACGGCATCGTGTAGCTGTAGAGGAACCGGGTGCCGATGACCGTGCCGGCCACCGCGAGCGCCATGCCGAACGCGTGGCCGAGTGACCCGTCCACCGCGCGGACCGCCCCGTTGAGCTGCAGGCCGATCAGCACGAACAGCGCGCCGTTCAGCAGGAACGTCGTGACCTGCCAGAACGGGTAGGACTGGAGCCGGACGCGGGCGGAGATGGTCCGCGGGCCGGCCTGGCTGAGCGCGAGCCCGGCCACGACCACCGCGAGCACGCCGGAGGCCTGGATCTCCTCGGCGAGCAGGAACGCGGCGAACGGGGTGAGCACGCTGATCCCGCTCTCCAACGGCGTGCCCGGCATGAGCTTGCGAGCCTGCAACGACAGCCAGGCCACCGCGAGCCCGATCGCCGCACCGCCCACATAGGACAGTGCGAAGTCGCCGAGCGGGCCGTACCAGGTCAGCTGCCGCTCGCCGGTGGCCACCGACACCGCGATGGCGAACACGACGAGCGCGGTGCCGTCGTTGACGAGGCTCTCCGCGCGCAGCATCGTGAGCTGCCGGTGCGAGAGCCGCCCGGCGACCGCGACCACCGCGGTGGCGTCGGTCGGCGCCACCACCGCGCCGAGCACGAACGCGATGGGCCACGGCAGTCCCAACGCGTGCGCGACGACGGCCACGGTGAGGACGGTCATCAGCACGAGGACGATCGAGCTGAGCAGCACCGTGCGCAGGTCGGCGCGGATCTCGCGGAGCGAGGTGGTGAGCGCCTCCCAGTACAGCAGCGCGGGCAGGAACAGCAGGATCACGACCTCCGGCGAGACCGAGAAGTCGTGCAGCGCCGGGGTGAGGCTGAGCAGGACGCCGGCGACGAGCAGCACCACGGGCGGGGCCAGCCCGATCCGGCGGGCGATCGCGGTGCCGACCAGGATGGCGGCGCCGATCAGCACGAGCGTGAGCAGGGGATGTGGGTCGTACATCGGCGGGTCCTTCTACAGGTCGGCGCGGTGGGTGGCGGTGAGGCTGCCGAGCAGGGCGAGCGCCTGCACCACGAGCACCTGGTCCTCTACCGGGAAAGCTGACGCGGACGGGAAGAAACGCCGGCGGGGATCGGTTGCCCCCAGTGTGATCGATGTGCCGCTTTCTGTCCTGGACCTCGCCCCCGTCGCGCGCGATGTCAGCGCCACCGACGCGCTGCGCGCCACCACTGAGCTCGCCCGGCGCACGGAGGAGCTCGGGTACCGGCGGTTCTGGGTGGCCGAGCACCACAACATGCCCTCCATCGCGAGCTCCGCGCCCGCGGTGCTCATCGCGCACCTCGCGGCGGCCACGTCCACGATCCGGGTCGGGTCCGGCGGCGTGATGCTGCCCAACCACGCGCCGCTGGTCGTGGCCGAGCAGTTCGGCACGCTGGAGGCGCTGCACCCCGGCCGCATCGACCTGGGGATCGGCCGCGCGCCCGGCACCGACCAGCGCACGGCGCTCGCCCTGCGCCGCACGATGGCCGGCTTGTCGGCCGAGAACTTCCCGCAGGAGCTGGGCGACCTCATCGGCTACTTCGAGGGCGCGGACGACCGGATCGTGGCGGTGCCCGGCCGAGGCAACGAGCCGGCGATCTGGCTGCTCGGGTCCAGCGGGTTCAGCGCGCAGCTCGCGGGCCTGCTCGGCCTGCCGTTCTCCTTCGCGCACCACTTCAGCTCGGCGAACACCGTCCCGGCGCTGGAGCTGTACCGCTCGAGCTTCCGCCCGTCGCGATGGCTGTCCGAGCCGTACGCGAAAATCGCGGTCAACGCCATCTGCGCCGACACCGACGAGCGGGCCCGCTACCTGTCCGGCCCGGCGGCGCTCGCGTTCCTCAAGCTGCGCAAGGGCGCGCCCGAGCCGCTGGCGACGCCCGAGGAGGCGGCCGCCTACCCGTACGACGCCCAGGAACGCGCGTTCGCCGACGACCGGTTCACCGACCAGGCGGTGGGCTCGGTCGAGACCGTCCGTCGCCAGCTGACCGGCCTGCTGGCCCGCACCGGCGCGAACGAGCTGATGCTCACCACGATGGTCTACGACATCGCCGACCGGATCCGCTCCTACGAGCTGATCGCCGAGAAGGTGGCCGGCGGCCTGACCCGGTAGGACACGTCCGTCCCGTGTGGACGCCCCGCGCGACCGCCGGCCTCCGTCGCGGACGGCTTGGTCGCGTGGACCCCGGCCGCGATCGGGTCTTTCGGCCCTGTGGGTGAGGTGCAAGGTCCCGACTTCGGGCTGCCTTGCGCATCGGTGGCGACGCCGATCACCCTGTTCGCCAAGAAGATCGGCGAGTAGCGGGCGGCGGGGTTAGGTTCGGGAGCATGACCGCGGAACAGGAACGAGTGGCCACCGCTTCCGGCACCTTCTCCCTCGGCGGGGACCTGCCGGTGGTCCGCCTTGGCTACGGGTCGATGCAGCTCACCGGCCCGGGTGTGTGGGGCGATCCGGAGGATCCCGACGAGGCGGTGCGGGTGCTGCGCCGCGCGGTCGACCTCGGCGTCAACTTCATCGACACGGCCGACTCGTACGGGCCGTTCGTCGCCGAGCTGTTGATTCGCAAGGCGCTGCACCCATACCCGGACGGCCTCGTGATCGCCACCAAGGCCGGGCTGACCAGGGCCGGACCACACGACTGGCGCCCCGTCGGGCGGCCCGAGTACCTGCGCCAGCAGGCCGAGCTGAGCCTGCGCCACCTCGGGGTCGACCGGATCGACCTCTTCCAGCTGCACCGGATCGACCGGGCCGTCCCGCTGGCCGACCAGGTGGGCGAGCTGAAGCTGCTGCAGGACGAAGGGAAGATCCGGCACCTCGGGCTGAGCGAGGTCGGCGTCGACCAGCTCCAGGCGGCGTCGAAGTTCGCCGACATCGTGTCCGTGCAGAACCTCTACAACCTCGCGAACCGCCGCGCGGAGCCGCTGCTGGAGCACTGCGAGCAGCACGGCATCGGCTTCATCCCGTGGTTCCCGCTGGCCACCGGCGAGCTCGCCAAGCCCGGCGGCCCCCTCGCCGCGATCGCCGCGCGGCACGACGCCACCCCGTCCCAGCTCGCGCTGGCCTGGCTGCTCAAGCGGTCGCCGGTGATGCTGCCGATCCCGGGCACCGCCAGCGTCGCGCACGTGGAGGAGAACACCGCGGCCGCGGCGGTCGAGCTGTCCGACGCCGAGTTCGCGGAGCTGTCCGAGGCGGCCTGAGGTCATCGGGGCGCCGGCCACCCTCGGGGTATGCCGCGTACCAGGTGTGGCCGCCGGTGATCCCCCTCATAGCGATCACCGGCGGTGTCTCGGGCGCGGCCGCCGTCGGCGCGCTCGCCGGGCCGCACCCGTCGATACGGGCCGGCCGGCTCACTCCGACCGAGGCGTTGGCCGCAGCCTGAGACAGGAGGGCAGGTTGACGGTGACACCGACAACGCGGGTGAGGATGGTCACCCGCGGCTCGGATTCGTCGGTGTCACCGTCGCCCCGGCTCCCCGACCCGCAGCCAAACCGCCGCGGCTCGTTGTTCGTACACCGGAACCCTCGACGCACTGCAAGGTGCGTAGCCGGGCAACCCCGGGGTATGCGATCGGCGACCTGGTATTCCCCAGGTTCATTCACTCGGATGGAGTAACGAGTTTCACGGCTCCCAACCGAACACGGAACGTCGCCGATCGGGCACACTTGTAGTTCGCGGCGGAGCGTCGGGGGGTGGCGGATGGCCGAGCTTGCGACCGATTCATCGACACTGGGCGCCCGCGAGTGGCATCACCGAGCCTGCGAGGGAATGACGTGAGTGAGGAGAGCCTGCCGTACCGGCATGGCATCCACGAGGCGATGGGGGCGCTGTCCGGTCAGTGGGTGACCGCGGTGCTGGCATCGCTGACCGCGCGTCCCATGACGTACTCGAAACTGCTCGAGCACATCAACCGGACCGAGGAGCGGCTCGGCTGGGTGACCCACGAGCGGCCGCTGAGACAGAAGGTCCTCACCGACACCCTCCACCGCATGCAGCGCGACGGCCTCGTCATCAAGATCGACCGCCCCAGCCGGTTCGGCTCCACCTGGTACCAGCTCACCCCGATGGGCCGCTCGCTGCTCCGCGCGCTGCTCCCGCTGGCCAAGTGGGCCGAGGACCACCGCGGCGAGCTGAGCCGGGCCCGCGCCGCCTACCTCGCGGCCAAGCCCGAGGAGCCCGGCAAGGCCGAGGAGCCCGGCAAGCCCGAGGGGACCGGGAAGCGGGACGAGACCGTGAAGCGGGACGAGGCGGTCACGCGCGACGGGACCGTCAACGGCGGCTAGGAACCCTTGCTGGGGCTGCGCGGACCGGCCAGGTCGCCGATCGCGGCGATGATCGTCTGGACCTGGTTGCGGCCGGAGTCCTTCGCGACGAACAGGGCGTCGTCGGCGGCCAGCAGGACGTCCTGCAGCTCGGGGCCGAACTCCGGGTACACGGCGACCCCGACGGAGACGCTCAACCCGTCGACCACCTCGCCGCCGCCGGCCTCCGAGACCGGGACCCGCAGCTGGCGCACCCGCTCGCAGATCCGCTCGCCGATCTGGCGCAGCGCGTCCGCGGACACCTCGGGGCACAGGACCACGAACTCCTCGCCACCCCACCGGCCGACCACGTCGTAGCGCCGGGCGGACGCGGTGAGCGTGTCCGCCACCGCCTGCAGGACCCGGTCGCCGACCAGGTGGCCGTGCACGTCGTTCACCGCCTTGAAGTGGTCCAGGTCGACCATCAGCACGCCGATCTGCACCTGGTCCCGCGCGGCCCGCAGGATCTCGGCCGACGCCAGGTTGGTCCACGCCGTCGCGTTCGCCAGGCCCGTCTTCTGGTCGGTCGAGGCCGCCTCCTCGAGCTGGCGCATCAGCACGCTGCGGTGCAGCACGAGCAGCGCCGGCACGATCATCAGCGCCCAGGCGGGGTTGAACGAGATCAGCAGCGCGGTGATCGCGCCGAGGCCCAGCGTCCCGTACTCGAGCGCGTTCTCCTTGCCGGTGCCCAGCGCCCGCCGCAGGTCCAGCCGCCGCTCGTGCAGCGTGATCGCGAGCGCCACCAGGCCCGAGTTCACCGCCGAGTACGCGAGCACGGCCAGGGCGACCGCGAACACCATCAGCGGGCGGTCCCACTGGTCGGCCGGCACGATCAGATGGCGGATGAGCCACGCGGTGTGCGCGGCCAGCACGACCGTCGACGCGGTGAACACCAGCCGGTAGGCGTGCACGCCGCGGACCCGGTACCAGCTCCGCCAGAACAGGTGCAGGTACAGCGCCGCGACGACGGCCGGCGTCAGCACCGGCGGCAGGACGAGCGCGGCCGAGAAGGTCCACACCGAGGTGAGGTTCACGTGCGGGGTGTCGTTGAACCGCCGGCGCACCCGCTCGACGTGCCGAGTCGCCTCGCCCATCGCGAGACCCAGGCCGATGATGATGCCGAGCACGGCCAGATCGGCCGGCCGGATCTCGCCGCGCCACCCCAGGAGCGTCGTCACCGCGACGGCCGCGGCCTCCGTCACGAGGATGAGGGCGAGCACCCGGCCGGGTTCTCGCCACAGCGCCCAGCGTGACGGCGCCCTGGACCGCTGATCACCGGAAAGGGATGCTGGTTGCGCCGATCGGGCGAAAATCACCTGATCAGCACCCATATGGCCGTGCTCGGCGGCAACCCCGTTGGGAGGAGGTGCCAGTGATGACGAACAAGGACTGGTGAGCTTTTCCACTCGTTTCGCACTCCCGTTGTCGTGCTCTGCGGCAAGCCCGTTGGGAGGAGGTGCCAGTGATGAACAAGGACTGGTGAGCTCGCCAAAACGACCAGCATCCCCGATGCCGTGCTCGGCGGCTATCCCCATGGGAGGAGGAACCCACAATGTCGAACAAGGACTGGTGAGCGGATCATCGTGATCGACGTCGTCGTCTTCGCGTCCGCCCGACCGTGCGGGTGAGCGCACCTGGCGGGATCGGGCGCGAAGCCACGACGCACCAACCACACCGGTGAGCAACACGCCGGCCGCACCGCCGGTGGCGACCGCGAACACCGGACTGGTCACGTCGGCGAGCACACCTGCACCGAGGACCGCGACCCCCTGCGAGGACAGCACCCCGGCGCCGGCCAGCCCGGACGCGGCGCCCCGGTGGTGGTCGGGAACGCCCAGGACGAACGACGCCTGGGCGAGCACCAGGTAGCCCGTCGTGCACGCGCCCGAGATCGCCCACAGCAGCACCACCACGCCGAGCGGCGGCCCGAACAGGCACAGCACGAGCGGTACGCCGGCGGCGACCGCGAACGTCGTGGTCGCCGTCGCCCGCCGGTGGGGCGGGATCCGGGAGACCAGCCACGCGCCGACGATGCTGCCGACCGGGTCGGCCGCCATCAGCAGGCCGACCGCGGCGGCGCTCACGCCGAGCCCCGCGGCGTAGGGCGCGGCCAGGCCCTCGGGAATGATGAACAGCCCCACGAGCCACGACAGCGCGACCAGCCCGCGCAGCCGCGGGTCGCGCCAGATCAGCCGGGCGGCGCCGGTGGACCGCATCGCGTGCGTGCCGTTGGCGGCCGGCCGGTGGGTGACGCCGGCGAGCAGCACCGCGGCCCCGACGAGGAACGTGACGGCGTTCAGGCCGAGCGCGAGGTGTGGGTCGACGACCGCGAGCAGCGCGCCGCCGCCGAGGAAACCCGCGACCTGTGCCGTCTGGTTGGTGACCGTGCGCAGCGCGAGCCCGGCGACGTACCGGTCGCCGGACAGGATCGTGGGCAGCAGCGCCTGCTGCGCGGCCTTGAACGGCGCGCCGCCGAGCGTCAGCACGAACACCAGCACGAGCAGGACCGGCATCGGCAGCGACGGGATCGCCATCAGCCCGGCGACCCCGGCCCGCAGCACGTCGACGACCACCATCAGCTCGCGGCGCGGGAAGCGGTCGGCGAGCCCGCCGAGCAGCACGCCGCCGAGCAGCGCGGGAAGGAAGGTCAGGGCGTAGGTCAGCGCGGTGAGGCTCGCGGAGGAGGTCCTGGCGTAGACGAGGACGGCGAGGCCGACCCGCGCGAGCTGGTCACCGGAGACGGACAGCAGCTCAGCGGCCCAGAGCGCGCGGAACTCGCGTACAGCGAGCACCTCGCGAAACCCAGCCCGACGCCCCATCGCCCGCTCCTAACACCAACAGGCCGTGTCCCGCACGGCCTGTGGATCTGACATTAGAACCACGCCAGCAGCAGATCACGGCCGTAGCGCTTGTCTACCCAAATAGCCCAACGGGATGACCAAGCGTAGTGGCGGGGGTCCCGCGGGGGGTACTCCGGGCGTCGGTCAGAACCACCTGCGCCACTGTTTTGCTCCACGCAGCAAGGAAATCGGCTGCTCACTGGGGGATGTCGATGCCGTACCCGCGGATCTTGCGATAGATGGTGGCGCGGGACATGCCGAGGGCCCGCGCCGCCTCCTTCTTGTTGCCGTCCGCGTCGAGGAGGCTCCGCACGATCGCGTCCCGCTCGATCGACTCCAGCGGGTTGAGCACCCGGCCGGTGATGGTCTGCAGCTCGGGCGGCAGGTCGCCGGGCTCGATCACGCCGACCCGCCGGTGCATGGTCACCCGGCGCAGCACCTCGCGCAGCTGGGCCACGTTGCCAGGCCACTTCGCCCGCATCAGCAGCCGCATGGCCGCCGTCGAGCAGCTCAACGTGGCCCCCGACGCCAGCTTGACCAGCAGGAACGGCACGAGCTCGCGGATGTCCTCGATGTGGTGGCGCAGCGGCGGCACCTCGATCGAGCTGGCGAAGTGGCGCAGCACGCCGTCCAGGCCGTGGTTGGCGCCGAGCGGGCCGTGCGTGGCGACGACCCACCACCTGGTCCCGCGCGAGCGGCGCAGCGCGAGGACCGTGCCGAGCTCGCGCCGCGCGCCCGTGGCGAGCGCGTCGATGTGCTGCAGCACCAGCGTGCCCTCGCCGGATGCGAGCTCCTGGTCGACGGCGGGCAGGAAGCCGTCGTCGGCGGCGTCGAGCACGTGGAACCGGCCGGCCGGGTGGTAGCGGCGGTGCACGGCCCGCAGCAGCGCGAGCTTGCCGCTGCCCGCCTCACCGTGCACGGTGGCCCACTCGCCGTTCTGGTGCAGCGCGCACATCTCGTCGCAGGCACGCTGCCACAGCGGGCCTGAGCCGACGATGCCCGGCAGCAGCGGGTGGGTGAACGGCTTGGCCGGCGCGAACGCGTCCGACGGCTCGACCATCCGCACGCGCACGACGCCGCCGGTGGGGCCGGACTCGGTGAGCACCGGGGCGCAGTACAACCGGGCCTTGGCGCCGCTGGGCATGTCCACGTCGAGGATGGCGCGCTTGCTGCCGTGCATGGCCTCGGCGGCGGTGGCCAGCAGCATCGCCTGGTCCTGCGGCGAGAGGACCTGGCGGGCGTAGTCGTTCATCATCACGACATCGTTGTTCAGCGCGAACACGATCCCGTTGCTGTGCCGGCAGGCCCGCAGGTACTCCTGGAACAACGCGAGCTCGCGCCGGCCGCTGGTGGCGGTCAGCTCCCGCTCGATGTGTCCCGCGGTGGTCCGGGCGAGCGCCATCAGCAGCGGGCTCGCGTCCTTGGACCAGCAGGTCAGGTCCAGGACGCCGAGCAGCTGGCCGGAGATGGGGTGGCGGACCGGGACGCCGGCGCAGCCGAACTCGTCGAGGCCCTCGGCGTAGTGCTCGTGGCCGAACACGTCCGCGGCCTGCCCGCCCTCGAGTGCGGTGCCGATGCCGTTGGTGCCGACGAACTGCTCGGCGTAGGAGAACCCGGGGGCGAGCTGCACCCGGTCCAGGTGCTGTTCGAGCTGGCCGTCGCCGGTACGCCGGTCCAGCACGACGCCGTCCGCATCGGTCAAGATGATGCTGACGGCGGTGCCGGAGAGCTGCTCGGAGAGGCGGGTGAGCACCGGTGCCGCGCTGTGCGCGAGCGGTGTCTCGAGGTTGGGGTCCTTGACGTAGGACAGCTCGATGTGGTCCGCGGCCACCTTCCAGGTGCGCGAACGCCACCAGGACGCGAAGATGCTCTGCCGGACCCCGCCACCTTGCGTGGACTCGGTGGACTCGGCGGACTCGGACGTGAGAAAACGCTCCCGCGCCAGGGCGAGTGCGTCGTGCGGCTCGACCGGGCGTGGAGCATCGGAGTTCGTCAACGAACCATCTCCTCGCTCGCTCGCGCCTGGTCGCAACGCGCTCAGCGACGTTGCTGACATGTTACGCAGCGTACGAGCAAAGAGGTCCCTTGGATTGTCTCATATTGAGACCGGCGGAACCTTGATTGCGCTGTGTGATTCCTAGCACCGGGACGGTGGCCCACGAGCGGGCCGACCGCGACGCCGCTCGGTGACGGCCCAGCACAGGAGGCAAGGCGTGAGCCGACAAAGTCTGAGCAAGGCGCACAAGAAGATCACCGAGCTGTCCTGGGAGCCCACCTTCGCGACTCCCGCGAAGCGGTTCGGCACCGACTACAAGTTCGACAAGGCTCCCAAGAAGGACCCGCTCAAGCAGATCCTGCGCTCCTACTTCCCGATGGAGGAGGAGAAGGACAACCGGGTCTTCGGGGCCATGGACGGCGCGATTCGCGGCAACATGTTCCGCCAGGTGCAGGAGCGGTGGATGGAGTGGCAGAAGCTGTTCCTGTCCATCATCCCGTTCCCGGAGATCTCCGCGGCCAGGGCGATGCCCATGGCGATCGACGCGGTGCCGAACCCCGAGGTCCACAACGGACTCGCGGTGCAGATGATCGACGAGGTGCGGCACTCGACGATCCAGATGAACCTCAAACGCCTGTACATGAACCACTACATCGACCCGGCCGGGTTCGACATCACCGAGAAGGCCTTCTCGAACAGCTACTGCGGCACCATCGGCCGCCAGTTCGGCGAGGGCTTCATCACCGGCGACGCCATCACGGCGGCGAACGTGTACCTGACCGTGGTCGCCGAGACGGCGTTCACCAACACGCTGTTCGTGGCGATGCCGTCCGAGGCCGCGGCCAACGGCGACTACCTGCTGCCGACGGTGTTCCACTCGGTGCAGTCCGACGAGTCCCGGCACATCAGCAACGGCTACTCGATCCTGCTGATGGCCCTGGCCGACGAGGACAACCGCAAGCTCCTCGAGCGCGACCTGCGCTACGCGTGGTGGAACAACCACGCCGTGGTCGACGCCGCGATCGGCACGTTCATCGAGTACGGCACCAAGGACCGGCGCAAGGACCGCGACAGCTACGCGGAGATGTGGCGCCGCTGGATCTACGACGACTACTACCGCAGCTACCTGATGCCGCTGGAGAAGTACGGCCTGGTCATCCCGCACGACCTGGTCGAGGAGGCGTGGAACCGGATCTACAACAAGTTCTACGTCCACCGCGTGGCGCAGTTCTTCTCCACCGGCTGGCCGGTCAACTACTGGCGCATCGACCCGATGACCGACACGGACTTCGAGTGGTTCGAGGAGAAGTACCCGGGTTGGTACAACCAGTTCGGCAAGTGGTGGGAGGCCTACGCCCGCCTGTCGAAGCCCAACGGGCACAAGCCGATCGCGTTCGAGGACGTCGGCTACGAGTACCCGCACCGGTGCTGGAGCTGCATGGTGCCGTGCCTCATCCGCGAGGACATGGTGACCGACAAGGTCGACGGCCAGTGGCGCACCTACTGCTCGGAGACCTGCGCGTGGACCGACAAGACGGCGTTCCGTCCGGAGTACGACGGCACCCCGACCCCGAACATGGGCCGGCTGACCGGAAAGCGTGAGTGGGAGACGCTGTACGACGGCTGGGACCTCGCGGACGTGATCTCCGATCTGGGCTACGTCCGCGACGACGGGAAGACCCTTGTCCCGCAACCACATCTCGAGCTCGACGACGAGAAGAAGCTGTGGAAGCTCGCCGACGTGCGGGGCATCCCCTTCGGCAGCCCGAACATCGCGTTGAACAAGATGTCCGACGCCGAGCGGGAGGCGCACATCGCCGCCTACAAGGCGAACCCGAACGTCACTCCGGCCTGAGCCGGCCCGCCCTTCCTCCACCCGCCGCGTCGCGAACCCGCCATAGCGCGGCGCGGCGGGATCCCACATGCCAGGAGTTGCCCCATGGGCGAGACCCACAAGGTCCGGTTCGAACCGGTCGGCATCGACATCGAGGTCGACGAGGACGAGACGGTGCTGAACGCCGCCTTCCGGCAGGGCGTGATGCTGATGCACGGCTGCAAGGAGGGGCAGTGCTCGGCGTGCAAGTCGTTCCTGCTCGACGGCGACCTGCAGATGGCCCGTTACTCGACCTTCGCGCTTGCCGACTACGAGAGTGAGGAGGGTTACGTCCTGCTGTGCCGCTCCCACGCGTACAGCGACCTCGAGGTCGAGCTCATCAACTACGACGAGGACATGATCCGCTCGGGGCTGCCGGTGGTCACCGCGCGCACCGAGACCGTGTTGATCACCGAGCTCACCCACGACATCTCGCTGCTGCGGCTGCGGCTCGTCGAGTCGGGCGGGCTGCGCTTCCACCCCGGCCAGTACGTGGACATCACGATCCCCGGCAGCGAGGAGCACCGGTCGTTCTCGATGGCCAACGTGTCCGCGACCGACGGGGTGCTCGACTTCATCATCAAGCGCTACCCCGGCGGGAAGTTCTCGGGCCTGCTCGAGGACTCGCTGCAGCCGGGTGATCCGCTGGACGTGACCGGGCCCTACGGCGCGTTCACGCTGCGGGTCAGCTCCGACCGGCGGCTCGTGTTCGTCGGCGGGGGTGCCGGGATGGCGCCGATCCTGTCGTTGCTGCGGCAGATGGTGGAGAGCGGCAACGAGCGGGAGGCCGTCTACTACTACGGCGCCCGCACCGAGAAGGACCTCCTGCTGCTCGAGGAGATGGCCGGCATCGCCGAGAAGCTGCCCAAGTTCAGCTTCATGCCGTGCCTGTCGGAGACCTGGCCGGACAACTGGGCCGAGGACGGCCGCGGCGAGACGGGCCTCGTCACAGCGGTGCTCGAGAGGCGCGAGTCCGACCTCGCCGAGTGCGACGTCTACCTGTGCGGGCCGCCGCCGATGATCGACGCCGCGATGCCGCTGCTCGCCGCCATGGGAGTGCCGGAGAGCCAGATCTTCTACGACAAGTTCACCATCACCGCCGCGGCCGAATAGCCGCCCCGTCACCCATCCCCTCAGATGACAACGAAGTACGGAAGAGGTGTGCTTCATGGCCAGTGCAGAAACGGTCGGGCGAAGCTTCCCCAAGCCCGAGTTCACCGGGGCGGAGGCCGGTCTGCTGGAGTTCCCCGGCTCCAAGAGCCGTAGCTACAACTACTTCAAGCCGCAGAAGCTGCGCGCGACGATGTACGAGGACGTCACGATGGACGTCCAGCCCGATCCCGACCGGCACCTGACCCAGGGCTGGATCTACGGCTTCGCGGACGGCCCCGGCGGCTACCCCAAGGAGTGGACCGAGCTCAAGTCCGACGACTGGCACAAGTTCCTCGACCCGAACGGGGAATGGGAACAGACGATCTACCGCAACAACGCCAACACGGTCCGCCAGATCCAGCGCAACCTGGAGAACGCGAAGAACGCCAACGCCTACGCCGCGTGGGCACCGGGCTGGGTGCGGTTCATCGAGCAGCACATCGGCGCCTGGATGCACGCCGAGCACGGCCTCGGGATGCACGTGTTCCTCTCCGAGCAGCGCTCCGCTCCCACCAACATGATCAACAACGCGATCGCCGTGAACTGCGTGCACAAGCTGCGCTTCGCCCAGGACCTCGCGCTCTACAACCTGGACCTGTCCGAGTCCCACATCGAGTTCGACGGGACGGTGCACCGCAAGGTGTGGCAGTCCGACCCGGTGTGGCAGCCGGTGCGGGAGAACGTCGAGCAGCTCACCGCGATCGGTGACTGGGCCGAGTCCCTGTTCGCCGCGAACATCGTGTTCGAGCAGCTCGTCGGCGTGCTGTTCCGCAGCCACCTCGTCATGCAGATCTCCGCGCGCAACGGCGACTACGTGACCCCGACGCTGGTCGGCGCCGGCGAGCACGACTACAACCGCGACCTCGGCTACAGCAGGGCGCTGTTCAAGATGCTCACCTCGGACCCGACCAACGCCGACCACAACAAGGCCACCCTGCAGGGCTGGCTGGACCGGTGGGTGCCGGTCAGCGTCAGGGCCGCCCAGGAGCTGCAGCCGATCTGGTCGCAGCCCGCGGAGAAGGTCGTCTCGTTCGCCGACTCATGGACCGCCGCGCGCAGCAGCTTCTCGACGCTGCTCGGCGAGCTCGGTCTGTCCGAACCAAAGGAGCTGCAGAAGTGACCGCCACCGCCAAGGCCGCCGGCAAGTTCGACGTCAACCGCACCTCGTCGAACATGTGCGGGGTCACCCTGATGAACAACCAGAACGGCTACGTGGTCGCCGAGATCATGCGCGGCAAGCCGGGGGTGACGGTGCGGGAGTTCCCGTCGATGATCCGCGTCGACGGCGAGAACAAGGTGGTCTTCAACTGGGACGAGATCTCCGAGGCGATCGGCTTCGAGTTCTCCCAGCCCGACTTCGAGGAGATCATGTCCACCCACTACGGGCGGATGGTGCACCTCGACGACGAGACGATCCTGTTCGCCAACCCCGAGGACGCCGCCGAGTACATCGACTTCGACCTCAAGCCCGTCAACTAGAGGACAGTCGACATGTACACAAAGGACGGGGAGCACTACTTCATCGTGGACAGCCACACCCACTTCTGGGACGGCAGTCCGGCCAACCAGGCCAACCGCTACGGCAAGGGCTTCATCGAGTGCTTCTACGACTACCACCGCAACCTCTCGCCCGAGGAGTGGGTGTGGTCGCTGGAGAAGTTCTCGAAGTACTCCGAGCGCGACCTGCTGCACGACCTGTTCGAGGTGGGCTACGTCGACAAGGCGATCTTCCAGCCGACGTACCTGAGTGACTTCTACGTCAACGGGTTCAACACCACCGAGCAGGACGGGGCGGTCGCCGAGCGCAACCCGGGCAAGTTCATCGTCAACGGCGCGTGGGACCCGCGCGACGGCGAGGCCGGCCTGGACAAGCTCGAGCAGCTCGCCGAGCGGTGGAACCTGCGTGGCGTCAAGCTCTACACGGCCGAGTGGAAGGGCGACTCGAAGGGCTGGAAGCTCACCGACCCGTGGTCCTACCGCTACCTCGAGAAGTGTGAGCAGCTCGGCATCAAGAACATCCACATCCACAAGGGCCCGACGATCTACCCGCTGAACCGGGACGCGTTCGACGTGGCCGACGTGGACGAGGTGGCGACCGCGTTCCCGAACCTCACGTTCGTCATCGAGCACGTCGGCCTGCCCCGGCTCGAGGACTTCTGCTGGATCGCGACGCAGGAGCCCAACGTCTACGGCGGGCTGGCCGTGGTCATGCCGTTCATCCACTCGAGGCCGCGCTACTTCGCACAGGTCATCGGCGAGCTGCTGTACTGGATCGGCGAGGACCGGATCACGTTCGCGAGCGACTACGCGATCTGGCAGCCCAAGTGGCTGGTGGAGAGGTTCGTGGACTTCCAGATCCCGGAGGACATGCAGTCCGAGTACGGCACGCTCACCACCGACGCCAAGAAGAAGATCCTCGGGCTCAACGCCGCCAAGCTCTACGACCTCGAGGTGCCCGCCGAGGTGACGGCGACCTCGAACGGCGGCGAGGCGGTGGGGTCGGAGCCGGTGTCCCCGGCGGGAGCCCGGGCATGACCTCGAACGACCACGTTGCCAGGCCCGGGCACCGGAATGCCGTCAACGCCGGGCGAAGCGAGGCAGGTGTTACAGCATGACGGCTGTCGATGAGCGGGCCGAGTTGGGCACGCAGGTGTGGGCGGCGTTGGGCACGGTGCGCGATCCCGAGCTCGACCAGCCGGTGACGGAGCTCGGGTTCGTCACCTCGGCGGAGGTGGACGGCTCGTGCGTGCGGGTCCGGCTCCGGCTGCCGACCTACTTCTGCGCACCCAACTTCGCCTACCTGATGGTCGCGGACGCGCACGACGCCGTGCGCGCCATCCCCGGTGTGTCCGAGGTGGACGTCCAGCTGGCCGACCACTTCGCCGCCGAGGAGATCAACGGTGGGGTCGCGGAGGGCGCCGGTTTCGCCGGCGCCTTCCCGGCGCAGGCCACCGGCGAGCTCACCGAGCTCCGCCGGACGTTCCAGCGCAAGGCGCACCTGGCCTGCCTGGAACGGGCCTGCCGCAAGCTGATCGAGAGTGGCTGGCGGGTCGACGAGCTGGCGCACGTGCAGCTCGGGGACCTGCCGGACTCGCCGGAGCGGGCGAGTCTGGTCCGCCGGCGCGACGAGCTGGGCATGCCGACCGACGACACCTCGCACCTGTTCACCGACGACGACGGCAACCCGGTCGAGCCGGAGACCGTCGCCGGCCGGCTGCGGTTCGCGAAGGCCGTGCGGGTCAGCGTCGACGGCAACGCCGCGTTCTGCCGCGGGCTGCTGCGCACCCGGTACCCCGAGGTCGACGAGGAACCCCGCGAGGAGCGGTCATGAGAGCGGTACGGCTCAACAAGTACGACACCACCCCAGAGCTCGTCGACGTGGCCGAGCCGGCGATCGAGTCGCCGCTGGACGTGATCGTGCGGATCGGCGGCGCCGGCGTGTGCCGCACCGACCTGCACATCATCGAGGGTCAGTGGGAGGAGAAGTCCGGGGTGGAGCTGCCCTACACGCTCGGCCACGAGAACGCGGGCTGGGTCCACGCGGTCGGCTCCGCGGTGTCCAACGTGTCGGTCGGCGACCCGGTGATCCTGCACCCGCTCGCCACGTGCGGGCTGTGCCGGGCGTGCCGCGACGGCGACGACGTGCACTGCGTCAACTCGGCGTTCCCCGGCATCGACTCCGACGGCGGCTACGCGGACCTGTTGCGCACCAACGCCCGCGCGGTCGTCAAGCTCGACCCGAAGCTGGCGCCCGCGGACGTCGCGGCGCTCGCCGACGCCGGCCTCACCGCCTACCACGCGGCCCGCAAGGCGGCGAAGGTGTTGCGGCCGGGGGAGAAGGTCGTCGTCATCGGCGCCGGCGGCCTGGGCCACATCGGCATCCAGGCGCTCAAGGCGCTCACCCCCGCGCAGCTGATCGTCATCGACCGGTCGAAGGCGGCGCTCGCGCTCGCGAAGGAGCTCGGCGCCGAGTACACGGTCCCGGCCGACGGCGACCACGTCGACGCGGTGCTCGAGCTCACCGGCGGCGAGGGTGCCGAGGCGGTCGTCGACTTCGTGGGCGAG
Source organism: Actinophytocola sp. (assembly GCF_036402745.1). Taxonomy (GTDB): domain Bacteria; phylum Actinomycetota; class Actinomycetes; order Mycobacteriales; family Pseudonocardiaceae; genus Actinophytocola. Next base: position 4,730 of record NZ_DASWSJ010000211.1, on the reverse strand, counting down.
GGCGGCGCGGTGGAGGACGGCATCGCCGTGCTGCGCCGGGCCGGCAACTACTACGTGGTCGGCTACGGCGGCAACCTCGTCGTGCCGACCATCGACGTGATCTCCACGGAGATCAACTTCATCGGCAACCTCGTCGGCTCCTACAACGACCTGGCCGAGCTGATGGTGCTGGCCGCGCAGGGCAAGGTCACCCTGCACACGAGCACCTACCCGCTGGCCGACTACGCCAAGGCGCTGGAGGACCTCGACCGCGGCCACGTCCGCGGCCGGGCGATTCTCGTGCCCTGATCACTCGACCAATCCGCGACTCCGCGACAACGAAGGAATCCTGACATGGCTAAGGATCTGCGGTTCAACGTCGAAGCGCGTCAGCTGCTCGAGAGCGGGGTGAACGCGCTCGCCGACGCGGTCAAGGTGACGCTGGGCCCCAAGGGGCGCAACGCGGTCATCGAGAAGCTCACCGGCCCGCCCACGATCACCAACGACGGCGTCACCATCGCCCGCGAGATCCAGCTGCGCGACCCGTTCGCCAACATGGGCGCGCAGCTGGTGAAGGAGGTGGCGATGAAGACCAACGGGGTGGCCGGGGACGGCACCACGACCGCCACCGTGCTCGCCCAGGCGCTGGTCCGCGAGGGCCTCGCCGCCGTCGACGCCGGCGCCAACCCGATGCTGCTCAAGACCGGCATCCAGCGCGCGGTCGCCGCGGTGGTGGGCGTGCTCGCCGAGCGGGCCCGGCAGGTGCACGGCCAGGAGGACCTGGCGCACGTGGCGATGCTGTCGGCCAACAACGACGCGGAGATCGGCGAGACGATCGCGACCGCGATGCAGCGGGTGGGCCTCGGCGGCGTGGTGACGGTCGAGGAGTCGCCGTCGTTCGGGCTGCACGTGAGCTTCGTGGACGGCGTGGAGTTCGACCACGGGTACACCTCGCCGTACATGGTGACCGACACCGACCGGATGGAGACGGTGTTCGAGAACCCGTACATCCTGATGACCAACGAGAAGATCACCCGGGTCCAGGAGCTGATGCCGGTGCTGGAGCAGGTCACCCGCTCCGGCAGCCCGCTCGTCGTGATCGCCGAGACGGTCGACGGGCCGGCGCTGGGCATGCTCGTGGCCAACAACGTGCACGACACGTTCAAGTCGGTCGTCGTGCGGGCGCCCGGGTTCGGCCACCGGCGGGTCGCCGAGCTCACCGACCTCGCGACGTTCACCGGCGGCCAGGTCATCACCGGGGACGCGGGGCAGTCGCTGGAGACGGTGCGCCTGGAGCAGCTGGGCCGGTGCCGCAAGATCACCGTGACCGAGTCGTCGACCACGCTGGTCGGCGGGGCCGGCGCGGACTCCGCGGTGTCGGCACGCATCGAGCAGATCAAGCGCGAGCTGGAGCGGGCGGAGAACGAGCACGACCAGGACCACCTGCAGGCGCGGATCGCGCGGCTGTCCGGCAGCGTCGCGGTGATCCACGTCGGCGCGGCGACCGGGGTCGAGCTGAAGGAGACCCAGCACCGGGTGGAGGACTCGCTGTCGGCCAGCCGCGCGGCGATCGAGGAGGGCATCGTCGCCGGCGGTGGCACCGCGCTGCTGCAGGCGCAGGCCGCCGTGGACGACCTCGTCCTCGAGGGCGACGCGGCCGTGGGCCGCGACATCGTGCGCCGCGCGCTCGGTGAGCCGCTGCGGTGGATCGCGGTGAACGCGGGCTACGACGGCGACGAGGTGGTCGCGCAGGTGGCGGCCGCGCCGGTCGGGCACGGGTTCGACGCGATGTCCGGGACGTACGAGGACATGTTCGCTCGCGGCGTGATCGACCCGGTGAAGGTCACCCGGTCGGCCCTGCAGAGCGCGGCGTCGATCGCGGCGCTGCTGCTCACCACGGAGACGCTGGTGGTGGAGGAGATCCTGGGGAACCCGGGCGCGATCATGGCGCCGGGCTTCGGGGACCTCGCCGAGGGCATGGTCCGCCCGTCCAACATCTACTGAGCACCCCCTGGTTTCGGCCGCGTCGCGAGCTGCTGGCGCGGTCGGCCTGACCGTGGATCCGGGTGTGTCGCGGCGCCCGGGTCCACGCTGGCCCACCGGCCCCACGGGTCCGTCCAGTCCATCCGTCCACAGGGTCCGTCCATCTCGTCCGTCCACCTGATCTGTCCACAGAGTCTGTCCACAGAGGAGGACAAAGCTGATGCCCGTCCTCGTTGCACTGACGTGGTTCGGTGTGCTCGGCGCGTGCGCGATGGCGGTGTACCTGCTCGCCGTGCGGTGTGTCAGCTGGGACCTGCTGCCGTCGTCGGTCCTCGCGCGGGTGCGCTGGTGGCACCGGCACGCGCCGGCCGTGCTGGTGGTCTCCACGCTGGTGGCGCTCGTCGGCGGCGCGCTGGTGGCGTGGGCGCCGTGACCGGGTTGGGGCGCAGGGGTTTCCTCGGCGCGGTCGGGGGTGCGGGACTCGTCGTGGCCGGTGGCGCGGCGGCCCGCGCGTCGGGGGACCAGCCGCACGACCACTCCGCGCCCGACATGCCGGGCATGCCGGGGATGCCCGGCATGCCGGGGATGATCGGGACCGTCGGGGAGGTCGACCACAAGCGCAACGGCTTTCATCCCACGGAGCTGCTGACGTCGTTCGACTGGGGGGTGGTGTCGAAGGACCGCGCGGGCCGGACCGTGCGGTCCTACCACCTGGTCGCCGAGGAGAAGGAGATCGAGGTGGCGCCGGGCGTGGTGTACCCGGCGTGGGCGTACAACGGGCGGGTGCCGGGGCCGACGATCCGCGCGGTGGAGGGGGACCTGCTGCGGATCACGCTGGAGAACCGCACCGAGCACATGCATTCGGTGCATTTCCACGGCTACCACCCGGCGGCGATGGACGGCGTGCCCGGCGCCCGGGAGGCGGCGCCGGGCTCGTCGGTGACCTACGAGTTCACCGCGGACCCGTTCGGCCTGCACCTGTACCACTGCCACTCGCTGCCGCTGCGGATGCACATCGCGCGCGGCCTGTACGGGACGTTCATCGTCGACCCGCGGGGCGGCCGGCCGCGGGCGCGTGAGCTGGTGATGGTGCTCAACGCGTTCGACACGGACTTCAACGCCTCCAACGAGGTGTACGCGGTGAACACGGTGGCGTTCGCCTACGCGGCGTCGCCGATCCAGCTGCGGGCCGGGGAGCTGGTGCGGGCCTACGTGGTGAACGTGACCGAGTTCGACCCGGTCAATTCGATCCACCTGCACGCCACGATGTTCGACCTGTTCCGCACCGGCACCTCGCTGGTGCGCAGCGAGTTCACCGACGTCGTGACGATGGGGCAGGCGGAGCGGCACGTCATCGAGTTCCGGTACCGGGAGCCGGGGCAGTACATGTTCCACGCGCACCAGACCGAGTTCACGGATCTGGGCTGGATGGGAATGTTCGAGGTCTCGTGATGTACCAGGCCCGGCAGCGCAGCGCCCGCACCCTCGACCCGCCGACCGGCCCCGGCCCGGTCCGGCCCGCGCGTTCCCGGCTGGCGCGGGTCGCGTTGCTGCTGGCGCCGCTCGTCGGCCTCGGCGTGCTGATGGGGGTGCTGCTGTTCGGCGACCTGGTCCACACGGTGAGCGGCGGCGTCCCGGTCGACTCGCTGGCGGTCGAGGACGTGACGCTCACGCCGGGGGAGATCGAGCTGCACGTCCGCAACGACGGCCAGCTCCCGGTGACGATCGGCCAGGTGATGGTCGACGACGCGTTCCGCCCGTTCACCACGTCGGCCCCCACGCTGGGCCGCCTGTCCTCGGCGACGGTCGCGGTGCCCTACCCCTGGCAGCCGGCGATCCCGGTCCGGGTGGCCGTGCTGACCTCCACGGGCACCGTGATCCAGCACGAGATCCGGTCGCCGTCGCTGACCCCGACCGCCGCGCCGGCGACGCTGGGCATGCTGGCCCTGATCGGCCTGACGATGGCGACGTTCCCGGTGGCGCTGGGCCTGCTGTGGCTGCCGTTCCTGCGCCGGGCGTCGTCCCGGGTGACCGGCGCGGTGCTGGCGTTCACCCTGGGCCTGCTGGCTTTCCTGCTGGTCGACTCGACGGCCGAGGGCCTGAACCTGGCCGCCGGCCTCGGCTCGGGCCTCAACGGGATAGGCGTGTTCGCGCTCGGCGCGCTCGGCGCGCTGGCGATCTTCGCCGGCGTGGCGTCCCTGGGTAGCAGCCGTGGCGGGTCGGGTATGCGGCTGGCGTGGGTGATCGCGATCGGGATCGGGTTGCACAACCTCGGGGAGGGGCTGGCGGTCGGCACCGCGATGCGGATCGGGGAGGTCGCGTTGGGCGCCGCGCTGGTGATCGGCTTCGCGATACACAACCTCACCGAGGGGGTGGCCATCGCCGCGCCACTCGCGCGGGATCCGCAGGCCTCGCTTCCCGGCAGGCCGGCGTCGCGCGACCGGTGGACCCTCCTGCTGATCGCGGGCGCGGCGGGGCTCCCCGCCGTCCCCGGGCTCTGGCTCGGCGGCCTCACCTCCGGCGGCGTCTGGGCCGTGCTCGGCCTCGGCGTCGCGGCCGGCGCCATCGCCCAGGTCGTGCTCGCGGTCGGCAGGCTCGTCGTGCGCAAGCCGAGCCCGCTCGCCGCCGCGAGCTTCACCGCCGCGGTCGGCCTCATGTACGTGACGGGTCTGCTGGCCTGACCCTCGCGGCCCGGTTCGTGCCGAGGTGAAATCCGTCCAAGACAGCCCGCCCCGGGCTGGTCGAGGCCGAGGTCCCGCGCTGAGCAC
>NZ_DASWSJ010000210.1:0-14041 GCF_036402745.1 Actinophytocola sp. | reverse complement strand
AAATCCCCTTGCGACACCTGGATTTCGGGTCCGATTTACAACGTCTTTCGCAACTGTCTTGACAGGGGCGCCGTGCCAGCCCAGAGTTCTCCCCATTGGTCTATACCACTAGGTCTAAACCACCGGTGCGGGCCCGGCATGGGCACGGAGAGGACGGCAGTGAAGTGAAGCGCTGGACGAAGGTGATGGTCGGCGCCGCCGCCATCGCGTTGGCTACCGCCGGCTGCGCTGGTTCGGGCGGCGACAGCGGCGCCAACAAGCAGGCCGCGGGTGAGCCACGGACGCTGACCGTGTGGCTGATGAACGGCTCCGCGCCGAAAACCCTCACCGACTCGCTCAACAAGGAGTTCGAGCAGGCCAACGACGGCGTCACCGTCAAGTACGAGGTCCAGGAGTGGAACGGCATCCAGGACAAGCTCACCACCGCGTTAGGGAGCCAGGACCCGCCGGACGTCATCGAGCTCGGCAACACCCAGGCGCCGGCCATCGCGTCCGAGCGGGTGCTCACCGATCTGACCGGGGATGTCAGCGCGCTCCACGGTGACCAGTGGCTCGCGAGCCTCAAGGACTCCGGCGAGTGGGACGGCAAGCAGTTCTCCGCTCCCTTCTACGCCGCTAACCGCGAGGTCATCTACCGGACCGACATGTTCACCCAGGCCGGCATCGCCGCCCCGCCGACCTCGCGCCAGGAATGGCTCGACGCGATCGCCAAGCTCAAGGCCAAGTTCGGCGGCGACAAGCAGTTCCAGCCGCTCTACCTGCCCGGCCAGAACTGGTACGCCCTGCTCTCCTTCATCTACGACGAGGGCGGCGACATCGCCCACAAGAACGGCACCGACTTCAAGGCCACCGTCAACAGCGCCGAGACGAAGGCCGGGCTGGAGTTCTACAAGCAGCTGGTCGACGCCTCCGGCACCACCGCGCCCAAGGACAACGACGAGCAGAACCCCGAGCAGGCCGGCATCTACGGCCAGGGCAAGGTCGCGATGATGATCGCGCTGCCGTGGGAGGTCGACACCGCCGCCAAGGACAACGCCGACATCAAGGCCAAGACCTCGGCCTTCCCGATCCCCTCGAAGAACGCGGGCAAGACCGCACCGGTCTTCCAGGGCGGCTCGAACCTGGCCATCCCGCTCAACAGCAAGAACGCCGACCTGGCCAAGGACTACCTGAAGCTGCTGCTCAGCAGCAAGTACCAGACCCAGCTGGCCGAGGCCGGCATGGTGCCGGGCGCCTCGACCGACCTGTCCGCGCTCGACGCCAACCCGGTGAGCAAGGCCATGGCCGAGGCCTCGCAGAACGGCAAGGCGGTCCCCGCCACGCCGAAGTGGGCCACCATCGAGGCCGGCCAGAACCCGCTCAAGGACATGCTGACCGCCTACCTGACCGGCGCGAAGGACCTCGACGCGGCCACCAAGGACGCCAACGCGGCACTGGACGCGGCCTTCTCCGGCTGATGACTGTCGGAATGTCGCAGACAGCGCAGATCGTGGTGCCGGCGGGGACTCCCCCGCCGGCACCGCCGCGCGCCGGCCGCCCCCACCGGGCCGGCCTCGGGGAGCGCACCGTCCCGTACCTCCTGCTCGCCCCGGCCGTCATCACCATGCTGGTGCTGCTCGGCTGGCCGGCGATCCAGGTGGTCGGCATCAGCTTCCGCCGGCTCGACCTCGGCGAGCTCGTCCGCGGCGAGGTCGTCTGGGTCGGCCTCGCCAACTACGCCGACGTCCTGTCCGACCCCGACGTCTGGACCATCACCCTGCGGACGGTCCTGTTCACCGGGGCCTGCGTCGCCGGCACCGTGCTCGCCGGCCTGCTGATCGCGGTGCTCATGCGGCACCTGTCGAGCGGCGTCCGGATGGCCGTGCAGGTCACCCTCGTGCTCGCCTGGGCCACGCCGATCCTCGCCACCACCACGGTGTTCCAGTGGATCTTCGACCAGCAGTACGGGATCCTCAACAAGACCCTCGTCAAGCTCGGGTTCGACGGCTTCGCCGGGTTCTCCTGGTTCTCCAGCGGCGCCAGCACGCTCACCGTCATCGGCCTGCTGATCCTGTGGCAGGCGGTGCCGTTCGTGTGCTTCACGATCTACGCCGGGCTGCTCGCCGCGCCGCGCGAGCTCTACGAGGCGGCCAGCATCGACGGCGCCGGCGCGTGGCAGACGTTCGCGACCGTGTCCTGGCCGTCGATCCGGTCGCTCGTCACGCTCGCCACGTTCCTGTCGGTGATCTGGGACTTCAAGGTCTTCGCCCAGGTGTGGGCGATCCGCCAGGGCGGCCCCGACGGCGGCAGCACCACGCTGCCGCTGCTGCTCTACCTGCGCGGCGTCGCCGGCCGGCACTTCGGCGTGGCGTCCGCGATCGCCGTGCTGATGATCCTCGTGCTGCTCCTGCTCACCGCCCGCTACCTGCAGCTGCTGCTGCGCTCCCGTGAGGCCGACGTGTCATGAAGGCTGTGTCATGAAGGCCGTGTCATGAAGGCGGTGTCATGAACAAGACCAGGAGCCAGCGGATCGCGCTGAACACGGCCGGCGTGGTCGTCGCCGTGCTGTTCGCGTTCCCCACCTACTGGATGATCACCAGCGCGTTCAAGCCCTCCGGCGCCCTGCTCACCCCGGACTACGACCTGGTCCCGCTGTCGGTCACGTTCGACAACTTCGTCAGCGCGATCAACAAGCCGGGCTTCACCGTGCACCTGTCGAACAGCCTGATCGTCACGCTCGGCGCGGTGGCGTGCTCGCTGGTCGCGGGCGTGCTGGCGGCCTTTCCGCTGGCGCGGCTGCGTTTCCGCGGCCGCAAGGGTTTCCTGCTGCTGGTGCTGGTCGCGCAGATGGCGCCGGTCGAGGCGCTGTTCATCCCGATGTTCCTGCTCATGCAGGACGCGGGGCTGCTGAACACGCTGCCGTCGCTGCTGCTGGTGTACTTCGCGATCACGCTGCCGTTCACGGTGTGGACACTGCGCGGGTTCGTCCAGGGCATCCCGTACGAGCTCGAGGAGGCGGCGATGGTCGACGGCTGCAGCCGGTTCGCCGCGTTCCGCCGGGTCGTGCTGCCGCTGCTCGGGCCGGGCCTGGTGGCGACGTCGGTGTTCGCGTTCATCACCGCGTGGAACGAGTTCCTCTACGCGCTGGTGTTCATGCGGGACTCGGACAAGCAGACGCTGCCGGTGTGGCTGTCCACGTTCAAGACGGTGTTCGGCACGGACTGGGGCGGGATCATGGCCGCGTCGGTGCTGTACGCGTTGCCGGCGCTGGTGTTCTTCCTGCTCGTGCAGCGCAAGCTGGTGTCCGGGGCCACCGCGGGCGCGCTCAAGGGCTGACCGGTTTGACGGGTTGTGGTCTGGACCACGTGTGGTCTATACCTGGTGGACCTGTCCCTCGGCAGTCCCAGGAGGACCCGTGCCCAGGCACCCTGCTCCCAGCCGCGCCTTCGTGCTGCTCACGATTGCCACGCTGGTCGTCCTCGGCGCGAGCGCGCCGTCCTCGGCCTCACCCGATCCCCACACGCCCAAGGAGTCGCGCATGAACCAGGTGATACCGGCCCCGGTGTCGGTGGCACCTGACCGCAACGGCGGCGAGTTCCGGCTGACCTCGCAGACCGTGATCCAGGCCGAGCGCGGCGCGCAGCGGGTCGGCGAGTACCTCGCCGGCCTGCTGCGGCCGGCCACCGGCTACCGGCTGCCGGTCACCGGCGACCGCCGCTCCGACGGCACGATCTCCCTGGCGCTGGGCCGGGTCGACGCCCAGCTCGGCGACGAGGGCTACGAGCTCGAGGCCGACCGCCGCGGCGTCGAGATCAAGGCGCGCACGGCGGCGGGCCTGCTCAACGGCGTGCAGTCGTTGCGCCAGCTGCTGCCGGCCCAGGTGGAGAGCCGGTCGCTCGCCCGCGGTCCGTGGACCGTGCCGGCCGGGCGGATCGTGGACTACCCGCGGTTCGCCCACCGCGGCGCGATGCTCGACGTGGCACGGCACTTCTTCGCCCCCGACGAGGTGAAGCGCTACATCGACCAGATCTCGCTGTACAAGATCAACGAACTGCACCTGCACCTCGCGGACGACCAGGGCTGGCGGATCGAGATCAAGAGCTGGCCGCGCCTGACGACCTACGGCGGCTCGACCGAGGTCGGCGGCGGTCCGGGTGGGTACTACACCCAGGAGCAGTACCGCGACCTCGTGTCCTACGCCGCCGCGCGGGGGATCGCGGTCATCCCCGAGATCGACATGCCGGGCCACACGAACGCCGCGCTGGCCTCGTACGCGGAGCTGAACTGCGACGGGGTCGCGCCGCCGCTCTACACCGGCACCGACGTCGGGTTCAGCTCGCTGTGCATCGACAAGGAGATCACCTACCGGTTCGTCGGCGACGTGCTGCGCGAGCTGGCCGCGCTGACCCCGGGCGAGTACCTCCACATCGGTGGCGACGAGGCACACGTGACGACCGAGCCGGACTACATCAAGTTCTTCCAGCGGGTGCTGCCGATGGTGGAGGCGCTGGGCAAGAAGGTGTCCGGCTGGCACGAGCTGATCAAGGCGACCCCGGCGGTGTCGGCGCTGCCGCAGTACTGGGGCACGACGAACTCGAACGCGCTGGTGACCGACGCGGTCGCGCGCGGCAACAAGATCCTGCTGTCGCCGGCGAACAAGTCCTACCTGGACATGAAGTACGACGAGAACACGCCGCTGGGCCTGTCGTGGGCGGGCTTCATCGAGGTCGACGACGCCTACGGGTGGGACCCCGGGACGTACCTGCAGGGTGTGCCGGAGTCGTCGGTGGCCGGTGTCGAGGCGCCGCTGTGGTCGGAGACGCTGGAGAACAGCGACCACATCGAGTTCATGGCGTTCCCGCGGCTGCCGGCGATCGCGGAGCTCGGCTGGTCCCCGTGGTCGACGCACGACTGGGCGTCGTTCCGGTCGCGGCTGGCCGCACAGGCGCCGCGGTGGACCGAGCTGGGGATCGACTTCTACCGGTCGCCGCAGATCGACTGGCCCTGACGGGTCCCCGGTCACGAGGGCCCGGCGCCTGGCGCCGGGCCCCGTACCGGTCAGCGTGTGCCGACACCCTTCCGCAGCGTGTCCACCACCAGGTCGGCCGCCTGCGGGGGCTCGAGGCCGGGAAAGCGGTGCGCGGCAAGGGAAACCAGCTGATCGAGCATCGCCCGCGCCCAGCCCGCGGGCAGGTCGGCACGCAGCAGGCCCTCCGCGACCAGCCGGTCCACGAAGGCGTCCACCCGGGACCGCACCCGCTGCCGACGCTCGTCGGTGGCCGCGTCCCCGCTCTCCAGGCGGCCGAAGTCGACCGGCCACCGGCGGCTGACCGACACGATGCTCTCGACATACCGGTGCAGCGCCACGGCGACCGGCGCCTCCGTCAGCCGTGCCTCGTCCAGCGCCTGCTCCGCGCCGTCGAGCGTGGCGTTGGCCAACGCCACCAGCAGCGCCTCGCGCGTGGCGAACCGGCGGTACACCGTGCGGCGGTCGACACCGGCCTCGGCGGCGATGGTGGCGATCGGGGTCGACGGATCCGCGGCCAGCAGCCGGGCGCCGGTCTGCAGGACGGCGTCGAGGTTGCGTACGGCGTCGGCTCGCACGGCCTCACCGTACGCCTTGTGGCACCTCTCGCGGCTTTCATCACACAGCCGCCGCTTTACGGACCCCACCTGTCACTTTGTTGTGGCATATGCGAACCGGTCACCGCACCCGTCCCGGCGCGGACGTGCCGACCGGCTCGACCGTGCCGGACAGCCGGGCCCGCTCGGCGGCGAACACCGCGAGGTGCGACTCCAGCGACTCGGCCGGCCCGGACAGGATGTGCGCCGGGTCGCCGGTGGCGACGGCCGTGGTGAAGCTGTCGAGCAGGCCCGCGTCGCCGCCGCCGTGCGTGGCGTCGGCGTCGTGGCCGACGCTCGGCACCTCGAACGTCGACACCTCGCCGGTGACGAAGTCGTGCAGCGTCACGGTCTCGCCGTCACCGTCGAGGGAGCCGCGGGTGCCGAAGATCTGCGTGCGCCGGTCGAGGTGCGGGGTGAACGCGGTCATCGTGAACGTGGCGGTGGCCCCGCCTGCGAACTCCAGCGCCACCACCTGGTGGTCGACGACGTCGTTGTCGCACGCGTACACGCACCGCCCGTACGGCCCGTCGCGCAGCGCCGCGGTGACGCCGGCCTCGGTGACGTCGTCGGTGATGACGTTGACCGGCCAGCCGGTGCGCCCCTCGCGCAGCATGCCGAGGTAGAGCCGCGGCGCGGAGTAGGCGCAGTCCGGCTCGACCGCGCAGGACACGCACCGGTCGGCGGCGCCCTCGGGCTGGCGTTCGCGGCGGAAGTGGGTGAGGGCGCCGAAGCTCGACACCCGCTCGATGGGCCGGCCGACGATGTGGCGCAGCCAGTCGATGTCGTGGCCGGACTTGGCGAGCAGCATGAACGACGCGGTGTCGCTGCGCCGCCAGTTGCCGCGTACGTAGGAGTGCGCGTGGTGCCAGTGCCCCACCGGCTCCAGGTGCTGCACGCTCATCACGTCGCCGACCCGGCCGCCGTCGAGGAGTTCCTTGACGAGCTTGGTGTAGGGCCGGTAGCGCAGCACGTGGCAGACCGCGAACAGCACGCCAGCGTCGCTGACCGCGCGCACCAGCTCGGCGCACCCGGCCTCGGTGGGCGCGAGCGGCTTCTCGACCATGAGGTGATATCCGTTGTCCGCCAACGTGATCGCGGGACCCACGTGGTCGGAGTCCTGGGTGGCCACGATGGCCGCGTCGGCGAGCTTGGGCGCGGCGGCCAGCTCCTGCCAGGACGCGAACGCCCGCTGCGGCGGCACGCCGTGCTGGCGCGCCAGCTCCTCCCGCTGGTGTCTTCGCGGCTCGGCGACGGCGACCACCCGCGCCCGGTCGGGGTGCCCGGCGATCCAGTCGCCATAGTTGGAACCCCGCTGCCCCGCACCCACCACGGCGAACGTCACCGGCCGGTCCATCATGTCCTCCGATAGCTGCTCACGTGTACCGACGCGGTGGTCCGCACCGGCTCGGGCAGGGCCGCCACCCGCGCCCGCAACTCGTCCGCGCCGACGTGCCGGGCGCTCGGCCCCATGCCCACCAAGGACAGTACGTCCTGGTGCGACAGTTCGAGGCCGAACTCGCAGACGTCCTGTGTGGACGGACGCAGGTGGGGTGCGAGCTGGTCGGTGATCTTCCGCGCCTTGTCCGGCGCGACCGTGAGGAGGCCGAGCGCGCCGACCAGGCCGGCCAGGTGGCCGGTGGTGGGCGCGACCACGACGAGCAGGCCGTCGTCGGCGAGGATCCGGTGCAGCTCGGCCGGGTTGCGCGGGGCGAACACGGTGAGCGCCACGGAGATCGCGCGGTCGCGGACCGGCAGCGTGCCCCACGTGTCGGCGCCGACCGCGCCCAGCCGGGGGTGCGCGCGGGCGGCGCGACGCAAGGCCGGCTTGGCGATCTCGAGCGCCAGCCCCACGCTGCCGGGCGCGGCGTCGAGGACGGCGGCGAGGTGGTGGCCGGTGCCCGCGCCGAGGTCGGCCACGCAACCCGGCCCGCCACCGACCGCGCCGCCGACCGCCGTGACGACCGCCCGCGTGATCGGCGCGTAGTGACCCCTGGCGAGGAACTCGGCCCGCGCGGCGACCATCTCCGCGCTGTCGCCGGAGGTGGTGCCGGGCGCCAGGTTGACGTATCCCTGGCGCGCGACGTCGAACCCGTGCCCGGTGCCGCAGCGCACCGTGGCGCCGGCGAGTGAAAGCGCCGCGCCGCAGTGCGGGCACGCGAGGTAGGGCAGGACGTCAGCCAGCATGCGCCGCGAGCGCCTCCACCCGCCGGTGCAGCCGGTCGACGCGTGCCTCGAACTCGGGCTTCATCAGGACGCTGCGCAGCAACCGCGCGCCGTCGGCGTCGGCGGTGATCGCGGGGTGGCGTCGCGCGAACGCGTCGGCGCTGACCTTCGCGACGGACAGGAAGACCGGGTCTGCCTTGTCGTTCATGCCCTCGGTGAACACGCGCGCGCTGGCCGCGTCGACGGCCGAGAGCGAGTCGCGGCGCGGGAAGTAGGTGAGGATGTCCAGGTCGGGTGGCTGGAAGAGCGCCAGGTGCGGGGAGTCCTCGATCAGCTCGGCCCAGCCCAGCGCCGCGCGCCGCCCGGCGGCGAGGAACCGGCCGAGCCCGTCGGGGGTGGGCGGGATGACCTGGAAGGTGAGCCAGAGCGCGGCGGCCGCGGCCCCGGCCCGCGAGCACTCGAGGCTGATCTCGCCGAGGTGCAGGTCGGCCTCGGTGAAGTAGGTGTAGGGCGAGTCGTGCCGGTAGAAGCGGGCGACGGTGGGGTCGGCGAACAGGACCGCGCCGCACCCGTAGGGCTGCAGGCCGTGCTTGTGCGGGTCGACGACCACCGAGTCGCACCGGGCGATGGCACGCCAGGGCCGCGGGTCGATCCCCTCCTCGCCCGCGATCAGGGTGAAGAAGCCGCCGTACGCGGCGTCCACATGCAACCGGACGCCGTACTTCTCCTTGCGGGCGACGGCTTCGTGGACGGGGTCGACCGCGCCGAGCCCGGTGGTGCCGGCGGTGACGACGACCGTGCCGACCTCCCCCGTGGCGAGCAGCGCGTCGAGCGCGTCCATGTCCATCCGCCCGGCGGCGTCGACCGGGACGGGGTGGCCGGGGATGCCGAGCACCTGGCACATCCGCGCGTGCGTGTAATGGCTCTCGGCGCTGAACGCGACGCCCTTGCCGGGGTGCGACTCGCGCGCGACGAACAACGCCTCGAGGTTGGCGACCGTGCCGCCGCCGGTGAGGTGCCCGAGGTGGTCGCCGAAGCCGAACATGCCGGCGAGGGCCGCGACGACCTCACGCTCCATGCGGGCGGTGGCGGGCCCGCCGTCCTGCGCGTGGTTGTTGGGGTTGACCAGCATGGCCGTGAGGTAGCCGGCGACCGCCACCGGATGCGGCGGCTTGAGCATCTGGCCGGCGTAGTCGGGGTGGAAGTACGGGTAGTTGTCCGCGAGCCGCTCGGTGAGCTCGGCGAACGCCACCCGGAACCGCTCGGGGTCGACCTGCTGGCACGGGTGCGCGGGGTGGTCGGCGAAGCCCCGCTGCCAGCCCTCGACCGCGTCGACGCCCTGGCGCAACCACCCGGAAAGATCCGTCATGCCCTCACGATCGCACGCCCCGCCGACAGTCGCGTCAGGCGGCCGAGGCGTGCTCGGCCAGGCCGTTGACCGTGGACTGGATGAAGCGGTCGAACGCGAGGCGCAGCACCCAGCCCGTGCCGTAGAACCTGGCGCCGAAGCTGACCGTCCACGTGATGTCCGTGCCGCCGTCCTTCGGGACCAGGTCGACCACGCCGCGGTAGTCGCGCACCGGCAGGCCGTCGAGGTGGTTGTAGCGGAACTGCCGGTCCAGCTCGAACCCGATGATCTCGTCCCGCTCCCGTACCCGGCCGTTGACGAACACCCGCACCGCGCCGACACCCTCCGGCTCGCCGTCGCCCTCGCGCTCCAGCTCGAAGCCGCCGAGCGAGGTCCAGTCCGGCCAGGTCGACCCGTCGCGGAGCAGGCGGTACACCTCGCCCGGCTCGGCCGCACTCCGTGCGGACTTCTCGATCACATAGCGACGCACCCGCCGGATCCTAGGCGACATCGGCGGGCCTCGCCGCCCGATCGGACGTCAGACCACACAGAACTCGTTGCCCTCCGGATCCGCCATCAGGAGGTGGTCGCCGCGCCCGTCCAACGAGTATTCCTGGATGACCGTGGCGCCGGCCGCGGTGAGCCGCTCGACCATCTTGAGCACCCGCGGCCACCGCTGCTCCCACGGCGTCTCCCGGCCACCGCCGGCCTTGACGTCGACGTGTATGCGGTTCTTGGCCACCTTCGCCTCCGGCACCCTGAGGAACGACAGCGTGGGCCCCACCCCGGCCGGGTCGTGGAGGTAGGCGCCGTCGTCCCACTCGTCCTCCGGCACGTCGTGGTGGGCCAGCCACTTCTCCCACGAGGCGAACCCCGGCGGCGGCGGCCGCTCCACATATCCCAGCGCCAGCGCCCAGAACGCGGCCAGCTCGGTCGGGTGCGCACAGTCCACGGTGAGACCCCACATCGTCATGACCCGGACGCTACCGCCGCCCACCGACAGTTCAGGAGAACCGGCGCGCGGCCTCGTCGATCGCCCGCCGCGCGTCCGCGGCCAGCGTCACGACCAGCGACGCGGCGGGCACCTCCCGGGCGAACTCGTGCGCCTGCCCCGCCCACAGCGACATCGCCTCCGGGTCGCCGGCCGCACGCAGCGGCCGGGTCAGATGGTGCACGTGCGGGTACGCGGCCGGCGCCGCCGCCGAGTGCTCGGCGAGGAACCGGTTGACCAGCCCGCGCGCCGGGCGGCCGGTGAACGCCCTGGTCACGGCCGTGCGCCCGGCCGGGCGCAGCGCCGCGCGGTGCAGCGGGTTGGTGCCGGCCTCGGGGCACAGCAGGAACATGGTGCCGAGCTGCGCGGCCCGCGCGCCGGCCACCAGCACGGCCGCCACGTCGGCGCCGGCGGACAGCCCGCCCGCGGCGATCAGCGGCACGTCGACCGCGGTGCACACCTTGCGCAGCAACGGAAGCAGCCCCGTGTCGTCGATCGGGTCGACGTTGTGGAACGTGCCGCGGTGCGCGCCGGCCTCCGCGCCCTGCACGACCAGCGCGTCCGCGCCCGCCGCCACGGCCTCGACCGCCTCGTCGGCCGAGGTCACCGTCACCACCACCGCGCAGCCCGCGTCCCTCAGCTCGACCACCACGCCGGGATCCGGGCAGCCGAAGGTGAAGCTGACGACCGGCACCCGCTCCTCGCGGACCACGGCGAGCTTGCCGGCCCAGCCGTCGTCGTCGTCGAACGCCTCACCCAGCTCGACCCGGTAACGCCGGGCCTCGGTGGCCAGCCGGTCCCGGTAGCGGGCCAGCGCCGGACCGTCCACTCGGGACGTGTCGGGTACGAAGATGTTGACCCCGAAGGGTCCGTCGGTCAGCTCGCGGGTGGCGTGGATCTGCTCGCGCACGGCGTCGGCGGTGAGGTAGCCGGCGGCCAGGAAGCCGAGCCCTCCCGCGTTGGACACCGCGGCCACGAGGGCGGGCGTGGACCCGCCGCCGGCCATCGGCGCCTGCACGATCGGGTGCCGCAGCTCATCGAGGAACATCGGGAAACTCCTGGTCCAGCAGGCGTAGCAACGGGGTCGCCTTGACCGCGGTCTCCGCGAGCTCTGCGTCCGGTTCGGACAGTGCGATGATCGCACCGCCGACACCGTAGGACACCCGGTCCGGCTCCACCACGAGGGTCCGGATGACGATGCTCAGATCCGCGCTTCCGTTCAGCGAGAAGTACCCGAGCGCACCGGAGTAAACACCGCGCGGACCGCCCTCCAACCGGTCGATGATCGACATCGTGCGGATCTTCGGCGCGCCGGTCATCGAGCCGCCGGGGAACGCCGCGCGTACGCAGTCCACGGCCGTCGCGTCGGGCCGCAGCCGGGCGCGGATCGTGGACACCAGCTGGTGCACGGTGGTGAAGGTCTCGACGGCGAACAGCTCGTCGACGGTCACCGAGCCCAGCTCGGCCACCGACCCGAGGTCGTTGCGCACCAGGTCGACGATCATGAGGTTCTCGGCGCGGTCCTTGACGCTGGTGGCCAGCTCCGCCTTCAGCGCCGCGTCCTCGGCCGCGGTCGCGCCGCGCGGCCGGGTGCCCTTGACGGGCCGGGACTCGGCGACGCCGTCGGCGGACACGCGCAGGAACCGCTCGGGCGAGGCGCTGAGCACGCTGAGGTCCCCGAGGCGCAGCAGCGCGGAGAAGGGCTCGGGGTTGGTGCGGCGCAGCGCCCGGTAGGCGGGCCAGGGGTCGAGCTTGCCGTGCGCGGTCAGCTGGTTGGTGAGGCAGACCTCGTAGGTCTCGCCGGCGGTGATCTCGCGCTGGCAGTCGGCGATCAGGCGCCGGTAGGTGGCCGGGTCGTGGCGTGCGGTGAGCGGCCCGAGCTCGACGTCGAGCGGCTGTGCGGGCAGGGGTTTCAGGGCCCGGAGCGTCGTCTCGGTCTCGTCGAGCCACGTGACGTTGTCGGCGTGGTCGAGGGCGAGCAGGTGGACGACGCGCTCGTGGTGGTCGACGGCGACGGCCCGGTCGGCGAAGATCATGGCGGCGTCGGGCTGGCCGGCGCGGTGGACGAGGTCGCCGCCGCACTCGGCCTTCAGCTCGTAGCCGAGGTAGCCGACCCAGCCGAGCGCGAAGTCGAACGGCAGCTCCGGCGCGGCGACCCGGTGCGCGGCCAGGTCCCGCGCCAGCCAGTCCACAAAGGACCCGCTGGTGGTGTGGCCGGGCGTGGTGCGCGAGCCGACGGTGACGGTCCGCGCCGCGACGTCGGCGGTGACCACCCGGGCGAGCGGGCCGGCGGCGTCACCGAGGAAGGAGAACCGCTCGCCGTCGGCGCTGTCGAGCCAGAACGCGTGCGCGGAGTCCTTGTAGAGGGCGTCGAACACGGTCTCGGCGTCGGCGCCGACCGCGACCCGGCGGTGCAGCATCGTGCGGTCGGGCCGGGACCGCGCCCGGACGACCGGCCGTTCCCGGCGCCGCTCGCCGAGGAAGTTGGCGAGCAGCCGGTGGCCGTGGTCGGTGCGGATGGACTCGGGGTGGAACTGCACGCCCCACTGTGGGAGGTTGCGGTGCCGCAGCGCCATGAGCACGCCGTCCGCGGTGGTCGCGATCGGCTCGAGCACGTCGGGCAGCCGGGTGACGGCGAGCGAGTGGTAGCGCACGGCGTCGAACGGGGACGGCAGGCCGGCGAGGATGTCGCGCTGGTCGTGGTGGACGGCGGAGACCTGGCCGTGCCGGACCTCGGGGGCCTGGCCCACCGCGCCGCCGTGGACGTGGCAGATGCCCTGGTGGCCGAGGCAGACGCCGAGCAGCGGGAGGGTGCCGGCGCGGATCACGTCGGCGCAGATGCCGAAGTCCCGCGCCCGGTCGGGCCGGCCGGGGCCCGGCGAGATCACCACGTTGTCGTACCGGTCGAGGTCGGCGAGGGTCCACCCTGGCTCGTCGTTGCGGATCACCGTCGGCGCCACCCCGGTGGTCGAGCCGACCTGGTGGACCAGGTTGTACGTGAACGAGTCGTAGTTGTCGATGATCAGCGTGCGCATCCGCCACCTCGCGAAGGAACCGCCCGAGCCTGACCGATGGGCTCGGGCGGCGCAAGGAGTGCTGGGTCACCGAGGTGGTGGGGACTGGCCGGCAGCGTGGGCCAACGCGCCGCTGCCGGCCAGGGGTCTGTGGACCCTTCCCATGGTGCGGACGGGCATCGGCCCCGGTCAACGCGACTCGACCGGCGCTCGACGCCGGCGCTGCGGGCGGACGAGGCTAGCGCTCGCCGAGGATGCCGAGGAACTCGTCCCGGGACATCGTCGCCGACTCGTCGTTGAAGTCGTTCTCGATGGTCACGTGTTGTCCGTGGACGGTGAGGTGGCAGGAGTCGCCGCCGAGCTGCCACGTCTCGCCGGTGCGCACGTGCTCCGCGAGCTCGTCGAGCAGGCCGCTGTCCCCGATCTCCGCCTCGAGGAAGTCGTCGACGATCTGGGCGTGCCTGGTCGCCTTGGTCACGGTGCCTGCCTTCGCATCGGGTAGGCCGTCTTGATGTGGTAGAGCCGCGGGTGCTCGGGGCCGGTTCGGGGGTCGGCGAGGCGGCCCTCGACGTATCCCTCGATATGCATTCCGTTGTACACGCCGCGCCATCGGCGCTTGGCCCGGTCGTACTCGTACCGGTTCGCGAACGCGTGCCGGATGGCACACAGGACCTGGCCGCGCGTCCAGGAGTCGGGGAAGAACGTGCTGCGCTTGACGACCGGGCTGCCCTCGGTGCGCGGCCCGCGGATCTCGGCCCGGTAGACGCCGTTGCCGGAGGGCCCGGCGACGACCCGCACGACCCGGACGGCACCGAGATCGACGCCGCCTTCCCGGTGGTGGTAGCCGACGTCCCGGTTGGTGCGGGACATGTAGTGGCCCTCGAAGAGATGCTGCTTGAGCCGTGGGGAGAGCTGGTCGAG
>NZ_DASWSJ010000209.1:0-4842 GCF_036402745.1 Actinophytocola sp. | reverse complement strand
CAATACGGCGACGAGCGCGAGAATCGCCGCTTCACGGCGCCGGTGTGCATTCGTTCGCTTGACGATGTCGGCCGCCGCCGAGCGAGAGAGATCGCGACGAGCGGATTCCACTCATCGCGGCACGAATCGATCATCGGGGCGCGCGGGAGAGGCGCCCCGGTCCACCTCCTCGAACAAGGCCGCCGCCCGCCCGGCGGTGGCCGAGGCCCAGCGCCCGGTGCTGAGCAGCCCCAGGACCAGGATGCCGACGCCGAGCCCGAACACCAGCCACCACACGCCGTGCTCCGCGCTGGTGAACACGGTCCCGCCGCGGGCCAGGGCCGATCCCACGATCGTTCCGGCGATCGCGACGCCCAGCGTCGTGCCGGTCTGCCGGCCGGCGGAGGCCAGCGACGTGGCCACCCCGGCCATCGAGCGGGGCATTCCGGAGACCGCCGTGTTGGTGATCGGCGGGTTGACCGTGCCCAGGAAGACGCCGAACAGCAGATAGATCGCGAGCACGGCCGGCAGCGGGGTGGCCGGCCCGAGCCACACCGACGCGCCGCCGCCCAGTGCCAGCGCGGCGCCCGCGACCATCAGCGGCCCGCGCGGACCGCGCGCGCCGACCAGCCGGCCGGTGACCGGGGAGAGCACCACGATCAGCACCCCGACCGGGAGCAGGCACAGCCCGGCCGCGAGCGCCGACATGCCGCGCACGTCCTGCAGGTACTGGGTGGTCACGAACAGGAACGCGCCGAACCCGCACAAGGCGAACAGCGCCATCAGGATCGCCGCGCTGAACGGCACACTGCGAAACAGGCGCAGCTCCAGCAAAGGGTCGACCCGGCGCCGTTCGTAGCCGAGGATGCCCAGCGCGCTGAGCACGGCGACGGCGAGCAGGCCGAGGATGACCGGCGAGGCCCAGCCCAGCGATGCGGACTCGATGATCGCGTGGACGACGCCGCCCAGCATGAGGATCACCAGGGTCTGGCCGACCGGGTCGAACCGGCGCGCCCGGGCGGCGCGGGACTCGGGCACGAACAGCGCGGTGCACCCGATCGCGGCGGCCACGATCGGCACGTTGACCCAGAAGATGGCGTGCCAGCCGAAGCCGTCGACCAGGGCGCCGCCGAGGATCGGGCCCAGCGCCAGCGCCAGGCCGCTCATCGAACCGAACACGCCGATGGCCCTGGCCCGCTCGGCCGGGTCGGGGAACGTGGTGGCGACGATCGCCATCGCCACCGGGTTGAGCATCGTGCCACCGACGGCCTGCAGCGCACGTGCCGCGATCAGCCACCCGATGCTCGGCGCGAGGCCGCACAGCAGCGAGCCGAGCCCGAAGGCGGCGAGGCCGACCTGGAAGACGCGCCGGCGGCCGACCCGGTCGGCGGTGGACCCGGCCAGCACCAGGAAACTGGCCAGCACCAGGGTGTACGCGTCGACCGTCCACTGCAGACCGGACACCGAGGCGTGCAGGTCGCGGCGAATCGCGGGCAGCGCGACGTTGACGATGGAGATGTCCATCACCACGACGACCACGCTGGCGCAGCAGATCGCGAGCACCAGGAGTCGGCGGCGTCGGCTGAGCTCGCCGGCCGTGGTCTTCGGCAGTACCAATGCGCTCATGACCACGACGCTAGGATTTAGAGCGTGCTCGAAGTCAAGCCGCAGCCCGCTCGCTCCGACCCCCAGCCGGGCCTGAGCATCGCCGAGGCCGCCCGCCGCACCGGGGTCAGCGCGCACACCCTGCGCTACTACGAACGCGCCGGCCTGGTCGTCACGCCCGTCGACCGCACCGCCGGCGGGCGGCGGCGCTACCAGCAGCTGGACCTGGACTGGATCACCGTGTGCACCAGGCTGCGGGCCACCGGCATGCCCATCAAGACCATCCGGCGCTACGCCCAGCTCGTCTGCGCCGGGCACGGCAACGAGCACGAACGACTCGCCCTCATGGAGGCCCACCGCGCCGAGGTGATCGCCAAGCTCGCTGAGCTACAGGAGAACCTCGAGCTCATCGACCACAAGATCGACGTCTACCGCGGCCGGCTCGACGCCGGCGACGCCGACCAACTGTGGGCACCGAGAGCCCACACCTGACGATCATCGTGTCAGGCCGGCGGCCAGTTTCTGAGCAGGACGTCGAGGGCGTCCAGGGTTCTGGACCAGGAGGCGCCCACCTCGCGCGGACTGTGGTCGAACCCGCCCGCCGCCTCCAGGCTCACGTACCCGTGGAAGGTGCTGTGCAGCAGCCGTATCGCGTCCGTCTGGTCGGGCTCCGGCAGGTGGTAGCCGCGCAGGATCGCCCGCGTCATCTCCGAGTGCCGGCCGGCCGCGCTGGCCACCGCGGTCGCCGGGTCGAGCTCGAGCTGTGCCGCGGCGTACCTGCCCGGATGCTGCTTGGCGTAGTCCCGGTAGGCGTTGGCGAAGGCCACCAGCGCGTCCTTGCCGGCGCGGCCGGCCAGCGCGGCCGCGACCCTGTCGGCGAGCTCGGCCAGAGCCAGCAGCGCCACCCGGACGCGCAGGTCCCGCAGGTTCTTGAGGTGTGAGTACAGGCTCGCATCCTTGACGCCGAACCGGCGCGCGACTGCCGAGACGGTCACGTTCTCGAAGCCGACCTCGTCGGCCAGCTCCGCCGCCGCCTGGGTCAGGCCTTCGGTGGTCAGTCCCGCGCGCACCATCCCGCCGCTCTCCTAGGATGTCTATTCAGTTGCCTAATCATATTAGGATAGCTCCTATGAGGCCAGTAACCGAGAGCGCCATCCGGTCGTCCTTCGTCAACTGCACCAAGGGCGAGGCGAAGCGGCTGGCCGTACCCAAGGACCTGGCCGAGCGACCGTGGGCCGACCTGGACTTCCTCGGGTGGCGGGACCCCTCCGCGCGGGAGCGCGCCTACCTGGTCGCCGAGTCCGACGACGGGCTCGTCGGGGTGGCGCTGCGGGTGGCACCGCAGACCCAGCGGGTCCGGCGCAGCATGTGCTCGTTGTGCTTGACCACGCACACCGGACCCGGCGTGTCCCTGATGACCGCACGCAAGGCCGGGCGCAACGGGCAGCAGGGCAACTCCGTCGGCGCCTACCTCTGCACCGACCTGGCCTGCTCGCTGTACCTGCGCGGGAAGAAGGACGCCGGGCCCGGCGGACGGCTCCACGAGTCGCTGACGCTGGCGGAGAAGGTCGGCCGGACGATGGCGAACCTGGCCGGGTTTCTGCACAAGGTGGTCGAGTAAGGCCCGCACGAGCTGATCACCTACCAGTACCTTTGGCCGGGTGGTGGTTCCCAGGTTCGAGTCCGGGCGGGCGGTCCACGACGCGGCCTACGGCATGGCGGTTCGCGACGTCGCGGCCAGCGTCTCCCGGGGGGCGTTCGTCGCCGGGGTGGACTGGCCGACCGTGTGGGTTCGGGATGCCTCGTATGCCATTGATCTGGCGGCCGGGCTTCTGCATCCGGGAGTTTCGGCGGCCACCATGCGTGGGCTCGCGGCGTCCGGTGGGGCCTGGGTGCAGGACCGGGCGGCGCACTTCGGCGGCTGGCCGCGGCTGACCGACTCCGTCGTCGGTGCCGTTGGGGCTTGGGCCTGTTATGTCGCCACCGGCGACGTGGACTTCCTGCGCTGGAGCCATGGTGTGACTCGGGCGAGCCTGGCGCGGGCCGAGCAGGAGATCTTCGATGGCGGGCTGTTCCGGGGGTGCGCCAGCTTCATGGAGTCCAACAGCGGCTACCCGCCGCGGTTCGCGTTCTCCGGCCGGGCGGTCGGCGCCACGAAGGCGTTGAGCACCAACGTCCTCTACCACCGTGGCTACGCGCTGGCGGCGCGGTCGGCGGAGCTGCTCGGGGAGGATCCGGCGCCGTTCGAGGCGCGGGCGGCGGCGTTGAAGCGGGCGATCAACGACCGGCTGTGGCAGCCGGAGCGCGGCCGCTACGCCTACTACGAGGACGCCGACGGCCGGCCCTCCGATCGCTGGGAAGGGCTCGGCACCGCGCTGGCGGTGCTGTGGGGCGTGGCCGACGACGACGCGGCCGCGGCCGTCTTCCGCACCGTCACCGCCACCCGGCACGGGCTGCCCTGCCTCTGGCCGCGGTACCCGCTCTGGAAGCCGTGGCTGCTGCGCGACGAGTACTACTACCACAACGGCATGGTCTGGCCGTTCGTCCAGGGCTACTGGGGCTGGGCGGCGGCCACGCGCGGGTCCGTCGACGTGTTCGCCGCCGAGCTGGCCGGTCTGGCCGACCTGGCCGGGTGCGCGGAGACCTTCCACGAGTTCTACCGGCCGGACACGGGGCGGCCGGGCGGGTCCGCGCGCCAGCTGTGGAGTGCCGCGGGCTACCTCGCGATGGTCCACTATGGACTCTTCGGCCTGTCCTTCGACGGTGCGGAGATCCGCTTCCGGCCCGTTGTTCCCGCCGGCTTCGGCACGCTCCGGCTGTCCGGCCTGGCCCACCGCGACCTCACGCTGGAGGTCACGGTCACCGGTTCGGGCGACCACATCGGATCGTTCCACGTGGACGGCGCGGAGCAGCCCGGCCACGCGATCCCCGCCACGCTGACCGGCCCGCACCGCGTGGACATCACGCTGGCCGACCCTCCGGATGGACGGTCAACCGCGCTGCGCGGCGGAGCATGACGATTCCTGTGGCCGCGAGCCAGAGCTGCGCGAGAACAGAGGCGAGTACGCCGTAGAGCAGTGCGCCGTCGATGAAGCTGGGCGACAGGAACAGGCCGACGGCCGCGACCAGCGTCGCGGCGCCGACGACGGCGCCGGTCCAGCCGAGCCACGACGGGTACGCCTCGAGCGTCATCGCCAGGCCCAGCAGGGTCAGGGGCACGCCGATCAGCAAGGCCATCCCGATCAGGGACGGGCCGTG
>NZ_DASWSJ010000208.1:0-16551 GCF_036402745.1 Actinophytocola sp. | reverse complement strand
GTCAACGTCAACCTCGTGACCTTCGACAGCTGGCTCGCCGACCGGTTCGCCACCGGGCAGGTGCTGACCCTGTTCGTGATCGTCATCGCGGCGGCCGAGGTCGGCCTCGGGCTCGCGATCGTCCTGCTGGTGTACCGGAACAGGGCCAGCATCTCGGTCGACGACCTGCGCGAGCTGGCGGACCGGGACGAGGTGGCCCGGTGACCCTCCTCGCCGCCCTCGCCGTGCTGGTGCCGCTGCTCGCCGCGGCCGCCGGGCTGCTGCTCGGCCGGCGGGTCCCACCCGGCGCGGTGGCCGTCGGCGCGGCGGTCTGCTCGGTGCTCGCGATCCTGGTCGCCGTGCTGGCCGACCCGGCCCGGGTGGTGGAAACCAGCGCGCTCCTGACGCCGACCGGCACGATCCCCGTCACCGTCGGCGTGCGGATCGACGGGCTGTCGGCCACCGTCGCGGTCATGGTCGCGCTGGTGTCGCTCGCGATCCAGGTGTACTCGATCGGCTACCTGCGCGGCGGCGTGCGCTACCCGTCGTTCGCGGCGCTGGTGTCGCTGTTCACCGCGGCGATGCTCACCGTGGTGCTGTCCGCGGACCTCCTCGTCACCTACGTCGGGTGGGAGGTCATGGGGATCTGCTCGTACTTCCTCATCGGCCACCACTGGGAGCGGCCGGCGAGCACCGCCGCCGCGGTGAAGTCGTTCCTCATGACCAGGTTCGGCGATGTCGGCTTCCTGTTCGGGATCTTCGTGCTGGGCACCGCGGCGGGCTCGTTCCGGATCACCGACGTGCTCGCCGCCGTGCCGGCGATGTCCTCGGGCACGCTGCTGGCCGCCGGGCTGCTGGTCACGCTCGGCGTGGTCGGCAAGTCGGCCCAGTTCCCGCTGCACAGCTGGCTGCCCGACGCGATGGCCGGCCCGGCGCCGGTCAGCGCGCTGATCCACGCCGCGACGATGGTGGCGGCCGGCGCGTACCTGGTCGCGCTGCTGTTCCCGGTCTTCCTCGCCGCGCCGGTCGCGCTCGACGTGCTGGCCGTGCTCGCCGTCGTCTCGATGGTGGGCGCCGCGCTGGCCGCGCTGGCCGTCGACGACCTCAAGCGGGTACTGGCGTACTCGACGATCAGCCAGCTCAGCCTGATGTTCGCCGCGCTGGCGGCCGGCGGCCGGACCGCCGCGGTGGCGCACCTGCTCGCGCACGCCGCGTTCAAGGCGCTGCTGTTCCTGGGCGCCGGCGCGGTGTTCCTCGCCGTCGGCAGCACCCTCATGACCCGCATGGGCGGGCTGCGGCGCTCGATGCCGGTGACGTTCGCGACCATGACCGTGGGCTTCGCCGCCCTCGCCGGGATCCCGCCGACCAGCGGGTTCTTCAGCAAGGACGCGATCGTCACGGTCGCCGAGCACGCCGCGACCGGCACTGCCCCGCCGGTCGCGGCGACCACCGCGTGGCTGGTCCTCGTCGGCGTGCTGGTCACCGTGGCGCTGACCGCCGCCTACACCACCAGGGCGTGGCTGCGCACGTTCTTCGGTCCCGGGCCGGCCGTGGCGGAGGCGCCCGCGATCATGCGCTGGCCCCTGGTCGCGCTGGCCGTTCCCGCGCTGCTGCTCGGGCTCGGCCTGCTGTGGTCGGTGTCGCTGCGGCCGGACCTGTCGAGCGCGGTGCTCTCGGTGGCGCTGACCGGTTTCGGCGCGGGCGCGGTGTACCTCGCCTGGCGCCGGGACCCCGCGGCGGACCCGGCGGACCTGCTGGGCCGGGCCCGTCCGGTCCTCGCCACCGCGGGCCACACCGACGACCTGTACGAGCGCACCGTGGCCCGCGCGGTGCTCCGGCTGGCCGACGCGGTGGTCGGGGTCGACGACCGCGTGGTCGGCCGCGCGGTGACCGGTGCCGGGCGCAACGCCCGCCGGCTAGGTAGCGCCATGAGACTGACCCAGAACGGCAACCCGCAGTTCTACCTGACCGGCCTGCTCGCGGGCGTGCTGCTGATCGCGGTCGGGGTGGTGGTGCTGTCATGATCACCCTGCTGCTCGTGGCGGTGCCGCTGGCCGGCTGCCTCGTCGTGCTGCTGGCGCCGGTCCGGCTCGCCACCGTGCTCGGCGTCGTGGTCACCGCGGCCACCCTGGCGGTCGCCGTGGGGATGGCGGTGATGTTCGACTACGGGCGGACCGGGATGCGGCTGTCCCTGGACGTGGCGTGGATCCGGCCGATCGACCTGCGGTTCCACCTCGGCGTGGACGGGGTCTCGCTGCCGCTCGTGGTGCTGACCGCGCTGCTGTGCCTGCTGTGCGCGATCTACACCGCCCGCCCCCAGGGACAGGCGGACCGCCCGCGGGCGCTCGTGGCGTTGCTGCTGCTCACCGAGGTCGGCATGCTCGGCACGTTCGTCGCCCTGGACCTGTTGCTGTTCTTCGTGTTCTTCGAGATCGTGCTCGTGCCGATGTACGCGGTGATCGCCGGCTGGGGCACCGGACCCGGGCGGACCGCGGCGGCGCGCCAGTTCATCCTCTACACCCTGCTCGGCTCCGGCGTGCTGCTCGTCGGGCTGCTGGTGATCTACGTCCAGACGTCCACATTGGACATGGTGGCGCTGGCCGCGCGCGGCGGCGCCGGGCTCGGCCACGCCGTCCAGGTGATCGCCTTCGTCCTGGTGGCCGGCGGCCTGGCGGTGAAGGTGCCGATGTGGCCGCTGCACACCTGGCTGCCGGACGCGCACACCGAGGCGCCGACCGTGGGCTCGGTGCTGCTCGCCGGGGTGCTGCTGAAGATGGGCACCTACGGCATGATCCGGATCGCGGTGCCGGTGCTGCCCGAAGGCGCCGCCGCGTGCGCGCCGCTGCTCGGCGCGTTCGGCGTGATCGGCATCGTGTACGCCGCCCTCGCCTGCCTCGGGCAGCGCGACCTGAAGCGGCTCATCGCGTTCTCGAGCGTCGGGCACATGGGGTTCGTGCTGCTCGGCATCGCCACACTCACGCCGGTCGGCATCAACGCGGCGCTGTTCGGCAACATCGCGCACGGCCTGATCACCGGTCTGCTGTTCTTCGTGGCGGGCGGCATCGCGCAGCGCTACGGCGGCACCGCGCACCTCGGCGGCGGGCTGCTGGCCGGTGCCCCCAGGCTGGGCGCGCTGCTCGTCGTCGCGTCGGTGGCGAGCCTCGGGCTGCCCGGGCTCGCGGGGTTCTGGGGCGAGATGCTCGCCATGCTGTCCGCGTTCCAGCCGGACGCGCGCCTCGATCGCGGGCTGTACCTGGGTTTCCTGGGCGTCGCGGGGATCGGCGCGGTGCTGACGGCGGCGTACTTCCTCGTGATGCTCCGCCGGGTGGCGCAGGGGCCGGCCGGCGGGGCGCCCGTGCCGGACGTGACCGGCCGCGAGTGGGTCGTGTGGACCCCGTTGCTGGTGCTGGTGATCGTCGCCGGGCTGTGGGCCCGGCCGGTCCTCGGCGTGACCGACGGCGCGGTGCGCGCGCTGCTGGGGGCGTGAGCCGTGCTGACGACCCAGAGCATCGACTACCTGGCGATCGCGCCGCCGCTGCTGCTCGCGCTCACCGCGCTCGTGGTGCTGCTGGCCGACACCTTCCGGGTGGCCGCCCGGAACGTGTCGATCATCGCGCTGGTGGGGGTGCTGGGCGCGCTCGCCGCGGCGGCCGCGCTGGTCGCCGGACCCGCGCGGCGCACGTTCTGCGTGCCCGGCGCGTGCGCGTACGTGGTCGACGACTTCACGCTGCTGTTCCAGCTCGTCATGCTGCTGGCCGGGTTCGTGGTGCTGCTCGTCGCGAGGCTCGAGGTCCGCGACACATCGCTTCCGGTGGGGGAGTTCCACTTCCTGGTGCTCGCCGCCCTGTCCGGCGCGGTCACGCTGGCGGCCGCGCGGGACCTGGTGACGCTCGTGGTGAGCCTGGAGGTCGTGTCGCTGCCGCTGTTCGCGCTGGTGGCGCTGCGCCGCTACGACGGCCGGTCGACCGAGGCCGGGCTGAAGATGTTCCTCGTGTCGGTCACCTCGACCGCGGTGATGCTGTTCGGGATCAGCCTGGTCTACGGCGTCACCGGGACCGTGTTCCTGGAGGCGATGCCCGCGGCGCTCGGCCGGCCGGGAACCCCGGAGGCGGTCGCCGCGGCCGGGATCGTGTTGGTGCTCGTCGGGTTCGGGTTCAAGATCTCGGCGGTGCCGTTCCACTTCTGGGCGCCGGACACCTACGAGGGCGCCCCGATCGCGGTCGCGGCCTTCCTGTCGGTGGTGTCCAAGGCGGCCGGGTTCGCTGGGCTGATCGTGGTGCTGACCGTGGGGTTCGGCCCGTACGCGCGGGTGTGGGGGCCGCTGGTCGGGGTGCTCGCGGTCGCGACCATGACCGTCGGCAACCTGGTGGCACTGCGCCAGCAGGTCACGATGCGGCTGCTCGCCTGGTCGTCGATCGCGCAGGCCGGGTACATGCTCGCGCCGCTGGCGGCGGTCAGCGGGGTGGCGGGCGACGCGCGGATGCGTGAGCTGGTCGCGGCGACCGCCGGCTACGTGGCGATCTACGCGGTGATGACGATCGGCGTATTCGCGGTGCTCGCGCACATCGGCTGGATCGGCCGGCACGGCGGCGGCACCCTCGACGACCAGCGCGGGCTCGCGCGCACCAACCCCGCGACCGCGCTCGCGCTGGCGTTCTTCCTGGCGTGCCTCGCCGGGCTGCCGCCGGGGCTCGCCGGGCTGTTCGCGAAGATCTTCGTCTTCCGCGGCGCGATGAGCGGCGGCTACGGGTGGCTCGCCGCCGCGATGGCGGTCAACACGGTGATCGGGCTCTACTACTACCTCGCGTGGGCGAGCAGGCTGTTCGCCGCCCGGCGCGCCGGAGTCCACTTCGGACGGGTCGCGGGCCCGGTGGCCGTGGCGGTGGCGGTGGCCGCGGCGGGAACCGTGCTGCTGTCCCTGCTCCCGCAGCTGGTGCTGGGCATCGCGCCGCTCGGCGCGACGATGGGAGGCTGACGACGTGGACCTGCAGGCGACCGTGGCGACCTTCTCGCCGGAGCGGCACGCCGGGACAGTTCTGCTCGACGACGGGACACAACTGTCGTTCGATGCCAGGGCCTTCGCCGGCAGCGGGCTGCGGCTGCTGCGGCTGGGCCAGCGGGTGGTGCTGCGGGTCGTGGGCGGTCAGGTGGTGGCGCTGACCCACAGCTGCCTGCCGCTGCCCTGATCCGTATCGTGGCTGGTGCACCCAAGGACTACCGGACGGTTACTTGTCGATGTCGCCCACCACGAAGAACATCGACCCCAGGATCGCGATCATGTCGGCCAGCAGGGAGCCGCGCATCAGCTCGGGCAGCACCTGGACGTTGTTGAACGACGCCGTGCGCAGCTTGAGCCGCCACGGGGTCTTCTCACCCCGGGAGACCAGGTAGTAGCCGTTGACGCCCAACGGGTTCTCGGTCCAGGCGTACGTGTGCCCGGCGGGCGCCTTGACCACTTTGGACGTTCGGGCGCGGATGGGGCCCGGCGGCAGCGCGGCCAGCCGGTCGAGGCACTGCTCCGCGAGCCCCAGGGACGCGAAGACCTCCTCGAACAGGCACTCGAACCTGGCCAGGCAGTCGCCCTCGGTGCGGGTGACCACCGGCACGTCGAGCTCGTCGTAGGCGAGGTAGGGGTCGTCGCGGCGGAGGTCGAAGTCCAGGCCGCTGGCGCGGGCGACCGGGCCGGACACCCCGTACTCGGCGGCCTGCCCGGCGCTCAGCACGCCGACACCCCGGGTGCGGGCCTGGAAGATCTCGTTGTCCATGATGAGGTTCTGGATCTCCCGCGCGCCGCGGCGCACCTGCGCGACGGCCTGCCCGGTGCGGGTGAGCCAGCCGGCCGGCAGGTCGTCCTTGAGGCCGCCGACCCGGTTGAACATGTAGTGCATCCGGCCGCCGGAGATCTCCTCCATCACCTGCTGGATCACCTCGCGCTCGCGGAACGCGTAGAAGATCGGCGTGATGGCGCCGAGCTCGATCGGGTAGGAGCCCAGGAACATCAGGTGGTTGAGCACCCTGTTCAGCTCGGCGAGCAGCATGCGTGCCCACACCGCGCGCACCGGCACCTCGAGGCCGGTCATCCGCTCCACCGCGAGCACCACACCAAGCTCGTTGCAGAACGCGGACAGCCAGTCGTGCCGGTTGGCCAGCACGATGATCTGCCGGTAGTCCCGCGCCTCGAACAACTTCTCGGCACCGCGGTGCATGTAGCCGATGATCGGCTCGACCTCGGTGATCCGCTCGCCGTCCAGGGTGATCCGCAGCCGCAGCACGCCGTGCGTGGCGGGGTGCTGCGGGCCGATGTTGAGCACCATGTCCTCGGTGGCGAGCTCGCCGGCACCCGATCCTATTGCGACTGTCCGTTCCGTACTCATCGCATCCCGTCCCGCAGTGGGGCCGGAATCCCCGTGCCCACCGCTTGTACGAGCCACCCGTGCGCGCCGAGCCCCGCCCGGTCGATCAGTTCTGCGTCCTCGCCGGCCCGCCGAAGGTCTCGCAGGTAGCGCGCCGGATCCGAACGAGCCACCGAGATCGGTGGCCGCCTGCCGAGCACGCCCAAGGAGCATAACGCCGTTCGCTGGTCCGACAACACCGTCGCGGTGGCGCCTGCGCCGACCCCGGCGGCCGCGCACGCGTCGAGGGCGACGTGCGCGGTGATGTCGCACGAGCCGTCCGGCACCGGCAGCACCTGCCGCCCGTCGCGGTAGCCGGTGAGCGTGCCGAACACGGGCCGGTCGGCCGCCTCGTGCGCGTAGTCCATCGCCAGCGCGACGCCGCGGGTCAGCGAGCCCAGTACCGCCGCCCACGCCTCGTCGCGTGGCCGGCCGATCTCCGCGCGCGCACCGGTGGCCCGCAACGGCCACCACCGGTCGAGCCACCGCCGGTCGGCCTCGTCGGGTGGCTCGCCGGCGCGCTCGGCGCCGGTGGCCGGGTCGACCATCGTGAGCCGCGGCCCGTCGGCGGTCTGCTCGGCGACGTCGACCGGGATGTTGTCCAGCCACTCGTTCGCGATGACCACGCCGGTGATCGACGCGGGGATGGCCGAGGTCCAGGCGATCCGGGGGTCCAGCGCCGTCGGGCGGGGTGCGACCTCCACGGCGACCGGCCGCAGGCGCGCGGTGAGCTCGGCGGGCGCGAGCCGGGCGAACCCGGCCAGCAGCTCCGCGCCGCCCGCGCCGACGTCGACGACGTCCAGTCGGGCCGGATGGCCGAGGGCGGCGTCGACCTCGGCGAGGACGGTGAGCAGCGCACCGGCGAAATGGGGGGAGGCGTGCACCGAGGTGCGGAAGTGCCGGGCGGGCTGGCGCGCCGTGCGGTAGAAGCCGTTGGTCGCGTCGTACAACGCGCGTTCGCCGGCCACGCGCCAGGTGCGCCACTTCGCGTCCGCGCCGGCCTGCGTCATGATAAAACGTTAGTCCGCCGAATTGGCGGCGGCAAGCCAGCAGCGTCGTTCCACCGGACAGAAATGTCCGCACCCCGAGTTTCTTTCCCGCCGCGTCTCCTCGATTCCGGAAATCCCGGAACTCGTGCGGCACAGCCGGTTTCATGCGTGGCGCATCCAGCATGCGAGCGACCGGCAGCACGATGGAAGAATGATCACCGCCGTCTTGGAAGCCGTGCACACGGCCGCGCTGGCCAGCTGGTTCGGGTGCATGTGCTACAGCGTCATGTTCGTGCAGAAGCACCCGATGCGGGCCCGGGAGCCCGCCGTGTGGGAGGTCTTCGTCACCGAGATGGTGCACGGGGTGCGGTGGATCGTGCTCGGCACCATGGCGGTGATCTTTCCCAGCTGGGTCGCGCTGATCGTCATCCGGCTCACCGCGCAGGGCTCCGACACGCTCTGGCTTTCCCTGGTGTCCGCGAAATCCGTGCTGCTCGTCGCCGTCGTGCTGCTGTTCGTGTACGTGTCCTGGCATTTGTGGCCGTTACGCATATTCGCCCTGCCCGAGGAGCTGCCGCCGATTGACCGGAAGTTCCTCAACGCTTCCCAGGGGCTGGTACTCACCCTCGGCAGTGCGCTTGCCATCGGCGTTGTCGCGGGCCATGTATAGCGACCTCGCACAGGCCCGGGCCTGGAACCGGCCGATGCTGGTCTTCGCCGGCGCGAGTGCGGTACTCGGCGTCGTCGCGATCGTCGGGATGCTCGTGGACCACCGCATGCTCGGCGGCGCGCCGGTCTGGGCCAAACCGCTCAAGTTCGCGATCTCCGGCGTGCTCTACGGGCTGACCTGGGCATGGCTGTGCTCGCTCGTCGACCGCCGGCAGCGAACCGTGCGCAGGGCCTCCGCCGTCATCGTCGTCCTGCTCGGTCTCGAGCTGCTGCTCATCACCGGCCAGGTGGTGCGCGGAAGGCCCAGCCACTTCAACGTCGGGACGCTGTTCGACGCGACCGTGTACGAGATCATGGCCACGTCCATCGTCGTCGTGTGGTGTGGTGCGCTGGTGCTCACCGTGCTGGTGCTGCGCAGCGACATCCGCGACGGGGCACGCAAGCTGACGGTCGGCCTCGGCGCGGTGATCTCGCTCGTCGGCGTCGGGCTCGGCGCGCTGATGACCATCCCCACCGGGGGCCAAATCGCGGCGCTCGAGGCCGGCGGGAACTTCCACACCTTGGGCACGCACACCGTCGGCGCGCCGGACGGCGGGCCGGGGCTGCCGCTGCTCGGGTGGAGCACCACCGGTGGCGACCTGCGGATCCCGCACTTCGTCGGAATGCACGGGCTGCAGGCGATGCTGCTGTGGTACCTGGTCCTCGGGCTGCTCGCCGCGCGGTGGTCCCGGTTCCGGCTCGCCGCGGTGCGGTCCAGCCTGGTGCGCATCGGCGCGGCGGGATACGCGGGGCTGCTCGTCCTGCTGACCTGGCAGGCCTACCGCGGGCAGCCGATCACCAGTCCGGACGGATGGACACTCGCCGCGTTCGGCGTGCTGGTCGCCGGGATGGCGGTCGCCGCGGCCATGGCACTCCGGCGGCCTGTCGTGTCCACAGTGGACAATGACGTTCCGGAGCCGGTCGTCGCGATCCCGGAGCCCGCCGGGTCAGCGCGGTAGGAGGCTGGTGTCGACGGCGGCGAGGACGGTGCCGCTGAGGAGGCCGACGGCGACGGAGGCCGCGGCTGCGACGTAGGCGGTGACCAGCGCCGGCCGGGCGGGGGTGGGGAAGTCGGGGCTGGTGCGCATGGCTGGGGTGATCCAGCGCAGGTAGTAGAAGACGCTGGCGACGGTGTTGATCGCGGCGATGACGACGAGCCAGCCGAGGCCGGCGTCGAGGGTGGCGGTGAAGACGGTGAGCTTGCCGGTGAAGACGCCGGTGGGCGGGGTGCCGATGAGGCCGAGCAGGCAGATGGCGAGGCTGAGCAGGAGCCAGGGGCGGTGCCGGCGCAGGCCGGTGTAGTCGTCGAGGGTGGTGGCCCGGGGGAGCGCGCTGATGACGGCGAACGCGCCGAGGTTGGTGACGGCGTAGGCGGCGAGGTAGAGCAGCAGGCTGGGCAGCGCGAGGGTGGCGCGGCCGGCGGCGGCGACGGCCATCAGGAGGTAGCCGACCTGGCTGATCGTGGAGTAGGCGAGCAGCCGGCGGACGTTGGTCTGGAAGAACGCGGCGAGGTTGCCCAGCGTCATGGTGACGGCGGCGAGTACCGCGATGAGCAGTGGCCAGCCGAGGTCGGTCGGGGTGAGGGGGATGGCCACGAGCCGGTAGAGGGCCACCAGCGCGCCGACCTTGGGGATGGTGGTGACGATCGCGCCGACCGCGGGGCGGGTGCCCTCGGTGACGTCGGGGACCCAGAAGTGCGCCGGCACGGCGCCGGCCTTGAACAGCAGCCCGCCCAGCACGGCGATCGCGCCGACCGCGACGGCGGCGAGCGGCGCGCCGGGCAGCGTGGCGCCGAGGGTGGGGTAGTCGGTGCCACCGCCGACGCCGGACACCAGCATGACGCCGACCAGCATGGTGGTGCCGAGCAGCGCGGAGAGGAGGTAGAACTTCAGGCCGGCCTCGGTGCCCGGGGCGTCCTTGGCGAACCCGATGAGCGCGTAGAGCGGCACGCTGGCCAGCAGGTAGGCGGCGGCGAGCAGCAGGAGGTCGTTCGCGCCGGCGAGCAGCACCGCGCCGAGCGCGCCGAGCAGCAGCAGCACCACGAACTCGGTTTCCCTTGCGTGGCGCCGGATCTCGGTGCTGGCCATGGTGAGCACGAGCAGCACGGACACCAGGACGACGGCCCGGGCCGCGTTGGTGGCGGTGTCGACGGCGTAGCTGTTCTCGAACACCGCCGTGCTCGCCCGGGACCAGCCGGCCACGGTGGACACGAGGGCGGCGAGGCACGCGGCCGCGGCCAGCGCGCGGACCAGCCACTGGTGTGCGCGGGGCAGGAACGACCCGAGCAGCAGCCCGAACACGGCCGCACCCGCGAGGAGCAGCTCCGGCAGCAGCCGCCCCAGGTCCTGGGCGATCGTCGCGTTCATGGTGGTGTTCATGTCACCGGCTCACCAGCAGGCCGAGCGTGCGGGCCGCGGGCTCGACGAGGTCGAGCAGGAAGCGCGGGAACAGCCCGAGCACCACGGCGAGCACCATCAGCGGCGCGATGGAGAGGGTCTCGGCGGCGGTGAGGTCGGTGACACCCGGACCGGGCCCGGCCGTGGCCGGCGGGCCGAGGAACAGCCGCTGGTAGGCGCGCAGGAACAACGCCGCGGTGATGAGGATGCCCACGAAGGCCAGCGCGGTGGCGACCGGTGCGCCCGGCAGGGACCCGGTGAAGATCTGGAACTCGGCGATGAACCCGGAGAAGCCGGGCAGGCCCAGGGAGGCGAACGCGGCGACCGCGGTGAGGCCGGCGAAGCGCGGGGTGCTGGCGGCGAGCCCGCCGTAGGCGCCGAGGTCGTAGGTGCCGCCCCGGTCGTAGAGCACGCCGGCGAGCAGGAACAGGGCGCCGGTGATGAGGCCGTGGCTCACCATCTGGGTGACCGCGCCGGTGACCGCGAGGTCGTGTGCCTGCCTGTCCGATGTGGACACCAGGCCGGCGGCGCCCACGGCGAGGACGATGTAGCCCATGTGGTTGACCGACGTGTAGGCGATCATCCGCTTGACGTTCTGCTGCGCCAGGGCCACCAGCGCGCCGTAGAGCACGCTGACCACCCCGACGATGATGATCACCGGTGCCCAGCGGCGCCAGGTGTCGGGCAGCATGGGCATCGCGATCCGCACGAAGCCGTAGGTGCCGAGCTTCAGCAGCACACCGGCGAGGATCGCCGAGCCCGCGGCCGGGGCCTCGGTGTGCGCGGGTGGGAGCCAGGTGTGGAACGGCACGGTCGGCGTCTTGATCGCGAGGCCGACGACGACGGCGAGCAGCACGAGCGTCGCGACGGTTCCCTTGCCCGCCAGGGGGTTCTGCGCGGCGAGCTGGACCATGTCGAAGGTGTTCGGCTCGGCGGCGAGGTAGAGGCCGATGAAGCCCAGCAGCAGCGCGAGCGAGCCGAGGAAGGTGTAGAGGAAGAACTGCAGGGCCGCCCGGGCCGCGTCGCGGTGTCCCCAGCCGGCGATCACGAAGTACATGCCCACGATGGACAGGTCGAAGAAGACGAAGAACAGGATCAGGTCCAGCGAGACGAACACGCCGAGGCAGACGGTCTCGAGGAACAGGAACAGCGCGGCGAACGAGCGGACCCGCTCGGTCTGGCGCAGCGAGTAGACCGCGCAGGCGAGGAACAGCACGGCGGTCAACGCGAGCAGCGGCAGGCTCAGC
This sequence comes from Actinophytocola sp., assembly GCF_036402745.1. Lineage (GTDB taxonomy): Bacteria > Actinomycetota > Actinomycetes > Mycobacteriales > Pseudonocardiaceae > Actinophytocola. Next base: position 4,840 of record NZ_DASWSJ010000208.1, on the reverse strand, counting down.
CCGTCGACGCCGACGTGGTAGCCCGAGCTCACGCTGGGGATCCACCGCCGGTTCACCTCGAAGCCGTAACCGGTGCCCGCCCCGGTGCTGCGGTAGCGGACCCAGACCGCGACCACGAGCGCCAGCTCGGCGGTGCTGGCGAGGATCCAGACCCAGCGCACCACCGCGTCGCCGACCCTGGGCAGCGCCAGCAGGATCACCGCGACCGCCAGCGGCAGGAACACCACGATGCTGAGCACGTTCACCGTCCGTTCGAGAGCACGAGCAGCAGGACGGCGAGCGCGGCCAGCGCGACCACCGCCTGTGCGTAGTAGTGGTGCAGCTGACCGGTCTGCGGCCGCCGCGCCAGCCCGCCCAGCACGCGGAAGGCCCGCGCCAGCGCGCGGACGAGCCCGTCGACCGACCACTCGACCCTCGTGTCGACCACGCGGGCGACCGCGGTCCCGGCCGCGGCGGTGGCCCGCACCCCGCCGGCCACGACCCGGTCGTCGAACCGCGCCAGCCCGGTGGCCGTGGCCCGCATCGGCCGGGCGACAAGGGTTCGCGCGATGTTCTCCAGGCCGAGCCAGCCGGCGAGCGGCCGGTAGGCCGGCACGTCGCCCCGGCCCACGAAGGCCGCGGCCGCGGCGGCGGTGGCCACGGCGAGGGCGCCGGAGGCGAGCAGCTCCCACCAGGCCGGCCCGGGCTCGGCGGCGGCGGAGACGAGGCCGGCGAACCACCGCCACACCCCGGGCACGGCCAGCACGCCGAGCAGCGCCGCGCCCGCGGCGAGCGGCGGCAGGGCGGCCCGCTGCCAGGTGGTGACCCGGCCGGTCCCGGGCTGCTCGGGCTGCTCGGGCACCCACCCCGGTTCCGGCTCGGACCAGACCAGCGTCACCGCCCGGCCCGCGTAGGCGGCGCTGAGCGCGGCCGCGGCCAGGCCCACCAGGTACAGCGGGGTCGACTCGGCGAGCGCGCCGGCGAGGACGTGGTCCTTGGTGGCCCAGAGGGACAGTGGCGGGATCCCGGCCAGCGCGATGCCGCCGACGGTGAACGTGGTGCCGACGACGGGGAAGCGGCGGGCCACCCCGCGCAGCGCCGGCAGCTGCTTGGTGCCCAGCGCCGTCAGCCACGCCCCGGCGCACAGGAACAGCAGGCTCTTGGTCAGCGCGTGCGCCACCAGCTGCCCGGTCCCGGCGGCCACCCCGCCGGTGCCGGCCGCGAGCACGACGAACCCCACCTGCGCGCACGTCGACGCGGCGAGCAGCTGCTTGAGATCCCGCTGCACCACCGCCACCGCGCCCAGCAGCAGCGCGGTCGCCGCTCCGCCCCAGGCGACCAGCGTCGCCGCCCACGAGGTGGCGGCGAGCAGCGGTTCGAGGCGCAGCAACAGGTAGCCGCCGGCCGCGACCATGGTCGCCGAGTGCAGCAGCGCCGACACCGGGCTCGGCCCGTCCATCGCGCGCGACAGCCAGAAGCTGAACGGCAGCTGCGCCGACTTCCCCAGCGCGGCCAGCACGACCCCGGCCGCCACCACGTCCCGCCAGCCGTCGGGCAGCCCGGCCAGCTCGCCCAGCCCGAGACCACCCGCACCGCCCGCCAGCGCGGCACCGGCGGCGAGGTAGAGCCCGAGGTCGGCGCCCCGGGTGGTCAGGAACGCGACCCTGCCCGAGCTGGCCCGCCGCGGCTCCCGCCACCAGAACCCGATGAGCGCGTAGGACGCCGCGCCCATCGCCTCCCACGCCATCAGCAACGCGACCAGCGTGGTGGCGGTGACCGTCACCAGCATCGCGCCCGCGAACACCAGCATGAACCCGAAGAACCGCGCCCGCGCCAGGTCCGGCTCACCGGCCGCGAACACCAGCACGGCAAGCAGTACGACCGCCACCGCGACCACCATGACCGCGGACAGCCCGTCCACCCGCAGCCCGAACGCCACACCGTCCAGATAGGACGCCGACACGGCGGGCCGCTCGACGGCCACGGCGACCGACAGCGCCAGCGTCACGAGGGTGGCCGCGATCGCGGCGGGCGCGGCGAGCCTGTCGGCCCGCCGGCCGGCGACCAGCAGCAGGCCGCCCGCCAGGAGCGGGACCGCGACGAGGAGCCACAGCATCGGCCGTCAGTCCTTGAGGTCCGCGGCCAGGTCGGTCACTTCCACGTCCCGGGCCCGGAACACCGCCGTGGTGACCGCGAACCCGCCGGCCATCTCGATGGCCATGGCGGTGACCGCCAGCACGACGACCACCTGCCCGTCCGGCCGGTCGGGGGCGGTGAAGTACCAGAACGCGGCCGCACCGACGATCACCGCGTTGACCATCAGCTCGAGCCCCATCATGATCATCACGATCGACTGCTGGGACAGGGCACCGTAGAGGCCGACGCTGAACAGCGCCGACGCCAGCAGCAGGTAGTCCGGCAGACTCATCCGATACCTCCCCGCACCGGGTCGTCGGGTCGCTCGCGGTCCAGGCGGTCGCCGTAGCGGTCGTAGCGGCCCCGGTGAGTGGCGAGCACGACCGTGGCGACGATCGTGGCGAACAACGCGAGGCCCAGCACGATCATCGTCAGCATCTTCGGCCCCATCAGCGCCGCACCCAGCTGCATCGTGGGGTCGGCCGGGCGCCCCGCGGTCGACCCGGCCCGCGAGGTGGGCCAGTCGATGAGGTAGACGCCCGCCGCGAGCACGGCGAACGTGCCGGCGGCGATGGCGAGCGACCCCTTCTGGTTGTGCACCATGGTCATCGGCATCAGCCCGGCCGGGTTCATCATGTACATCACCATGAACACGACCATGATGACCATCTCCATGATCATCATGAGGATGACGAGCACGCCGAGGTAGGTCAGCTCGACCAGCAGCACCGTCGCGGCGGCGAACAGGAACGACGCGAGCAGCGCGAAGGTCGCGCGGGCCATCGAGCCCACCCGGAACACCGCGATGCCGGTGACCACCGCGCCCACCGCGCACACCCAGAACCACACGTCCGCACCTCCTAGCTGACCAGAACGGACACGAACAACGCCTGCAGCAGGGTGGCGGGAACCAGCACCAGCCAGGCGACCTCGGTGAACCGTTCCATCCGGATCGTCGGCAGCCGGCGCCCCACCCACCCGAGCACACCCAGCACCGCGGCGGTCTTCAGCACCGACCACAGCCAGTCCGGCAGCAGCGGCCCCGCGCCGCCGCCGAGGAACAGCGGCACCGCCATCGCCGCGCCCGACACGAGCAGCACCCATCGCCCCGCCACGAACACCAGTCTGTCCACACCGGACAGCTCGGCGAGCGCGCCGCCGGCGATGTCCGCGCCGGCGGCTTGGTCGAACGGCCGGAAGAACGCCATGGCCAGCACGGAAATCAGGTATACGAGGAAGGCGACCGGCATCCAGACCACGAACCACAGGTCGCGCTGGGCGGCCACGATGTCGCCCACCCGCAGCGAGCCGGCGCCGATCGCCGCCGTGGTGAGCACGAACATGTGCGGCAGCTCGTAGGCCAGCCCCTGCGCGACGAACCGGTAGCCACCCACCAGCCCGAACGCCGAGTTGGCCCCCCACCCGGCGAGCCAGACCGCGGCCCACGCCACGACCTCCATGGCGTTGAACCACACGACCCCGACGGACAGGTCCCCGACCGCCCACCGCCCGAGCGGCGTCCCCAGCGACGCCAGGACCGCCGCGACGAGCAGCACCACGCCGGCGCCGCGCCAGAGCAGCGTGTCCGCGGCCGGCGTGCGCCGCCGCTGCTGGACGAGCAGCCCGGCGACCGCCCGCAACGGCGCGACCGCCCCCGCGCGCACACCGGGCCGGCCGGCCGCCCTGGCCGCGAGCCCGGCATCGAACCCGGCCGCGGCCAGCGCGAACACGGCCAGCACGACCGGCAGCACCAGCGCTCCCCACCAGGCCGTCCGCTCAACCATGGTGGGCTCCGCGGTGGGTTTCGTCGTGGGTGAGCAGGTCGAGGTCCGGGTCGAGGCTCGCCACGACGAGCCGCGCGGTCGCGAGCTCCGTGCCCGCCAGCAGGGCCGGCAGGTTGTCCAGTGTCCACTGTGTCTCGTCCGCGGTCGGCGGCTCGGGGAACGGGTCGAGCCAGCGGCGGAGGCGGTCCAGCGCGTCCCCGGTGAGCGCGGCCGGACCGGCCGGTATGGAGCCGACATCCGCGAGGAGCCAGCGCAACGCGCGCGACCGGCGCACCCGGTCGGCCCACGCCGCGATCCTCGGCCGGTGGCCGGCGAGCACCTCGTCCCGCAGGCGCTGCGCGGCGACCGACGCGTCCACCCAGCCGGCCAGCGCGAGCAGACGGGCACCCGAGTCCAGCCGGCGAGCGGTGGCGTCGCCCGGCCACGGCTCGCCGCCGCCACCGACCACCTCGACGGTCGCGTCCTGGATCACGTCGCCCTGCAGTCGCGTGTGGACGATCAGTCCCGCGGGCCACAGCGGCAGCACGGGTCCCAGCGGGACGTGCAGCTGGTCGAGCTTCAGGCCGTCCCGGTCGTCGGCCCGGTCCGCCATGGGCACGCCGCCCGGCATAGCCATGCCGTCCATGCCGTCCATGTGGTGACCGTGGTGACCGTGGTCCAGGTGGTGGCCGTGGTCGCCGTGGTCCTCGGCGGGTGCCAGGTCGTGGGCGGTGTGCTCGACCGGCGGCCGGGATGCCTGCGCGCGTTGCCGGCCGGCGTCGCGGAGCTCGCGCACGGCCGAGTCCAGCCCGCCGACGATGTGCTCGGGGATGTCCACGCGCGCCCGGGGCGCGGGCAGCTGGTCCCACACCCGCCGGACGAAGGGTTCGAGCTCGTGCCCGGCCGCCCCCGCGACGACGAGGAGGTTCGCCTCGGCCGGGCTCAGGGCGGGCCGCCAGCCG
>NZ_DASWSJ010000207.1:0-4807 GCF_036402745.1 Actinophytocola sp. | reverse complement strand
TCGCGGAGTCGGCCAGGTGGCTCAGCAACTGCTCGTGCACCGGGTCGGCCGAGGCCACGAGGACGGTCCCGGTGGGCGTCCACGGTTCGGTGTCCCCCACGACGGCCCTGGTGAGACGGCGGGCAAGCAGTCCGCCCTGGCGCAGTGCCACCTGGTCCTCGCCGTGTGCGGCGGCGGCGCGTACGGCCGCGAGCACGTCGAGGTCGGTGTCCACAGTGTCCATATCGGACGGCAGGTCCAGCAGCCCGCCCCAGCGGTCCGGGGCTTCCAGTGCGCAGGCGAGGCCCCGGCCCCAGACGGCGGCCTGGTCCGGATCGGGCGCCGGGTCCGCGTCGCCGGTCACGACCGCGCCCCTGGTCACGCACCACAGCGGTGCCTGGATCCCGGCCGCGTCGAGCGTGGTCAGCAGCGTCTGGGGATCGGCCGACGCCAACGACACCACCCCGGTGAACGACCGGCCGGCCAGCTCGGCGAGATCGGTGTCGGTGTCGAGCGCGAGCCACGTCCCGCGCTCGGCGGTGTCGGTCTGGGGCACCGGCGTCCATTCGGTGCGGTAGAACCAGCCGTCCGGACCCTTGCCCGGGGCGGGATCGGGCCAGAACCGCCTGCGCTGGAACGCGTACGTCGGAAGGTCCACAGTGGATCGTCCGGTGCCGCCGAACCAGCCGGCCCAGTCGACGCCCACCCCGCGGACGTGCAGCCGAGCCAGCGCCCCGGTCAGCGAGACCGTCTCGTTCCGGTCGGCACGCAGCGCCGGGACCGCCACGGTGCCGTCGGGCACGCACTCGGCGACCATGGCGGACAGCACGTTGTCGGGACCGAGCTCGAGGACCGTCCGCACCCCCGCGTCGGTCAGCGCCCGGACACCGTCGGCGAAGCGGACGGTCTCCCGGACGTGGCGCACCCAGTACACGGGCGAGCAGAGCTCGTCGGAGGTCGCCAGCGCACCGGTCAGGTTGGACACCACCGGCAGGCGCGGCGGCCGGTAGTCCAGGCTCTCGGCCACCCGCCGGAACTCGGCCAGCATCGGGTCCATGAGCGGCGAGTGGAACGCGTGGCTCACCCGCAGGCGCCGGGTGCGGCGGCCCTGCTCGGCCAGACATGCCACGGCGGCGAGCGTCGGCTCCTCCGGACCGGCGAGCACCACCGACGACGGACCGTTGACCGCCGCGACCGTCACCCGGTCACCGAGCAGCGGCGCCACCTCGTCCTCGGTCGCACGCACCGCCACCATCGCCCCGCCGGCCGGCAGTGCGGCCATGAGGTGGGCCCGCGCCGACACCAGCACGCAGGCGTCCGGCAGGGACAGCACGCCCGCCACGTGCGCCGCGACCAGCTCGCCGATCGAGTGCCCACCGACGTGGGTCGGCCGGACGCCCCACGACTCGACGAGCCGGTACAGCGCGACCTCGACCGCGAACAGCGCCTGCTGCGCGTTCCCGGTGTCGGTCAGCGGCGCCGGATCGTCGCCCCACATGACCTCCCGCAGCCCGGGGTCGAGGTGTGCCAGGACCTCGTCCAGGGCCTCGGCGAACCGGCAGTGGCGGTCGTACAGCTCACGGCCCATGCCGGGGCGCTGGGCACCCTGGCCGGTGAACAGCACCGCCAGGTCGCCGTCGCCGGACGCCACCCCGCGCACGACCTCGATCGCACCGTCCACAGCGGACAACAGGACGGCTCGGTCTGGCAGGGCGGCGCGGTTCTCGGCCAGCGCCCGCCCGATCTCCGCCGGCGAGAGGTCCTTCCGCGCGGCGGCGAACCCGGTGAGCCGGTCGAGTTGGGCGTCGAGTGCGGCTGTCCCCCGCGCCGAGACCAGCCACGGCACCACCGGCGGCGGCAGCGGCGACACGACCGGCGGGGCGGGCGCCGGGACGGCGGGTTCCTCTTCCGGCGCCTCCTCGATGATGACGTGCGCGTTGGTGCCGCTGATGCCGAACGCGGAGACCCCGGCACGGCGGGGCCGGTCACCGCGCGGCCAGTCCCGTGCCTCGGTGAGCAGCGCGACCGCGCCGGCGGACCAGTCGACGTGCGGCGACGGCTCGTCGGCGTGCAGGGTCCTCGGCAGCACGCCGTGGTGGGCGGCGAGCGCCATCTTGATCACCCCGGCGACGCCTGCCGCGCCCTGGGTGTGGCCGAGGTTGGACTTGACCGAGCCGAGGAGCAGCGGCTCCGCACGGTCCTGCCCGTAGGTGGCCAGCAACGCGTGTGCCTCGATGGGATCGCCGAGCGCGGTGCCGGTGCCGTGCGCCTCGACGACGTCGACGTCCGAAGTGGACAGCCGGGCGTCGGCGAGCGCGGCCCGGATCACCCGTGCCTGCGCCGAGCCGTTCGGGGCGGTCAGCCCGTTGGACGCCCCGTCGGCGTTCACGGCGGACCCGCGCAGCACGGCGAACACTCGGTGGCCGTGGCGGCGCGCGTCGGACAGCCGCTCCAGGACGAGCACCCCGACGCCCTCCGACCAGGACGTGCCGTCCGCGCCGGCGCCGAAGGCCTTGCACCGGCCGTCGGCGGCGAGACCACCCTGCACACCGAACTCGACGATCGAGTCCGGTGTGGACATCACCGACACGCCCCCGGCGAGCGCGAGCGAGCACTCCCCGCTCCGCAGCGCCCGGCCGGCGAGGTGCAGCGCGACCAGCGACGCCGAGCACGCGGTGTCCACGGTGAGTGCGGGGCCTTCGAGGCCGAAGGTGTAGGAGATCCGGCCGGACATCACGCTGGCGGTGTTGCCGGTGGCGAAGTGCCCGCCGCCGCGCTGCTCGGCGCTGTCCGCGGCACCGGCGGGCGGCGCGGCACGGCGCAGCGCGTCGAGGTAGTCCTGGCCGTTGGTGCCGACGAACACGCCGGTGGCGCTGCCGCGCAGCGACGTGGCGTCCAGGCCGGCGTGCTCCAGCGCCTCCCAGGACGTCTCCAGCAGCAGGCGCTGCTGCGGGTCCATCGCGAGCGCCTCGCGCGGCGAGATGCCGAAGAAGTCCGCGTCGAACTCCCCTGCCCCCGGCAGGAAGCCGCCCGCGTGCGTGGGGATGCGCCCGGCCAGGTCACCGAGGTCCCAGCCGCGGTCGGCCGGGAAGTCCCCGATCGCGTCGCGCCCGTCGGCGAGCAGGCGCCAGAGGTCGTCCGGGGACGACACGCCGCCGGGGAACCGGCAGCCGATCCCGACGATCGCGATCGGTTCGGCCACTCCCGGTTGCGCCGTCGGTGGCACCGGAGCGGGATCGGCGCCACCGGACAGTTCCGCCACGAGGTGCGTGGCGAGGTCGCGCGGGGTCGGGTGGTCGTACACCAGCGACGACGTCAGCCGCAGTCCGGTGGCCGCCGCCAGGCCGTTGCGCAGTTCGAGGGTGGTCAGCGAGTCGAACCCGAGGTCGAGGAACGGCAGGTCAGAGTCCACTGTGGACTGATCGGCGTGGCCGAGCACCGCGGCCACCTGGGCGCGGACGACGTCGAGGAGGTGGCGTTCGCGCAGACCCGGGTCGAGCTCCGCCAGGCGCCCACGCAACCCGGTCGGGTCGGGTGGCGTGGCAACCGAGCGGATCTCCGGCAGGGCGGCCAACAGCCGTGCGGGCCGGCCAGCCGAAAGCACTGGCGCGAAGCGGTTCCAGTCGACGTCGGCCACCAGGACACCGGTCTCGCCGGCGCCGATGGCCCTGGCCAGCGCGTCGAGCGCCGGTCCACTCGACAGCGGGTGCAGGCCGCCGCGGCGCATCCGCTCGTCACCGGTCTCGGCGACCATGCCGCCGCCGGCCCACGGTCCCCAGGCGACCGCCGTGGCCGCCAGGCCCTCGGCCCGCCGCCGGTCGGCGAACGCGTCGAGGTAGGCGTTGGCGGCGGCGTAGTTGCCCTGCCCGGCGGCCCCGAGCACGCCGGCGATCGAGGAGAAGACGACGAACGCGCGCAGCTCGAGACCGGCGGTCAGCTCGTGCAGGTTCACCACGCCGTCCGCCTTGGGCGCCAGGACGGTCCCGAACCGGTCCGGCGTCAGGCCGTCGGTGACACCGTCGTCGACGACGCCGGCCGCGTGGAAGACCGCGGTCAGTGGTTCGTCGGCCGGGAGGTCGGCGAGGACGGCCGCGAGCGCGGCACGGTCGGCGACGTCGCACGCGGCGACCGTGACCCGCGCACCGGTCTCCGCGAGGTCGGCCACGAGGGCGTCGACCCCGGGGGTGCCGGTGCCCCGCCGGCCGGTGAGCACCAGGTGCCGGGCGCCGTTCGCGGCCAGCCAGCGCGCGACGTGCCCGCCGAGCGCGCCCGTGCCGCCGGTCACCAGAACCGTGCCGTCCGGCGTGTATCCGCCGCTCCCGGCGGGCGGTCCAGTGTGGACGATCCGCCGGCCGAACACCCCGGATGCCCGGACCGCCACCTGGTCCTCGTCGCCTGTGAGCACGGCCGTCAGATCCTGGTCGGTGCTGTCCGGGAGGTCGAGCAGACCGCCCCACAGGTCGGGCTGCTCCAGCGCGACGACCCTGCCGAGGCCCCAGAGCGCCGCCTGGTCCGGGTCGGGTGGGCCGTCCAGGGCCCCGTCCACTGTCACCGATACCGCACCGCGCGTCAGGCACCACAGCCGTGCCGTGCGGCCACTGTCTGTCAGGCCCTGCACGACGGCGGCCGTCCTGGCCAGCAGGTCCCGTGCCGGACCGCCCGCGAGCGCCAGCAGGGACACCACACCGTCGAACTCCCCGTCGAGAGAGCGCAGCCGGTCGGCGATCGTGGCCCGGTCGAACTCGGTGAGTTCCAGGTGGACAGTGCCGCCAGGGAGCACGTCGAGCAGGTCCTCTGCCCCGGCGGGCACCAGGGCGACCCAGCGTCC
>NZ_DASWSJ010000206.1:0-18668 GCF_036402745.1 Actinophytocola sp. | reverse complement strand
GCCACCCTGGGTCTCCTGGAACTTGAGGAACTGTTGGAACTGTTGGAACTGCTCGAACTGGCGGTACTGCTCCGGATCGGTCGGGCCGGTGGGCTCGGTTGGCACGGGCGGGGGCGGCGCGGGGGCACGTTCGATGTGCTTGCGCTCCGGGTGCTCGTTGTCGGCCACCTCACCATTCTGCCGGTTGGGCCGGGGGCGATTTGGACCGCCGTGCACCGGTCCCGTATTCTTTTCGATGTTCCACCGAAGACCGCTGGTCTCTTCCCAATGAAGATGAAGATCCGTCCGCAGGACGGGTGGCCCGCGCAGGAGGACGAGGTAGGTCCAGGCGCTCACGCGCCAATGATCTTCACGCCCCGTGCCCAGCGCGCCGGGGCGTTTCGTCTTTCCTGGGTTGGGCCCGGCGGTCACCAGCCCAGAGAGGAGGCGAACATGGCGAAGCCCGACAAGGTGGCTGCGGTCGCCGAGATCGCGGACAAGTTCCGCACCAGCTCGGCAGCGGTCGTCACCCAGTACAGCGGCCTCTCCGTGTCGCAGCTCACCACGCTGCGTCGCGCTCTCGGCACCACCGCGTCCTACCGAGTCGCGAAGAACACCCTGGTCAAGCGTGCCGCCGAGAACGCCGGGATCCAGGGCCTCGACGCCCTGTTCACCGGCCCCACCGCCATCGCGTTCGTCGATGGCGAGCCGGTGGACGCGGCCAAGGCGCTGCGTGACTTCGCGAAGGACAACAAGGGCCTGGTCATCAAGGGCGGCTACATGGATGGCCGCCCCCTGTCGGTTGAAGAGGTCGCGCAGATCGCCGACCTGGACAGCCGTGAGGTGCTGCTCGCCAAGCTGGCGGGCGCGATGAAGGGCAACCTCAGCAAGGCAGCCGGCCTGTTCGCCGCGCCCGCCTCGCAGGTCGCCCGCCTGGCCGCGGCCCTGCAGGAAAAGAAGGCGTCCGCCGAGCAAGCGGCTCCCGCCGAGAGCTGAACACCCCCACTCAGGAAAGGAACGCCATCATGGCGAAGCTGAGCACCGACGAGCTGCTCGACGCGTTCAAGGAGATGACCCTCCTCGAGCTGTCCGACTTCGTGAAGCAGTTCGAGGAGACCTTCGAGGTCACCGCGGCTGCCCCGGTCGCCGTGGCCGCCGCCGGCCCGGCCGCCGCCGCCGCTGAGGCGCCGGAGGAGCAGGACGAGTTCGACGTGGTCCTCGAGGCCGCGGGCGAGAAGAAGATCCAGGTCATCAAGGTCGTCCGCGAGGTCGTCTCCGGGCTGGGCCTGAAGGAGGCCAAGGAGCTGGTCGAGGCCGCTCCGAAGCCCGTCCTGGAGAAGGTCGCTAAGGACGCCGCCGAGGCCGCCAAGGAGAAGCTGGAGGCCGCCGGCGCGAAGGTCTCCCTCAAGTGACCTCACGCTGAACGGAACCCGAACGGGGCCGACACCGCCACGGTGCCGGCCCTGTTCACATTTCGGGCAGGAATACCCCGCTTACACCCACGGTGAGTAACTCGGTACCTTCCCGTGCCATGCGGTACTGAACTCGGCAGTAACCCACAAGCGTCACGCTCGTTGCATCTTGAGTACACCGGCGCGGCGGGCGAGGACGGCCGGGGATCAGGACGGCCGGGCACACAAGGAGGTTCGATGGGCGCCGAGGTGGTCGTCGAGGGCCTGACGAAGTCCTTCGGCCGCCAGGTCATCTGGCGGGACGTCACGCTCACGCTGCCGCCGGGCGAGGTCAGCGTGATGCTCGGCCCGTCGGGCACCGGCAAGTCGGTCTTCCTCAAGTCGATGATTGGCCTGCTCAAGCCGGACAAGGGCCGCTGCGAGATCAACGGCGTCGACATCGTCACCTGTTCGGAGCACAAGCTCTACGAGATCCGCAAGCTCTTCGGCGTCCTGTTCCAGGACGGCGCGCTGTTCGGGTCGATGAACCTCTACGACAACGTCGCCTTCCCGCTGCGCGAGCACACCAAGAAGAGCGAGTCCGAGATCCGCCGCATCGTGTTCGAGAAGCTCGACATGACCGGCCTCGCCGGCGCGGAGAAGAAGCTCCCCGGCGAGATCTCCGGCGGCATGCGCAAGCGCGCCGGCCTGGCCCGCGCGCTGGTGCTGGACCCGGAGATCATCCTGTGCGACGAGCCGGACTCCGGCCTCGACCCGGTCCGCACCTCCTACATCTCCCAGCTGCTCATCGACCTGAACGCGCAGATCGACGCCACCATCCTGATCGTCTCGCACAACATCAACCTCGCCCGGACCGTGCCGGACAACATCGGCATGCTGTTCCGCCGCGAGCTCGTGATGTTCGGCCCGCGCGAGGTCCTCCTCACCTCCGAGGAGCCGGTGGTCAAGCAGTTCCTCAACGGCAGCCGCATCGGCCCGATCGGCATGTCGGAGGAGAAGGACCAGGCCACCATGGCCGCCGAGCAGGCGCAGGTCGACGCCGGCCACCACGACGGCAGCACCGACGACGTCAGCGGTGTCGTGCCGCAGATCGAGCCCACCCCGGGCCTGCCGGTGCGCGACGCCGTGCGCCGCCGCAAGGACCGGGTCATGTCGATCATCGGCACCCTCCCCGGCGCGGCGCAGGAGGGCATCGTCGAGTCGCTCACCCAGGCCGAGCGGGACCACTACGGCGTGCGCGCGCACCACATGGCGTCCACGACGGCGTTCCGGCCCAGCCCGCGGCCGCGCAACCAGGAGTGGGCGCCGTCGGAGGGTGACCTCAACACCAGCACCGACGACGTCGCCGACCTACCCAGATCCAGCTGGCGGGCCGACCCGCCGACCGGACCCGGCGGTGGTGCATGACCACACGGACAGCATCGCCGAACTTCCCGGGTGCCGGGGCGTTGCGGGAGACCGGTCGGCTGTTCGCCCTCGCCCTGGACGTCCTGGTCAACATCTTCCGCAGGCCCTTCCAGGTCCGCGAGTTCATCCAGCAGTGCTGGTTCATCGCGAGCGTCACGATCCTGCCGACGGCCCTGGTCGCCATCCCGTTCGGTGCGGTCGTGGCGCTGGAGCTCGGCAGCCTCATCGTCCAGCTCGGCGCGCAGTCGTTCACCGGCGCCGCCGCGGTGCTCGCGATCATCCAGCAGGCCGCGCCGCTGGTCACCGCGCTGATGGTGGCCGGCGCCGGCGGCTCGGCGATCTGCGCCGACCTCGGCGCGCGCACCATCCGCGAGGAGATCGACGCCATGGAGGTCCTCGGCGTCAACCCGATCCAGCGGCTGGTGGTGCCCAGGGTCCTCGCCGCGATGCTCATCGCGGTGCTGCTCAACGGCCTCGTGAGCGTCGTCGGCGTGCTGGGCAGCTACTTCTTCAACGTCGTGCTCCAGGGCGGCACGCCGGGCGCCTACCTCGCGAGCTTCTCGGCTCTCGCGCAGCTGCCCGACCTGTGGATCAGCGAGATCAAGGCGCTGATCTACGGCTTCATCGCCGGCGTCGTGGCCGCCTACCGCGGGCTCAACCCCAAGGGCGGCCCGAAGGGCGTCGGGGACGCGGTCAACCAGTCGGTCGTGATCACGTTCCTGCTGCTGTTCTTCGTCAACTTCGTGCTCACCGCCGTGTACCTCACGATCGTGCCGCAGAAGGGGAGCTGAGCGATGGCCTCCATCGGTGACACGGCCCGCCGGGTGGCGCACGCCCCCCTCGGCTTCCTCGACACGCTCGGCGACCAGCTGTCGTTCTACCTCCGTGCGCTCGCCTGGATCCCGCGCACGCTGCGCCGCTACCTGCGCGAGACCATGCGGATCCTCGCCGAGGTGAGCTTCGGCTCCGGCGCGCTCGCGGTCATCGGCGGCACCATCGGCGTGATGGTCGGCATGACCGTCTTCACCGGCACGGTCGTCGGCCTGCAGGGCTACGCCGCGCTGGACCAGATCGGCACGGCCGCGTTCTCCGGCTTCGCCTCGGCCTACATCAACACCCGCGAGGTGGCGCCGCTGGTGGCCGGGCTGGCGCTGTCGGCCACGGTCGGCGCCGGGTTCACCGCGCAGCTGGGCGCGATGCGGATCTCGGAGGAGATCGACGCGCTCGAGGTGATGGGCGTGCCGAGCCTGCCGTTCCTGGTGACCACCCGGATCATCGCCGGGTTCATCGCGGTGATCCCGCTCTACATCATCGGCCTGCTGTCGAGCTACCTCGCGTCGCGCACGATCACGGTCTACTTCTACGGGCAGTCGGCCGGCACCTACGACCACTACTTCAACCTGTTCCTACCTCCACAGGACGTGTTCTGGTCCTTCGGCAAGGTGCTGATCTTCGCGATCGTGATCATCCTGGTGCACTGCTACTACGGCTACCGGGCCACCGGCGGCCCGGCCGGCGTGGGCGTGGCCGTGGGCCGCTCGGTGCGGACGACGATCGTCACCGCGGCGCTGCTCAACTTCTTCATCGGCTTCGCCATCTGGGGGACCACGGTGACGGTGAGGATCGGCGGATGAGCGCTCGCGGATGGGCAACGGCACGGCGCCGGCTGCTCGGCATCGGGTTCATCGTCGTCGTCGCGGCGCTGGTGAGCCTCTCGATCGCCATGTACAACAAGGCCTTCACACCCGTGGTCCGGGTGTCGCTCAGCACCGACAAGCTCGGCAACCAGCTCCAGGTGCGCGGTGACGTCAAGGTGCGCGGGCTCATCGTCGGCGAGATCCGCAAGATCACCCCGACCGAGCAGGGCTCGGTGCTCGACCTCGCGCTCGACCCGGACAAGGTCGACGTGATCCCGCGCAACGTCTCCGCGCGGTTCATCCCGAAGACGTTGTTCGGCGACCGGTACGTGGCGCTGCAGATCCCGGCCGACGCCGACCCGCAGCACCTCGCGCAGGGCGACAGGATCGAGCAGGACAAGTCGGCGCCCGCGGTGGAGCTGTCCCAGGCGCTCGACCACCTGCTGCCGGTGCTGCAGGCGGTCCAGCCGCAGAAGCTGTCCACCACGCTCACCGCGATCTCCACCGCGCTCGAGGGCCGCGGCAAGGAGCTCGGCGACACGCTGGTCGACCTCGGCAAGCTCGTGGGGGAGATCAACCCGCACGTGCCGCAGCTGACCCACGACCTCAACGCACTGGTCGCGGTCAGCGACACCTACGCCGACGCGATCCCGGACTTCACCGCGGCGCTGTCCGACCTCACCGTCACCTCGCGCACGATCGCCGAGCAGAAGGCCAACCTGCAGGCCCTCTTCGCCGACCTCACCACGTCGAGCCAGAACCTGGAGCAGTTCCTGCGAGCCAACTCCGACAACATCATCCGGCTGTCCGACAGCTCCCGGGGCACCCTGGAGCTGCTCGCGAAGTACTCGCCGTCCTACCCGTGCTTCCTCAAGCAGATGGCCTCGCTCGTCGACGCGGCCGGCCCGGTGTTCGGCGCCGGGACCAACCAGCCCGGCCTGCACGCCACTCTCGAGGTCGTGGTCAACAAGGGCTCGTACGAGCCCGGCAAGGACGACCCGCACTTCAACGAGCACCGCGGCCCGCGCTGCTACGACCCGGCGCAGATGGGCAACCCGTTCCCGGACCAGCCGCCGGACGGCCCGCTGCAGGACGGCAGCTCGCACGGCCCGACCAGCCGCACGGTGCAGGACGGCGTGCTGCCGCCGGCGAACGGCACGACCGGCCCGTCGAGCGCCACCCAGCCGGGCGCGCTCGCCAACTCGCCCGCCGAGCGGGACTTCCTGGCCCAGCTGCTCGCGCCCGGCCTCGGCGTCGCGCCGGGCCAGGTGCCGGCCTGGTCGAGCCTGCTCGTCGGGCCGCTCTACCGCGGGACGGAGGTGACCTTCAAGTGAGCGAGCTTGCAAGCGAACCAAGGTCACAGGGGCACCCGCAGCGGCGCCACCGAGCCTGCGAGGTGGTGTCGTGAGGGGGTTGTTCGCACCGCTGGTGAAGCTGATCGTGTTCACCGTCGTCACGGTCAGCGCCACGGCCGTGCTCGCCATCAGCATCGCCAACATCGACCTGAGCTCGACCAACAGCTACACCGCCCGGTTCTCCGACGCGACCCTGCTGCTGCCCGGCGACGACGTGCGGATCGCCGGCGTGCGGGTCGGCCAGGTCGAGAACGTCGGCATCGTCGACCGCAAGCAGGCCCAGGTCACGTTCTCGGTCAGCGCCAACCGCAAGCTGCCCGCGTCGGTCACCGCGCAGATCAAGTTCCGCAACCTCGTCGGCCAGCGCTACGTGTCGCTCACCGAGGGCACCGGCGGCAACCCGAACGCGGTCCTCGAGTCCGGCGGCAACATCCCGATGGAGCGCACCCGCCCGGCGCTCGACCTCACCGAGCTCTTCAACGGGTTCAAGCCGCTGTTCCGCGCGCTCTCGCCCAACGACGTCAACCAGCTCTCCTACGAGATCATCCAGGTCCTGCAGGGGGAGGGCGGCACGGTCGAGTCGCTGCTCGCCCACACCGCCTCGCTCACCTCGGCGATCGCCGACAAGGACCAGGTCATCGGCCAGGTGATCAACAACCTCAACGGCGCGCTCGACACGATCAACGCCCGCGGCGGCAAGCTCTCCACGCTGATCGTGCAGGTCCAGCAGCTGGTCTCCGGGCTCGCCCAGGACCGCCAGCCGATCGGCGACGCGATCGAGGCGCTCGGCGGCCTCGCCCAGACCACGTCCGGCCTGCTCACCGAGGCCCGCGCGCCGCTCAAGCAGGACATCGCCGCGCTCGGCGGGCTCGTGAACAACCTCAACGACAGCGAGTCGGTGGTGCAGCACTTCATCCAGTTCCTGCCGGAGAAGACCGCCGCGCTCACCCGCACGGTCAGCTACGGCTCGTGGTTCAACTTCTACCTCTGCTCGACGTCGGGCTCGATCGGCATCCCGGGGCTCGTCACCCAGCCGATCAACGTGCCCGTCTCGTCGGCGAACCACGCGAGGTGCACGCGATGAGGTCCTTCCGCTCACGCAACCCCATCCCGATCGGGATCGCCGGCCTCGTCGTGCTCGGCCTCGCGCTCACCGTGGCGATGTTCTCCGACGACCTGCCGATCATCGGCGGCGGCACCAGCTACAGCGCCGAGTTCTCCGAGGCGGCCGGGCTGCAGCCGAACGACGAGGTGCGCATCGCCGGGGTCAAGGTCGGCAAGGTGTCCGACGTGGCGCTGCAGGGCGACCGGGTGGTCGTCACGTTCAAGGTCAAGGACGCCTGGGTCGGCGACAAGACCTCGGCCGCCATCAAGATCAAGACCTTGCTGGGCCAGAAGTACCTGGCGCTCGAGCCCGACGGCCGCGACGTGCTCGACCCGGCGCAGCGCATCCCGCGCGACCGCACCACCGCGCCGTATGACGTGCTCGAGGCGTTCCGCGGGCTGGCCGACACCACCAACCAGATCGACACCGTGCAGCTCGCGCAGAGCTTCGAGGTCATCGCCAACACGTTCGCCGACACCCCGAAGGACGTGAAGGGCGCGCTCACCGGCCTGCAGGCGCTGTCGAAGACGGTCTCCTCGCGCGACGACCAGCTCGCCCAACTGCTCGACAACACCAAACAGATCAGCCAGACCCTCGCCGACCGCGACCGCGAGGTGGTCAAGCTCCTCCAGGACGGCAACCTGCTGCTGGCCGAGGTCAGCAAGCGCCGCGAGGCGATCAGCACGCTGCTCACCGGCACCCAGGCCCTCGCCAAGGAGCTCAAGGGCCTCGTCGACGACAACAACAAGCAGCTGACGCCGGTGCTCACCAGCCTCGACCAGCTCACCGGCATGCTGGCGCGCAACCAGAAGGCGCTCGGCGATGGCATCAAGAACATGGCGCCGTTCGTCCGGCTGTTCAACAACGCGGTCGGCAACGGCCGCTGGTTCGACAACTACATCTGCGGCCTGCTGCCGCCGCCGGTCGGGCCGATGAACGAAGAGGGCTGTCTGGGGAAGAAGCCATGACCACTGCCTCCTCCCGGCTCGGCCGTGACCTCGCCCGCGGCGTCACCATCGCGATCGTCGCGGCGCTGGTCGTCGCGATCGCCCTGTGGTGGGTGCTGGTCGACGCCAACCAGCGCCGCTACAGCGCCGTGTTCACCGGCGTCGTCGGCCTCTACGAGAGCAACGACGTGCGGGTGCTCGGCGTGAAGGTGGGCCACGTCGACACGGTCCAGCCCCAGGGCGACGTCGTGCGGGTCGACATGCTGGTCGACCGCTCGGTGAAGATCCCGGCCAACGCCAAGGCCGTCATCATCGCGCCGTCGCTGGTCAGCGACCGGTACGTGCAGTTCACCCCGGCCTATACCACCGGCCCGGTGATGGCCGAGGGCGCCGTGCTGTCCCGTGAGCGCACCGCCACCCCGCTCGAGGTCGACGACCTCTACGCGAGCCTCAACCGGGTCAGCACCACGCTCGGGCCCAACGGCGCCAACAAGAACGGCGCGCTGTCCGACCTGCTGAACACGCTCGCCAACAACGCCAAGGGCAACGGCCAGGCGCTCAACGAGACGATCACCCAGCTGTCCCAGTTCGCCAAGACGATCTCCGGCCACGACGAGGACCTGTTCGCCACGGTCGACAACCTGCAGCGGTTCACCGGCGCGCTCGCCGCCAGCGACGACCAGGTCAACCAGTTCAGCCAGCAGGCCGCCGACGTCAGCAGGTTCCTCGCCGGCGAGCGCGGCGACCTGGCCGCCGCGGTGCAGCAGCTCGGCGTCGCGCTCGGCGCGGTGCAGCAGTTCATCAACGACAACCGGGCCAAGATCAAGTCCAATGTGGACAAACTGGCGTCGGTCACCCAGGTGCTGGTCGACCAGCGGGCCGCGCTGTCCGAGGTGCTCGACATCGCCCCGGTGGCGCTGTCCAACATCATCAACAGCTACAACGGCTCCTCCGGCACGCTCGACGCCCGCTCGAACCTCAACGAGCTGGCCCAGCCGCCGATCGTGACCTTGTGCAACCTGGTCCGCCAGGGCACCCCGAACAACCTGCCCCAGGTGCTCGCCGACGCCTGCGACGGCCTCGCGCCGGTGGTCCAGGGCCTGGTGCCGCTGCCGACGCCGGCCGAGGTGCTCACCGCGCTGCAGTCGGGCAAGCTCCCGCCGGTCCCGCTGCCGCTCGCCAACATGTACGGCTCGCAGGGGGGTGGCAACTGATGCGCAGGCTCGTGCTCGCCGCCGTGCTGGCCGCCGCCGTGGGTGCGTCCGCGGCGCTCACCGGCTGCAGCTCCTTCACCGGCATCTACGACATCCCGCTGCCCGGCGGCGCGGACCTCGGCGACCACCCGTTCACGGTCAAGGCCCGGTTCAAGGACGTGCTCGACCTCGTGCCGCAGTCCGGCGTGAAGGTCAACGAGGTCCCGGTCGGCCGGGTCGAGGACATCCAGCTCGCGCCGGACGGCTGGACCGCCGAGGTCACCATGCGGGTCAACGGCGACGTCGGCCTGCCGGCCAACGCGCTCGCGATGCTGCGCCAGTCGAGCCTGCTCGGCGAGAAGTACGTCGAGCTGTCCCCGCCGCCGCCGAACGAGGCCAGCGGCAAGCTCGCCGACGGCGCGCTGATCCCGATCGAGCGCACCAACCGCAACACCGACATCGAAGAGGTGCTCGGCGCGCTGTCGATGCTGCTCAACGGCGGTGGCATCGAGCAGCTGCAGAACATCGCCCAGGAGATGAACGCGGCGCTCTCGGGCAACGAGGCCGACATCCGCAACACCCTCGACAACGTCGACACCCTGGTGTCCACATTGGACGCGAGCAAGTCCGACATCACCCGGGCCATCGACGGGGTCAACCGGCTCGCCGGCACCCTCAACAACGAGCGCGACCGGCTCGCCGGCGCCATCGACAGCCTCGGCCCCGGCCTGCAGGTGCTCATCGACCAGCGCACCCAGCTGGTGACGATGCTCCAGAGCCTGCAGTCGCTGTCCGACGTCGCGGTCGGCACCATCCACGCGAGCCAGGAGGACCTGGTGGCCGACCTCAAGGCGCTCACCCCGGCGCTGCGGAAGCTGGGCGAGGCGGGCGCGGACCTGCCGAAGGCGCTGGAGCTGCTGTTCACCATCCCGTTCACCGACGAGGCGGTCCACGGTGTGCAGGGCGACTACTTCAACCTGTACCTGAAGATCGACCTGAACCTGAAGGACATCCTCGACAACCTGTCCCGCAGCCGGAACAACCCGCTGCAGGACGTCCCGATCGTCGGTGACCTGACCGGCGGCAAGAACGGCGCCGGCGGCCAGCAGCTGCCGATCCCGATCCTCGGCGGCACCCCGTCCGGCAGCCCGCAGGCCGGTGGCGGGGGACTGGCGGGCATCCTCGACGGCATCCTGGGTGGTGGTGGCTGATGCTCACCAGGCGAGTACGGCTGCAGCTGGTCGCGTTCGTGGTCATCGCGGTCGTCGCGGTGGTGTACGCGGCGTTCCGGTTCACCGACCTCGGCAAGGTGTTCGGCGCCGACGGCTACACGGTCCGGATGAACCTCGAGGACTCCGGCGGCATCTTCACCAACGCCGAGGTCACCTACCGCGGGTTCAACGTGGGCCGGGTCGGCCAGCTCCGGCTCACCGAGCAGGGCGTGCAGGTCGACCTCAACATCGCCCCGGACGCCCCGGACATCCCCGAGGACCTCGACGCGGTGGTGGCCAACCGGTCCGCGGTCGGCGAGCAGTACGTCGACCTGCGGCCGCGGGCGGGCTCGGGCCCGTACCTGTCCGGGTCCTCGACCATCCCGGCCGATCGGACCAGGATCCCGGTGGCCACCGACGCGGTGATCCGCGACCTGGACAGCCTGGCCAGCTCGGTGCCCACCGAGTCGCTGCGCACGCTGGTCGACGAGCTGGACAAGGCGTTCGCCGGCACCGGCGGCGACCTACAGGTGCTGCTCGACAGCACGTCCAACTTCACCGCCGCGGCCACCGAGCACCTGCCGCAGACGATCGCGCTGATCAACGACGGCGGCACCGTGCTCGACACCCAGGCCGCGCAGTCGGACAACATCAAGTCCTTCGCCGGCGACCTGAACCTGCTGGCCGCGCAGCTGAAGAACTCCGACCCGGACCTGCGCAGGCTGATCCAGGCCACCCCGCAGGCGGCCACCGCGGTGACCGACCTGCTCCGCGAGTCCGGCCCGGGCCTGTCCGTGCTGTTCGCGAACCTGCTGACCACCTCGGACATCATCGGCGCACGCAAGGACGGGCTCGAGTACGCCCTCGTGTCCTACCCGCTGTTCAGCGCGGCCGGGCAGGGCCTGCTGGGCGCCGACCCGGGGCAGGCGCACCTCGGCCTGGTGCTCAACCTGTTCAACCCGCCGCCCTGCACCAAGGGCTACGAGCAGACCCCGCGGCGCAACGGCACCGACACCGCACCGCCGAACAACCCAACCCCGGCCAACACCTACTGCGCGGAGCCCCCGGGCAGCCCGGTCAACGTGCGTGGCTCGGCCAACGTCCCCTACGGCGGCCGGCCCGCGGACCAGAGCCAGCCCGATCCCGGCGCCGGCACCGGCGGAGGAGGCGGTGGCCAGGCGCAGCAGGGCCTGGCACCGGGTAGCGTGCCCGGCACGCTGACCCAGCCGGGAACGAGCAGCCAGCCCAGCCTGGCGGCCCTGCTCGGGTTGCCCGGCTGACCGCCCTACCCTGGAGAGTCATGACATCCGCCGACAGCGACACCGGCCGTGACGTCACCGACGACGCCGACGACGCGACCGACGACCTCGTGCCCGACCCCGTCCTCGACGAGGCCGTCGAGCCCGCGCCCGCCGAGCCGGGCGGGCCACGCTCGAACCTGCCGGTCATCGCGCTGTCCGCGGCGGTCGCGCTGCTGGTCGCGGCGGCGACGGTCGCGGTGTGGTTCGGCATCTCCTGGATGCGTGCGTCGGGCGACGACGGCCTCGCCTACTCCGGCACCCGCGACGAGGTCGACCGGGTGGCGCGGGCCGCGATCGTCACGATGAACACGCTGGACTACCGCAAGCTCGACCAGGGGCTCGGCAACTGGGCCGACGCCACCACCGGCACCCTGCACGACGAGATCGTCAAGCTCACCGCCCAGAACAAGCAGCAGCTCAAGGACGCGAAGTCGGTCACGTCCGCGGAGGTGCGGTCCTCGGCGGTCAAGGAGCTCGACGACCGGGCCGGCAAGGCCACCGTGATCGCCGCGATCAAGGCCACGGTCTCGACCGGCGGCAAGAAGGCGGTCGACAAGTACCAGCGGATCGAGGCCACGCTGGCCAAGACCGACACCGGTTGGAAGCTCGAGGGCCTGGGCGAGGTGGCCTACGTGCAGCCTCGGCCCGGCAAGTAGCCCCCGGCCAGCAGCCCGGCCAGCCAGTCCCGGCCGGCAACGAAAGGACCCGAGCAGTGCCACCGTCTCGCCGCCGCCCGCCCCCCACGCCGGGGCAGGTGCCGCCGGTCCGCCGCCCGCGGGTCGCCGGCCTGCGCAACCGGCCGGCCACCTCGCGGGACGAGGACGACCCCCAGCGCGAGTCCGTGTCCGGCGTGCTCGACCTCCCCGACGCCGAGCCCGGGCCCGCCGACGACCTGACCGAGGACGAGGCGCCACCCCGCCGGGCGGGCAGCGCCCGGCGGGCCCGCAGGGCGGCCGCCGAGGCCGCCGCGGCCGAGCCCACCGTCGCGGCGTCCGGCACGATCGGCGCCACCGGCCCGGTGACCGACGAGGAGCCGTCCGGCGCTCGCGGCCGCCACTCCCGCCGCGCCGCCGCCCAGGTCCACATCGACGACACCGACACCGGTGACGTCGAGGACGCCGACGACGACCTGGCCGGCGAGCGGCCCACCCCGAGCCGCCGTCCGGCCGGCAAGCGGCGGGCCACCGGCACCGCCCGCCCGGCCGACCTCGGCGCGGCCGAGGCCGGCGCGCGCACCGGCAAGGCCTACCCGGCCCGGCTCGCCGACGCCCCGCGCCGCCGCGGCGCCACCCAGCTCTCGGTGGCGGTCGTGCTGGCCGTGGTCGCCGTCGTGCTCGTGGGCCTCGCCATCTGGTTCCGCGGCGAGGCGAGCGACCTGCGCAGCGGCGACGCCAACACCGCGCTCACCGACTCGGCCACCTCCAGCCAGGTCCTCGGCCAGCTCAAGTCCGCCATCGAGGAGACGTTCAGCTACAACTACACCGATCTCGGCGCCACCCAGAAGGCCGTCGACGCCACCCTCACCGGCAAGGCGCGCTGCGAGTACGACCAGCTGTTCGGCCAGGTCAAGGAGCTGGCGCCGAAGCAGAAGATCATCATGGCCACCGCCGTCCGGGACATCGCGCTCGTCCGCCTCGACGGCGACCGGGCCGAGGCGCTCGTGTTCATCGACCAGAGCTCCACCCGGGTCGACGTGAACAACTCGGTGGCCGGCGAGGCCCAGTTCGGCGTGCTGGCCAAGCGCTCGGGCGACCACTGGAAGCTCACCGAGTTCAACATGTTCGACCAGCACCTCGTGAACGGCCAGCCCGCACCCACGTGCTGACACGCACCGAGACACCGCCACCACTCTCCGTACCTGCGTCAACGCCGCCGACGAGGCTGTGGTTGACTGCCGTGCCACCGCGCGAGGCGTGAGCGAGACCGCCTGAACTTCCGCTGACGTCCGGGCTGAAAGCCGGTGAGATCCTGGCGCGGCATCTTGACTGAGGGACGCCGCCGGGTCACGCTATTCAGCAAGCACGCCTTCGGCGGGAGGACGGTTGACAGCGGGCCTAGACAGTCGCCGACTTTACGGCTAGACTGCCCCTTTGCGCTGCCCACTTTCGCATGCCCTAGACTGTTGGGCACGACCGCACCCCTGACCAGCATCGTTACAGTTGCTAACGAGGCTGCTCGACCGCACATAGTCCTGGAAGGACGCATCTTGGCAGTCTCCCGCGCGACCAAGGCCACTGCTGCGACCAACTCCACCGTGTCGAACTCTGGTATCCCAGGCGCTCCGCTGCGGGTCTCCTTCGCGAAGATCCGCGAGCCGCTGGGCACGCCCAACCTGCTCGACCTGCAGATCCAGTCGTTTCAGTGGTTCACCGGTGACGCGGCGTGGTTTCAGCGCCGTGTCGACGCCGGTGACGAGAACCCGGTCGGTGGCCTCGAAGAGGTCCTGAACGAGATCTCACCCATCGAGGATTTCTCCGGCTCGATGTCCCTCTCCTTCTCCGACCCGCGCTTCGACGAGGTCAAGGCCTCCGTCGAGGAGTGCAAGGACAAGGACATGACCTACGCGGCGCCGCTGTTCGTCACCGCCGAGTTCACCAACCACAGCACTGGCGAGATCAAGAGCCAGACCGTGTTCATGGGTGACTTCCCGGTGATGACGGACAAGGGCACGTTCATCATCAACGGCACCGAGCGTGTCGTCGTGTCCCAGCTGGTCCGTTCGCCGGGCGTGTACTTCGACACGAACGTCGACAAGACCACGGACAAGGACGTGTTCAGCGTCAAGGTCATCCCCAGCCGCGGCGCGTGGCTGGAGTTCGACGTGGACAAGCGCGACACCGTCGGCGTCCGCATCGACCGCAAGCGCCGCCAGCCCGTCACCGTGCTGCTCAAGGCCCTCGGCTGGAGCACCGAGCAGATCCGCGAGCGGTTCCACTTCTCCGAGACGCTCATCGCGACCCTCGAGAAGGACCACACGGCCGGCACGGACGAGGCGCTGCTCGACATCTACCGCAAGCTGCGCCCGGGCGAGCCGCCGACCAAGGAGTCCGCGCAGACCCTGCTGGAGAACCTGTTCTTCAAGGACAAGCGCTACGACCTGGCCAAGGTGGGCCGCTACAAGGTCAACAAGAAGCTGGGCCTCACCGCGCCCAGCGACGTCGGCGTCCTCACCGAGGACGACATCGTCACCACGATCGAGTACCTGGTGCGCCTGCACGCGGGCGAGACCTCGATGACGATCGAGGGCAACGAGGTGCCGGTCGAGGTCGACGACATCGACCACTTCGGCAACCGCCGCCTGCGCACCGTGGGCGAGCTGATCCAGAACCAGATCCGGGTCGGCCTGTCCCGCATGGAGCGCGTGGTCCGCGAGCGGATGACCACCCAGGACGTCGAGGCCATCACGCCGCAGACGCTGATCAACATCCGCCCCGTGGTGGCCGCGATCAAGGAGTTCTTCGGCACCTCGCAGCTGTCGCAGTTCATGGACCAGACCAACCCGGTCGCGGGTCTCACCCACAAGCGCCGCCTGTCGGCGCTGGGCCCCGGTGGTCTGTCGCGTGAGCGCGCCGGCATGGAGGTCCGCGACGTCCACCACAGCCACTACGGCCGGATGTGCCCGATCGAGACCCCGGAAGGCCCGAACATCGGCCTCATCGGGTCGCTGTCGAGCTACGCCCGGGTCAACCCGTTCGGCTTCATCGAGACGCCGTACCGCAAGGTCATCGAGGGTCAGGTCACCGACCAGATCGACTACCTGACCGCCGACGAGGAGGACCGGCACGTCATCGCGCAGGCCAACGCGCCGCTCGACGAGCTGGGCCACTTCGCCGAGGACCGCGTCCTCGTCCGCAAGAAGGGCGGCGAGGTCGAGTTCATCGAGCCGTTCGACGTGGACTACATGGACGTCTCGCCGCGGCAGATGGTCTCCGTCGCCACCGCGATGATCCCGTTCCTCGAGCACGACGCCGCCAACCGTGCCCTCATGGGCGCGAACATGCAGCGCCAGGCCGTCCCGCTGCTGCGCAGCGAGTCGCCGCTCGTGGGCACCGGCACCGAGCTGCGTGCCGCGGTCGACGCCGGTGACGTCGTGGTGGCCGAGAAGGACGGTGTGGTCGAGGAGCTCTCCGCCGACTTCATCACCGTCATGGCCGACGACGGCAGCCGCCGGACCTACGGGCTGCACAAGTTCCGCCGGTCCAACCAGGGCACCTGCGTCAACCAGCGGCCGATCATCTCCGAGGGCGACCGGGTCCTGGCCGGCCAGGTCGTCGCCGACGGGCCGTGCACCGAAGACGGTGAGATGGCGCTCGGCAAGAACCTGCTCGTGGCGATCATGCCGTGGGAGGGCCACAACTACGAGGACGCCATCGTCATCTCGCAGCGGCTCATCCAGGACGACGTGCTCACCTCGATCCACATCGAGGAGCACGAGATCGACGCCCGCGACACCAAGCTCGGTGCCGAGGAGATCACCCGGGACATCCCGAACGTCTCCGAGGAGGTCCTCGCGGACCTCGACGAGCGCGGCATCATCCGCATCGGTGCCGAGGTCGGCGACGGCGACATCCTGGTCGGCAAGGTCACCCCGAAGGGCGAGACCGAGCTCACGCCCGAGGAGCGCCTGCTCCGCGCGATCTTCGGCGAGAAGGCGCGCGAGGTGCGCGACACCTCGCTGAAGGTGCCGCACGGCGAGACCGGCAAGGTCATCGGCATCCGGGTGTTCTCCCGCGAGGACGAGGACGAGCTGCCCCCGGGCGTCAACGAGCTGGTCCGGGTCTACGTGGCGCAGAAGCGCAAGATCCAGGACGGCGACAAGCTCGCCGGCCGGCACGGCAACAAGGGCGTCATCGGCAAGGTGCTGCCCGCCGAGGACATGCCGTTCCTCCCGGACGGCACCCCGGTCGACGTCGTGCTGAACACGCACGGTGTGCCGCGACGCATGAACATCGGCCAGGTGCTCGAGCTGCACCTGGGTTGGCTGGCCTCGCAGGGCTGGAAGGTCGAGGGCAACCCGGAGTGGGCGAAGAAGCTCCCCGAGGAGCTCTACGACGTCGCGCCGGGCACCAACACGGCCACGCCGGTGTTCGACGGTGCCAAGGAGGACGAGATCACGGGCCTGCTCGGCTCGACGCTCCCCAACCGGGACGGCGAGCGGATGGTCGGCGAGGACGGCAAGGCGGTGCTGCTCGACGGGCGCTCCGGCGACCCGTTCCCGTTCCCGGTGGCGGTCGGCTACATGTACATCCTGAAGCTGCACCACCTGGTGGACGACAAGATCCACGCCCGGTCCACCGGCCCGTACTCGATGATCACCCAGCAGCCGCTCGGTGGTAAGGCCCAGTTCGGTGGCCAGCGCTTCGGTGAGATGGAGTGCTGGGCCATGCAGGCCTACGGCGCCGCGTACACGCTGCAGGAGCTGCTCACGATCAAGTCCGACGACGTGCTCGGCCGGGTGAAGGTCTACGAGGCCATCGTCAAGGGCGAGAACATCCCGGAGCCGGGCATCCCGGAGTCGTTCAAGGTGCTGCTCAAGGAGCTGCAGTCGCTGTGCCTCAACGTGGAGGTGCTCTCCAGCGACGGTGCCGCGATCGAGATGCGTGACGGGGACGACGAGGACCTCGAGCGCGCGGCCGCCAACCTCGGCATCAACCTGTCCCGCAATGAGTCGCCGTCTGTTGACGACGTCGTGAACTAACCCTCGCCGGCGCGGGTGCGGCACCACTGGATGCCGCACCCGTAGCCAGGCCAGATCCCCACATAAGGCTTCACACGAACAAAAGGGGAAGACCCGACGTGCTGGACGTCAACTTCTTCGACGAGCTCCGCATCGGCCTTGCGACCGCAGACGACATTCGCCAGTGGTCCTTCGGCGAGGTGAAGAAGCCCGAAACCATCAACTACCGCACCCTCAAGCCGGAGAAGGACGGGCTCTTCTGCGAGAAGATCTTCGGTCCCACCCGGGACTGGGAGTGCTACTGCGGCAAGTACAAGCGCGTGCGCTTCAAGGGCATCATCTGTGAGCGCTGTGGCGTCGAGGTCACGCGCGCCAAGGTGCGTCGTGAGCGCATGGGCCACATCGAGCTGGCCGCTCCCGTCACCCACATCTGGTACTTCAAGGGCGTGCCGTCGCGGCTGGGCTACCTGCTCGACCTCGCCCCGAAGGACCTCGAGAAGATCATCTACTTCGCGGCGTACGTGATCACGACCGTGAACCCCGAGCTGCGGCACAACGACCTCGCCACGCTCGAGAGCGAGATCGGGGTCGAGCGCAAGCAGGTCGAGAACCGGCGCGACGCCGACATCGAGGCGCGTGCGCAGAAGCTCGAGACCGACCTCGCGGCCCTGGAGGCGGAAGGCGCCAAGAGCGACGTCCGCCGCAAGGTCAAGGAGGGCGGCGAGCGCGAGATGCGCCAGCTCCGCGACCGGGCCCAGCGTGAGCTGGACCGGCTCGACGAGATCTGGAGCACCTTCACCAAGCTCGAGCCCAAGCAGCTGATCGCGGACGAGGTGCTCTACCGCGAGCTCATCGACCGCTACGGCGACTACTTCACCGGCTCCATGGGTGCCGAGGCCATCCAGAAGCTGGCGGCCGACTTCGACGTCGATGCCGAGGCCGACAACCTGCGCGACACCATCCGCAACGGCAAGGGGCAGAAGAAGCTCCGCGCGCTGAAGCGGCTCAAGGTCGTGGCCGCGTTCTCGCACACCAGCAACTCGCCGATGGGCATGGTGCTCGACTGCATCCCGGTCATCCCGCCGGACCTGCGGCCGATGGTTCAGCTCGACGGTGGCCGGTTCGCCACCTCCGACCTGAACGACCTGTACCGCCGCGTGATCAACCGGAACAACCGGCTCAAGCGGCTCATCGACCTCGGTGCGCCCGAGATCATCGTCAACAACGAGAAGCGGATGCTGCAGGAGGCCGTCGACGCGCTGTTCGACAACGGCCGCCGCGGGCGTCCGGTCACCGGTCCGGGCAACCGGCCGCTGAAGTCGCTGTCCGACCTGCTCAAGGGCAAGCAGGGCCGGTTCCGGCAGAACCTGCTGGGCAAGCGCGTCGACTACTCCGGCCGTTCGGTCATCGTGGTCGGCCCGCAGCTCAAGCTGCACCAGTGCGG
>NZ_DASWSJ010000205.1:0-25617 GCF_036402745.1 Actinophytocola sp. | reverse complement strand
CATGCCGGGCCCGCACCGGTGGTTTAGACCTAGTGGTATAGACCAATGGGGAGAACTCTGGGCTGGCACGGCGCCCCTGTCAAGACAGTTGCGAAAGACGTTGTAAATCGGACCCGAAATCCAGGTGTCGCAAGGGGATTTCTCGGCAAACTCCCACGAGGTGGCTCACCGTTAGGGGAACTTCCCACTTCGGCGGCTGGTGGTTGAACCAAATAGCGGGGTCGCCAGCTGGTCTCGTGGCACGCTCCGGTTGGGTTTTCGCGCGGCGCCGGTCCCTCGCCCATCGCGGCAGCCGGCAAACCGCGAACCCCGACGAAACCCGAACCGCCAACCCCTTGCGCGCGAGCGCGCGATGGCAGCCCCCACCCTCTCCGGGGGCACCCCGATTGGGTCAAGCGTATCGGTGTGGGCCGGCGAATTGGGCCGGGGCGGGCTGGCTGTGGATGGGTCGGGTGGTTGTGGACAACTTGGGGTGCCTGTGGGTGACCACGTGCCGGCCGCGGGCGGGGTCGGGGGCCGGTGAGCTGGGCGGAGACGGCTGAGGGCGTGGTCACGTCCGTACGGCGTGGGGGGTCGTCCGCGGCGGATTAGGGTGGGGGCCGTGAGCACACATTTCAATGTCGTGGTTCTTGGGGCCGGGCCGGGTGGCTACGTCGCCGCGGTGCGGGCGGCGCAGCTGGGGCTCTCGGTCGCCGTCGTCGAGGAGCGGTACTGGGGTGGGGTGTGCCTGAACGTCGGCTGCATCCCGTCCAAGGCGCTGCTGCGCAACGCGGAGCTGGCACACCTGTTCCACACCGAGCAGAAGACCTTCGGCATCACCGTCGACGGTGAGGTCAAGTTCGACTTCGGCGTGGCGCACGCGCGCAGCCGGACCGTGGCCGACGGCCGGGTCAAGGGCGTGCACTACCTGATGAAGAAGAACTCGATCACCGAGTTCACCGGGCGCGGCACGTTCACCGGGCCCAACGCACTCGAGGTCAACGGCGAGACCGTCACGTTCGACAACTGCGTCATCGCCACCGGTGCGTCCGCCAAGCTGCTGCCGGGCACCCAGCTCTCCGAGCGCGTGGTCACCTTCGAGGAGCAGATCCTCACGCCCGAGCTGCCGGGCAGCATCATCATCGCCGGCGCGGGGGCCATCGGCGTCGAGTTCGCCTACGTGCTCGCCAACTACGGCGTCGACGTCACGATCGTCGAGTTCCTCGACCGGCTCGTCCCGCTCGAGGACGCCGAGGTCTCCAAGGAGCTGGCCCGCCACTACCGCAAGCTCGGCGTCACCGTCATGACCTCCACCCGGGTCGAGTCGATCGACGACTCCGGCGACCAGGTCACCGTCGAGGTCTCCGCGAACGGCGAGCGCAAGACGCTCAAGGCCGACAAGGTCCTGCAGGCCATCGGCTTCGCGCCCAACATCGAGGGCTACGGGCTCGCCGCGACCGGCGTGCGGACCACCGAGCGCGGCGCCATCGACATCGACGGCCTGTGCCGCACCAGCGTCGAGCACATCTTCGCGATCGGCGACGTCACCGCCAAGCTCATGCTCGCGCACAACGCCGAGGCCATGGGCATCATCGCCGCGGAGACCATCGGCGGCGCGGAGACCATGGAGCTCGACTACCGCATGATCCCGCGCGCCACCTACTGCCAGCCGCAGATCGCGAGCTTCGGCTACACCGAGGAGCAGGCCCGCGAGGCCGGTTTCGACGTCCAGGTCGCCAAGTTCCCGTTCACCGCCAACGGCAAGTCCCACGGCCTCGGCGACACCCGCGGCTTCGTGAAGCTGCTCTCCGACGCCACGTACGGCGAGCTGCTCGGCGGCCACCTGATCGGCCCGGACGTCACCGAGCTGCTGCCCGAGCTGACTCTCGCCCAGCAGTGGGACCTGACCGTCCACGAGATGGCCCGCAACGTCCACGCCCACCCGACCCTGGGCGAGGCCGTGAAGGAAGCCATCCACGGCCTGGCCGGCCACATGATCAACCTCTGACGCCGACGGACCTGTCCTGGCCCGCCGCGACGGGCCAGGACAGGCGTCCGGGGCGCCGCCGGCCGCGGCGTTTCTGAGGTTCCGCACAACACCGGTACGAGCTCCGGCCGACGTGCGCGCAGGTTCCGGCTACTCGGTGCGGAGGACCGGGCGTAGCGCGTCCAGTACGCCCGGGTCCTCGATGGTCGACGGGACCGGCTCGTCGCGGCCGTCGGCTATGCCGCGCATCGTCTTGCGGAGGATCTTGCCCGAGCGGGTCTTCGGCAGACCGTCCACAACGGACACGTCGCGGAAGGCCGCCACCGGGCCGATCTCCTTGCGCACGGCGGCGACCAGCTCCTCGCGCAGCGTCTCCGCCGAAATGGTCACGCCCGCCTTCAGCACCACGAACCCGCGCGGCAGCTGGCCCTTCAGCGAGTCCCGCACGCCGATCACCGCGCACTCGGCCACCGCAGGATGGGCGGCCAGCACCGCCTCCATCGAGCCGGTCGACAGCCGGTGGCCGGCCACGTTGATCACGTCGTCGGTGCGGCCCATGACATAGACGTAGCCGTCCTCGTCGATGTAGCCGCCGTCGCCGGTGAGGTAGTAGCCGGGGTAGCGGGACAGGTACGACTCGACATACCGCTCGTCATCGCCCCACAGGGTCGGCAGGGTGCCGGGCGGCAGCGGCAGCTTGATCGCGATCGCGCCCTCCTCGCCGCGGGGCAGTTCCTCCCCGGAGACGTCGAGGACCCGCACGTCGTAGCCCGGCACCGGCACGCTCGGCGAGCCCGCCTTGATCGGCAGGTCGTCCAGGCCACGCGGGTTCGCGCAGATCGGCCAGCCGGTCTCGGTCTGCCACCAGTGGTCGACGACAGGGACGCCGAGCTTCGCACCCGCCCAGTGGTAGGTCTCCGGGTCGAGCCGCTCGCCGGCGAGGAACAGCGTCCGGAACCCCGACAGGTCGTACTTGGCGAGCTCGGCCGCGTCCGGGTCGACCCGCTTGATCGCGCGGAACGCGGTCGGCGCGGTGAACAGCGCCTTCGCCCCGTGCTCGGCGATCACCCGCCAGAACGCGCCCGCGTCGGGCGTGCCGACCGGCTTGCCCTCGTACAGCACGGTGGTGGCGCCCGCGATCAGCGGCGCGTAGACGATGTAGGAGTGGCCGACGACCCACCCGACGTCCGACGCGGTCCAGAACACCTCGCCGGGGTGGATGTCGTAGATGTTGGGCAGCGACCAGGCCAGCGCCACCGCGTGCCCGCCGTTGTCGCGTACCACGCCCTTGGGCTTGCCGGTGGTGCCGGAGGTGTAGAGCACGTAGAGCGGGTCGGTGGCCGCGACCGGCACGCAGTCGGCCGGCTCCGCGGTGGCCATCGCCTTGTCCCAGTCGACGTCCCGGTCGCCGAGCGTCGCCGGGGCCTGCTCGCGCTGCAGCACGACGACCGCGTCCGGCTGGTGCGTGGTCATCCCCAGCGCCTCGTCGATGATCGGCTTGTACTCGACGACCCGGGCCGGCTCGATCCCGCACGACGCGGCGACGATGACCTTCGGCGTGGCGTCGTCGACCCGCGTGGCGAGCTCGCGCGGCGCGAACCCGCCGAACACGACCGAGTGCACCGCACCCAGCCGCGCGCAGGCGAGCATCGCGACGACCGCGCGCGGCACCATCGGCATGTAGACGATCACCCGGTCGCCCTTGCCGACGCCGAGCCCGGCGAGCACCCCGGCGAACCGGGCGACCTCGTCGCGCAGCTCGCGGTAGGTGAACGACGCCTTGGTGCCGGTGACCGGCGAGTCGTAGATCAGCGCCGGCTGGTCCGCGCGGCCGCCGTCGACGTGCCGGTCCAGCGCGTTGTGGCAGGTGTTGAGCTCGCCGTCCGGGAACCACCGGTACAGCGGCGCGGCGCTGTCGTCGAGCGCCTTGGTCGGGGGCTTGGTCCAGTCCAGGGCGGCGGCCGCCGCCAGCCAGAACCGTTCCGGGTCCTCGAGGCTCTGCCGGTACGCGTCGTCGTAGGCACCCATGAACGGAACCTAGCCCACGCAACCGTGCCCGCGCACCATCGTGATGCGGCCGGCAACCACGCGAGCGATGGCAACTCAACGATGATCGCGAACGTCTCCCTGCCGGGACCACCCGTCGGTGTACGACGTACACAAACGGGAATCCCGGCAAGGTGGCGGATGTCGTCCGCTCCGGGTCACAGCTCGACATAGGGTGGATCCGAACCGGCGTCGGTCTGGTCTCATGGACAGCGGGAGGAGGGCGGGGCCTGGTGAACTTCCTGATCAACCTCGGCAGCTCGCTGCTGTCCTTCGCGCACGGCATCTTCGGGCCCGGCTTCTGCCCTGGTGACTGGGTGTGGGCCACGATCGCGGCCGGTGCGCTCATCGGGCTCCTGCCGGTACTCGGCGCGCTGCTGGTCGCGTTGGTGCGCAAGGGAACCGGCAACACCTACAACGCGGCCACGATCTCGGTCTTCGCGGTGAGCGGCGGGTTCTTCGTCTTGCTGATGCCGCTGCTGTTCTCGGTCGGCGCGTCGCAGGTGTTCAACAACGTGCGCACCGGCGGCCCGAGCGGGCTCACCGCCGCCGAGGTGAGCTCGGTCCAGCAGTCCTACTGCCCGTGGGTCGGGCGCCAGGACGTGTTCCTCGCCGGCCGGTCGAACGTGTACGAGGTGCTGTTCCACCCGTTCGAGAGCGCGCCGACGCTGCTGCTGCGGATCCTGTTGCTGGTCATCCTGCCGGGCGTGGGCCTGCTGTTCGTGTGGCTGCAGGCGCGGGCCGCGATGCGCCGCGGGCCGAAGTGGCCGGGCCGGCTGCTGTGGCTGCCGTACGTGGCGATGGTGCTGCTCACCGCGCCGGTGTCGGCCAACGTGGCGGGCGCGCTGTGGATCGGCTTCGTGCCGATGAGCGTGCTCGGCATGATCCCGGTGCTGATCGTCGGGCCGCCCAGCTGGTCGGTGATCGAGCGGTCGCACCAGAAGCCCCCGCCGCCGCAGCGCCAGCCGCCGCCCTACCAGCCGCCGCCGCAGCTGCCGCCGTACCAGCCGCCGCCACAGCAGCAGCCCGCGCGGATGCCGCCGCCCGCCCGGGCCGCGGGGCCGCGCGAGCCCGAGCCGGACCGCGCGGCGCTCGCCAAGCTGGCCGCGGACCCCGGCCCGCTGCCGTTCGCGGCGGCCGGGCCGCCGAGGGCGCCGACCGGGCTGTGGCAGAACAGCGGCGGCCGGTTCCAGAAGCTCAAGCCGCTCGGGCAGGGCGGGTTCGGCACGGTGTGGCTGGCGAAGGACACCCAGCTCGACCGGACGGTGGCGGTGAAGCTCGCGCACGCGCCGGACGCCGAGACCGAGGCGCGGATGCTGCGTGAGGCGCGGGCGCTCGCGGCGGTGCACCACCCGAACTGCGTGCGCGTGTACGACATCGTCTCCGACTCCGACGGGCTCGGGATCGTGATGGAGTACATCGAGGGTGAGCAGCTCGCCGACACCGTGCACGAGCGCGGCGTGCTCAGCGACGTCCAGGCCGCGCGGCTGTGGGTGACGATGGCCGGCGCGCTCACCGCGGCCCACGGCAAGGGCGTGCTGCACCGCGACGTCAAGCCGGCGAACGTGATCATCGATCCCGACGGCCTCGCGCATCTCATCGACTTCGGCATCGCCCGCTCGAAGGGCGACTCGACCCTCACCGCCGCGGGGATGATGGTCGGCACGCCCGACTTCCTGGCCCCGGAGACGGCGAGCGGCGCCCCCGCCACGCCGGCGAGCGACGCCTGGCAACTGGCGGCGACGGTGAGCTTCGCGCTGGCCGGCAACCCACCCCGAGGCGTCCGCGACAACGCGATGGCCGCGCTCATGGCGGCGGCGCGGTCGGAGCCGCTGACCCAGCTGCCCCGGCGCAGCTCGCACCTGAGGCTGCTGACGGCGTCGTTGGACACGGACCCGGGCCGCCGCCCGACGCTGGCGGCCGTCACCCGCGAGATGAGCGCCTGGCTGGCCCGCGCGGGCCAGGCCGAGGAAGGCCCGGTAACCAAGATCGTCCACGGCACCCGCCCCCTCCGCTGACGCGAAGCGAGCCGAGAAGGACCCGGCCCACGAACCCGGACGCGGTGACGAGGTCAGGCGCGGCGGGCGGCGAGTACCGCGTCGTAGAGCTGTTTGCGGCTCGTCCCCGCCGCGGCGGCGACCTCGCTCGCCGCGTCCTTCAGGCGGGCTCCGGCGGCGACCAGGGCGTCGACCCGGTCGACCAGGGTGACCAGGTCCGGGGCCTCGCCCGGTTCGGCGCCCGCGAGCACCACGGTGATCTCGCCGCGGACACCGTCCGCGGCCCATGCGGCCAGCTCGGCCAGGCCGCCGCGGCGGATCTCCTCGTACGGCTTGGTCAGCTCGCGGCACACGGCCGCGCGCCGGTCCGCGCCGAGGAGCTCGGCGGCGAGCGTGAGGGTCGCGGCGATGCGGTGCGGCGACTCGAAGAACACCGCCGTGCGCGGTTCGCGCGCGAGCGCGGCGAAGAACCGGCGGCGCTCGCCGTCCTTGCGGGGTGCGAAGCCCTCGAAGCAGAACCGCTCGCACGGCAGGCCGGACAACGCCAGCGCGGTGGTCACCGCCGACGGGCCCGGCAGGCACGTGATCGGCAGGCCGGCCTCGACGCAGGCGGCGACCAGCCGGAAGCCGGGGTCGGACACGCTCGGCATGCCGGCGTCGGTGACCAGCACAACCGTCTGGCCCTGCTCGATCGCGCCGACGAGACCCGGGAGGCGCGCGGTCTCGACGGCGTCGTAGAAGCTGACGACCCGGCCGGCGGGAGTGACCCCGAGCGCGGCGGCGAGCGAGCGCAGCCTGCGGGTGTCCTCGGCGGCGATCACGTCGGCGGTGCCGAGCGCCTCGACCAGGCGCGGCGACGCGTCCCGGGAGTCGCCGAGCGGGGTGGCGGCCAGAACCAGCCGGCCGTGAGTGTCCAGCGGAGCCATTGGCCCAAGTGAACACTCACGGCCGCCCGCGCCGGCAACCAGGCCCCTGCCGACGGGCACCAGATCCACTCGCCCCAGGATAGTCGGAACCGACCGTGTGCACCTGGCGAGTTGGTGATCCCGACGCGGAGCGCACAGCGCGCCGCCTACGATCCATGCCCGTGAGCCTTCTCGTCACCCGGCCGTCGGAGTCGCCCACCACGGCGGCCACCGGCCGGCCGATGTCGGAGGCCGAGCTCGCCGAGCTGCACCTGATCGGCAAGCCGATGCCGACCGACCGGTTGCGCGGCTGGCTGGTCGCCGGCTTCCTGGCGCTGCTCGGCGGCTTCATCCGGCTGCAGAACCTGGGTTTCCCCACCGACAAGGGCGCCCCCGTCTTCGACGAGAAGCACTACGTGCCGCAGGCGTGGGAGATGCTGCGCAACGGCGGCTACGAAGACAACCCCGCCTACGAGCTCACCGTGCACCCGCCGCTGGGCAAGCAGCTGATCGCGGTCAGCGAGTGGCTGTTC
This sequence comes from Actinophytocola sp., assembly GCF_036402745.1. Taxonomy (GTDB): domain Bacteria; phylum Actinomycetota; class Actinomycetes; order Mycobacteriales; family Pseudonocardiaceae; genus Actinophytocola. Next base: position 18,170 of record NZ_DASWSJ010000205.1, on the reverse strand, counting down.
GGCTACAACGCCTGGGGCTGGCGGTTCAGCGCGGCGCTCGCCGGGACGCTGATGATCCTGCTCGTCGTGCGGATCGCGCGGCGGCTCACCCGCTCGACGCTGCTCGGCGGGATCGCCGGCGTGCTGCTGATCTGCGACGGCGTGTCGCACGTGCAGAGCCGGATGGGGATGCTGGACGTCTTCCTGGCGTTCTTCGTCCTGCTGGCGTTCGGCTGCGTGCTGCTCGACCGCGACCAGGTGCGGTCGCGGCTCGCGGCGACCGTGCGCGAGGGGTGGACCGACGAGTCCCGGTTCGGCCCGCGGCTTGGGTTCCGCTGGTGGCGGTTCGCGGCCGGCGTGTCGCTGGGGCTCGCGTGCGGGTCGAAGTGGTCGGGCGTGTTCTTCATCGCCGCGTTCGGCCTGATGACGGTCATCTGGGACGCGACCGCGCGGCGGGCGGCGGGGGTGTCCTCGCCGTGGAAGGGCACGCTGGTCCGCGACGTCCTGCCGGCACTCTGGGCGCTGCTGCTGGTGCCGCTGCTGGTGTACCTGGCGACGTGGTGGGGTTGGTTCGCGAGCGAGACCGCGGTCGACCGGCACCTGGCGGAGCAGGCGGCGCACCACGGCTGGTACGACTTCGTGCCGACGGCGCTGCGTTCGCTGTGGCAGTACTCGGGCAACGTGCTGGACTTCCACGAGCACCTGGTGACCCCCGCGAAGGACCAGCACCCGTGGGAGTCCAAGCCGTGGACGTGGCCGATGGGCCTGCGCCCGATGCTCTACTACTACGACGGCGGCACCATCACCTGCGGTGCGGACCGCTGCGTCTCGGCGACGATGCTCGTCGGCACGCCCGCGCTGTGGTGGCTGTCGCTGCCGATGCTGGGCTGGGGCCTGTGGCGGATGATCGGCCGGCTGGACTGGCGCTACGCGGCCGTCGTCGTCGCGTACCTGGCCGGCCTGCTGCCGTGGTTCACCAACCTGGACCGCCAGATGTACTTCTTCTACGCCACCCCGATGGCCGCCTTCCTGGTGCTGGGCCTGGTCCTGGTGCTGGGCCAGATCCTCGGCGGCGCGCACGAGGGGTACGAGCGGCGGGGCACCGGTCTGCTCGTCGTGTCCCTGTACGTGGGCGCGGTGGTGGCCAACTTCGTGTGGCTGTGGCCGATCCTGAACGGCGACTCGATCACCGACGGGCACTGGCAGGCCGAGCTCTGGCTCCCCAGCTGGCGCTGACCCCCCGGCCGCGCTTGACCTGGAGCGCGCTCGAAGGTGTTGCCTGGAAGGTGACACGGAGGGAGACGTGAATGCACAAGCGCATGCTGGGTGGGCTGGAAGTCTCGGCGCTCGGGCTCGGCTGCATGGGGATGTCCGAGGTCTACGGGCCGGCCGACGACACCGAGTCGATCGGCGTGATCCACCGCGCGATCGAGATCGGCGTGAGCTTCCTGGACACGGCCGACGTCTACGGCCAGGGCCACAACGAGGAGCTGGTCGGCCGCGCCATCGCGGACCGGCGCGACCAGGTGGTGCTCGCGACCAAGTTCGGCATCCGCCGGGTGGTCTTCGGAGGCGTGGTCGAGGTGGACGGGAGCCCGGAGTACGTCCGGGCCGCGATCGACCGGTCGCTGGCCCGGCTCGGGGTCGACACGATCGACCTCTACTACCTGCACCGGCGTGACCCGGCGGTGCCGATCGAGGACACCGTCGGCGCGATGGCCGAGTTGGTCGCCGCCGGCAAGGTCCGTCACCTCGGCCTGTCCGAGGTCAGCGCGGACACGCTGCGCAAGGCGCACGCGGTGCACCCGATCACCGCGCTGCAGTCGGAGTTCTCGCTGTTCAACCGGGACCTGGCCGGTTCGGTGCTGCCCGTGGCCCAGGAGCTGGGCATCGGCGTCGTGCCGTACTCGCCGGTGGGCCGCGGCCTGCTGACCGGCGACCTCGACACGATGCGCAACCTGCCGGACGACGACTTCCGGCGCGGCCTGCCCCAGTTCCAGGGCGAGAACCTGAGCCGCAACATCGCGCTGGCCGAACGGGTGCACGGGCTGGCGAAGACCCTCGGCGTGACCCCGGTGCAGGTGGCGCTCGCGTGGCTGCTCGCGCAGGACGAGCACATCGTGCCGATCCCGGGCACCAAGCGGGTGCGGTACCTGGAGGAGAACGCGGGCGCCGCGGCCGTGACGCTGACCGCCGACCAGCTGGCGGAGATCACCTCGGCGGTGCCGACGGGCGCGGTGTCGGGCGACCGCTACACCCCGGAAGGCCTGGCCGCCGTCAACCGCTGACGACGGTGGAGGCCCCCGGGGCCGGGGGCCTCCACCGGGTCAGGCGTTCTCGCGCTGGAACGTGCGGGCACCCCACCAGACGGCCAGCACGGTGATGACGAACAGCACGACGCTGCCCGTGAGCAGCCCGTCGACGGTGTAGTCACCGCGGAACGAGGCCCGCTCGGCGTCCATGATGTGCGCGAACGGGTTGATCCGGGACAGCACGTAGAGCCAGTTCGGCGCCAGCTGGGTCGTGATCGGCACCAGGATGCCGGTGAGCAGCAGCAGCGGCACCGACACGCTGGTGAGCACCGCCGGGAACGCCTCCTCGCTGCGCAGCAGCAGGGCGATCGCGTAGGAGCACGACGACAGCGTGACCCCGAGCAGCGCCACCATCACCAGGCACAGCAGGATCCCGCCGATCGGCGCCCGCATGCCGAACGCCAGGTAGGCCAGCAGCACCAGCAACAACGCCTGGACGATCAGCTGCACCATGTCGTGCAGCACCCGCCCGAGCAGCAGCGCGAGGCGGCTCACCGGGGTGACCCGCATCCGCTCCACCACGCCGGTCCGTAAGTCCGCGAGCAGCGAGAAGCCCGCGAACATGCTGCCGAACAGGCCCAGCTGGACCAGCAGGCCCGGGGTGAGGATCTGCCATGCGTCGCCCGGCGGGAAGCCGGGTGTCGAGGAGACGATCTTCTCCATCAGCGGCCCGAACAGCACCAGGTACAGCACCGGCTGCATGATCCCGATCATCACCCACGCGGGGTTGCGCAGCGAGATCGCCATGTGCCGGCGGAACACCAGCCAGATGTCACGCAACACCGGATGCCTCCTTGGTCTCGGTCTCGGTCGGCGCGTCCTCGGCGTCGCGCAGCGAGCGCCCGGTGAGCGTGAGGAACACGTCGTCCAGCGACGGCCGCTGCACCTGGATCGACGTCATCGCGATGTCTTTCCCGTCGAGCGCCCGCAGCAGCTCCGGCAGTGCGGTGTCCCCGCGCGGCACCCGGAACCGCACCGTGTTGTCCACAATGGACACCTCGTGCGCGCCGGGCAGCCTGCCGGCGATCTCGGCCGCGTCGGTGGCCGAGCCCGGGGGGACCTCGACCATGACGCCGTCGCCGGAGACCCGGGACTTGAGCTCGTTCGGGGTGCCCTCGGCGACGATCCGGCCGTTGTCGATGACGAGGATCCGGTCGCACAGCGAGTCGGCCTCGTCGAGGTAGTGGGTGGTGAGGAAGACGGTGACGCCGTGCTCGTCGCGCAGCGAGCGGATGTGCTCCCACAGGTTCGCCCGGCTCTGCGGGTCGAGCCCGGTGGTGGGCTCGTCGAGGAAGACGAGGCCGGGGGAGTGGATGAGCCCGAGCGCGATGTCGAGCCGGCGCTTCTGCCCGCCGGACAGCGTCTTGACCAGGCGCTGCTCGAGCCCGTCGATGTCGAGCTGGGCGGTGAGCTCCGCGCCGCGACGGACCGCGTCGGCCTTGGACAGGTCGTAGAACTGGCCCTGGATCTCGATCTCCTCGATGACCCGGCACTCGGGCGCGGTGCCGCCGCCCTGGGCGACGTAGCCGATCTTCTTGCGCACGCCGAGCGGGTCGGCGAGCAGGTCGCAGCCGCCGACCGTGGCGCTGCCGGCCGTGGGACGCAGCAGCGTGGTGAGCATGCGCAGCGTGGTGGTCTTGCCGGCGCCGTTGGGGCCGAGGAAGCCGACGAGCTCCCCGGCCGAGACGTCGAGGTCGACCCCGCGAACGGCCTCGACGGAACGGCCCCGGGACCGGAAGGTCCGGGCGAGGCCGCGTGCTTCGATCATGGTGTCCCCCTTGGGTGTTTCACGTTTGAGCAGTGGATAGCATGCGGCACCGACAACCCGTAGTCAAATTTGACTAGCCGGCCGCGCTCCGGGCTGCCCGAACGCCCCGGGCGCGTCGTCGGCCATCACGTACTCGCCCGCCTCCAGCCGGGAGACCAGGTCCCGGGTCCAGCGCAGCACCGCGTCGAGGCTGGTGTCCCACAACCGGTACAGCTCGTTGACGTGCGGCGGGTGGCCCCAGTCGACGCCGTGCTCCAGGACGCTCGACACCGTGGTGCGGGTGCCCTCCATCTGGTTGATCCGGTGCCGCAGCAACGAGATCGCCCGCGCCCGCGGCAGCGCGGTGAGGAAGGTGACGGCCGCGGCGAGTGCATAGCCGGCCTGCGTGCTGTCGTCGTACTCGGACAGGCTCTTGGCCAGCAGCACCTGGAACTCGGTCTCGCCGTCGGGGGTCAGCTGGTAGGCCGTGCGGTCCGGGCCCCGCCCCTCCTCGCCGGCATCGACCTCCTCCAGGAGCTTCTCCCGCGCCATCTTCTTCAGCGCGTGGTAGATCGAGCCGGGTGCGGCGTTGCCCCACTTGTCCGCCGACCAGGTCAGCAGCTCCCGCCGCACCTGATAGCCGTGTGCCTGGCCGTACATCCGCACGACCCCCAGCACCAGCAGCCGTGTGGCCGACACAAGCCCTCCCGTGTTGCGTAACCCGTTCGAAGTCCACGGGTGCTCCTCCGTAGGCTAATTCGCCATGAGCAACCCCGTGCTGACCGCGGTGGCCTGGCCCTATGCCAACGGCCCCCGCCACATCGGTCATGTGTCCGGATTCGGTGTCCCCTCGGACGTCTTCTCCCGGTACATGCGGATGGCCGGGCGCAAGGTGCTCATGGTCTCCGGCACCGACGAGCACGGCACGCCGATCCTCGTCCAGGCCGACGCCGAGGGCGCCACCCCGCGCGAGACGGCGGACAAGTACACCCGCCAGATCGCCGGCGACCTCGCGGGCCTCGGCCTGTCCTACGACCTGTTCACCCGGACCACCACCGGCAACCATTACAAGGTCACCCAGGACCTGTTCCTCGGCCTGTGGAAGAACGGCTACGTCATCCCCAAGACGCAGCTCGGCGCCATCAGCCCGTCCACCGGCCGCACGCTGCCCGACCGCTACATCGAGGGCACCTGCCCGATCTGCGGCTACGACAGTGCGCGCGGCGACCAGTGCGACAACTGCGGCAACCAGCTCGACCCGGCCGACCTGAAGAACCCGCGCTCGAAGATCAACGGCGAGACGCCGGTGTTCGTCGAGACCGAGCACCTGTTCCTCGACCTGCCCTCGTTCGCGGGCGCGCTCGGCGAGTACCTGGCCAGCCGGGCCGACTGGCGGCCGAACGTGCTCAAGTTCAGCCAGAACCTGCTCGACGACCTGCGCCCGCGGGCCATCACCCGCGACCTCGACTGGGGTGTGCCGATCCCGCTCGACGGCTGGCGGGACATGCCGATGAAGCGGTTCTACGTGTGGTTCGACGCCGTGATCGGCTACCTGTCGGCCAGCGTCGAGTGGGCGCGCCGGTCCGGCGACGACGACGCGTGGCAAGAGTTCTGGACCAACCCCGACGCCCAGAGCTACTACTTCATGGGCAAGGACAACATCGTCTTCCACTCGCTGATCTGGCCGTCGCTGCTGCTCGGCCACAACGGCGCGGGCGACAAGGGCGGCGAGCCGGGCCCGTTCGGCACGCTGAACCTGCCGACCGAGGTCGTCTCGAGCGAGTTCCTGAAGATGAGCGGGGCCAAGTTCTCCACCTCGCGCGGCACGGTCATCTACGTCGAGGACTTCCTGCGCGAGTTCGGCCCGGACGCCCTGCGCTACTTCATCTCGGTGGGCGGCCCGGAGACCCAGGACGTGGACTTCACGTGGGAGGAGTTCGTCCGCCGGATCAACTTCGAGCTGGCCAACGAGTGGGGCAACCTGGTCAACCGGTCGATCTCGATGGCACACAAGAACGTCGGCGCGATTCCCCGCCCGACCGCGCCGACGGCCGCCGACGAGGAGCTCAAGGCGTTGTCCCGGGCCGCGTTCGGGGTGGTCGGCGACAACCTGCGGCGGTCGCGGTTCAAGCAGGCGGTCGGCGAGGCGATGCGGGTGGTCGGCGCGGCCAACAAGTACATCTCCGACCAGGAGCCGTGGAAGCGCAAGGACGACCCGGAGCGGCGCGACACCATCCTGCACACGGCGCTGCAGGTCGTGCAGGACGCCAACACGCTGCTCACGCCGTTCCTGCCGCACGCGGCGCAGAAGGTGCACGAGGCGCTCGGCGGCACCGGCGTGTGGGCGGCCCAGCCGGAGCTGCGGGAGGTCGAGGACCTCGACGTGGCCGGCCGGATCAATCCGATCCTCACCGGTGACTACGCCGCCGAGCAGGCGCGCTGGGAGTCGACGCCGATCGAGGTGGGCCGGCCGCTGCACAAGCCCACCCCGCTGTTCGCGAAGCTCGAACCGAAGCTCGGCGAGACCGGCCCGGAGTGGGCGCCGATCGGCGCGTGAGCGAGAGCGAAGGAGCGTGCGCCGGCCGGACCGAGGAGCGCGGCGCAGGTCGCTCGGCGACCGAGCAGCGACGAGGGAAGACTGCGCGTAGCGGATGAGCGAAGCGAACCACAAAGCACTGCTGCCGTTGCCGGCGCGGCTCCCCGTGCCGATCGTCGACGCGCACACCCACCTGGATGCCTGTGGGGCCAAGGACGCGGCCGACGTGACGGCGATGGTGGACCGGGCGGCGTCGGTGGGTGTCATGCGGGTCGTCACGGTCGCCGACGACCTCGCGGCCGCCCGGTGGGCCGCCGCGGCCGCCACGTGGGACGAGCGGGTCTTCGCGGCGGTCGCGGTGCACCCGACCCGCACGGCGGCGTTCTCGGCCGCGGACCGCGCCGTCATCGAGGAGCTGGCCGCGCGGCCGCGCGTGGTGGCCGTCGGCGAGACCGGGCTCGACTACTACTGGGACTATTCGCCGCCGCAGGCCCAGCAGGAGGCGTTCCGCTGGCACATCGACCTCGCCAAGCGGGTCGGCAAGCCGCTGATGATCCACGACCGGGACGCGCACGAGGACATCTACCGGATCCTGGACGAGGAAGGCGCGCCCGAGAAGGTGGTGTTCCACTGCTTCTCCGGTGACGCCGACTTCGCCCGCCGCTGTGTCGAGCGGGGGTACGTCCTGTCGTTCGCCGGAACCGTGACTTTTCGCAATGCGAAGGCACTTCGTGAGGCCGCGCGGGCCGTTCCCGTTTACCAGTTGCTGGTGGAGACCGACGCGCCGTTCCTCACCCCGCATCCCTTCCGGGGCCGGCCCAATGAGCCATATGGCGCCGCGTACACGATCGTGGACCTTGCGCAGCTCAGAGGGGTGGATGTCGCGGAGCTAAGTGCAGCCGTAACGACCAACGCGGAGCGAATCTTCGAACTTTCGGGTGACACTGAGAGTGATTTCGGGGGTCACGAGTCGTGATCGTTGCGACGAACGGGGGTCGCTTTCTGCGCCATTCGTGGAGTGACCGACGTCACGACACTCGTCCAGGTGTTTGCGCAACCTGCCCGGCACCGTTACTGTCCCGTGACCGTAGCCCGGGACGGCGCGGTTCCGGGAAGCCCGCAGTCAGGCCAGTGCACGTCGGGGCCGGCCGTTCGTCGAAACGGCCAAGGGATGGTCGCTGGCTACGGGAAGTCGTAACGGAACGAAAGCGCGTACGCCGCGCAGTAGATGGGCTCGGCTACGGCCTTCTGGAGGTATCGACCCTGTGAGCGGAAACAGATCCGGCGGTTACGGCGGTTCTAACAGCGGCTTCGCCGACACCGACTGGTTCACCCCGGTCGGGGCTCCGTCCGCGGCGGCCACCGCAACCGCGGTCCTGGACCCGGACTTCCGCGCCTGGCGCTCGGAGTTTCCCGACTTCTACGACCAGGGTGACACCGCGTACGGGCAGCTGACCACCGCGGATCTCGACGGGTACTCCGGCTCGCTCGCCATCACCCCGTCGGACGTGCGCACCGCGCTCGGCCCGCAGGCCGACGACCTGATGGCCGAGGCCAACCTCGACGTCGACGAGCTGATCAGGCTCATCAACGCCGAGACCACGGTCCTCCCGATCATCCCGGACGAGCTGTCCGGTGCGCGGGTCCTGGCGCTGCCGCCCGAGGAGGAGCCGCCACCCGGGCTCGTCACCGGCATCAAGCGCTGGAAGAAGACGGTCCTCAAGGCCACCATCGCCTCGATCCTGGTGTCGCTGATCGGCGGCGGCGCCGCGGCGATCGCGATGAACAAGTCGGTCACCGTCGACATCGACGGCCAGGCCCACCAGGTCAACACCTACGCCGACACGGTCGGCGAGGTGCTCGCCAACGAGGGCATGTCCGTCGGCTCGCACGACGCGCTGAGCCCGTCGCCCGCCGCGAGCATCAACGACGGCGGCAAGATCGTCCTGCAGCGCGGGCGCCAGCTGCACCTGACCATCGACGGCGAGCAGCGTGAGTTCTGGGTCCGCGCCACCACCGTCGAGGACGCGCTCAAGCAGATCAACCTGTCCGCGCAGGGCGCCTGGGTGTCCGAGGACATGGGCAAGGACGTGCCGCTCAACGGCATGGCGCTCGAGATCAAGACCCAGAAGGCGATCACCCTCTTCGACGGCGGCAACGCCCCGAAGGCGATGCGGACCACCGCGGTGACCGTCCAGGAGCTGCTCAAGGAGCTCAAGCTCGGGCTCGGCCCGAACGACACGGTTGCCCCGGGCGGCAACCTCAAGATCACCGATGGTGCCGAGGTGCGGATCACCCGCAACGGCGTCACCGTGGTCAACAAGACCGAGAAGGTCGAGCCGCCGGTCCAGGAGGTCGAGGACCCCAACGCCGAGAAGGGCACCGAGGTCGTCCTCGACCCGGGCGCCGCCGGCGAGCGGATCGCGACGTACCGGATCACGATCAAGAACGGCAGGGAGACCGCCCGGGTCGAGATCGGCTCGAAGGTCACCAAGCAGCCGAAGCCGAAGGTCGTCCGGATCGGCACCAAGCAGCCCCCGCAGCCGATCATCTCCGACGGCGCGGTGTGGGACCAGCTGGCCCAGTGCGAGGCGGGCGGCAACTGGGCCATCAACACCGGCAACGGCTACTACGGTGGTCTCCAGTTCAACAAGAGCACCTGGGAAGCCAACGGCGGTGGCCAGTACGCGGCCTACCCCAACGAGGCCAGCCGCGAACAGCAGATCGCGATAGCCACGAAGGTCCGCGACAACCGCGGCGGCTACGGCGCGTGGCCGGCGTGCTCCCGGCAGCTCGGCCTGCCCCAGTAGTTCTTCCACAACCGGTCCCGGACTTCGCCTCAGCCGAGTCCGGGGCCGGTTGCTGTCCGGCCTTGTCTGGAGCGCCGGTCGCGATCGCGGGACACGTCCGGGCAAGCCGTTGGACAAGCGCCATCGCCCGGCTGCGGGAAGCGGGCGCTACCGAGCACAGCGCCAACTCGGCGCCAACTCTGCCGCTCGCGACCGAGCCGGCGCCCGGCTCGGCCAAGCAGCGAACCGAGCCGGGCGCTTGCCGAAGGGCCGCCCGCCCGAGTTATCCACAACCCGCCGACTTGTCCACAAGTCGATCTTGCCGCCCCTCAAGACCAGCCTCCACCGATAGACTGGCCTTGAGGGGTGCCCCCGGAGCGGGTGGGGGCTGCGTTTCCCACGTTCTGCACGCGCGCGAGGGTTTTCCTGGCCGGGGTGAGTGGGTGATCGCCGTCTGGGGCGGCGGCTCTACGCTCGTCGGGTGACGGGCGACGGGAACCAGGCGGAGAGCGCGCTGCTCGGCCCCGCCGACGTGCGGCGGCTCGCGGCCGATCTCGACCTCCGGCCCACCAAGAAGCTCGGCCAGAACTTCGTGCACGACCCCAACACCGTGCGCCGCATCGTCGTCGCCGCCGGGATCACCGCCGAGGACGTCGTCGTCGAGGTCGGGCCCGGGCTCGGCTCGCTCACCCTCGCGCTGCTGCCCGCCTGCCGCGCGGTCCACGCCGTCGAGATCGACCCGGTACTCGCCCAGCGCCTCCCGCGCACGGTCGCCGAGCGGGCCCCCGCGCTCGCCGACCGCCTGCACGTCATCGAGGACGACGCCGTCCGGGTCGCCGCCGACCGGTTCACCGAGCCGCCGACCGCGCTCGTCGCCAACCTCCCCTACAACGTCTCCGTGCCGGTGGTGCTGCACCTGCTCGCCGAGCTGCCGACCCTGCGCCGCGCGCTGGTGATGGTCCAGGCCGAGGTCGCCGACCGGATCGCCGCCGGCCCGGGCTCGCGGACCTACGGCGTGCCGAGCGTCAAGGTCGCCTGGTACGCCGACGCCCGCCGGGTCGCGACCGTGCCGCGCACGGTGTTCTGGCCGGTGCCCAACGTCGACTCCGCGCTGGTCCTGCTGACCCGCCGCGAGCCGCCCGCCGGAGCGAAGCACGACGTGTTCCGGCTGGTCGACGCGGCCTTCGCGCAGCGCCGCAAGACGCTCCGCGCGGCTCTCGCCGGCTGGGCCGGGTCGCCTGGCCGGGCGGGGGAGCTGCTCACCGCGGCGGGGGTCGACCCGAGCACGCGGGGCGAGCAGCTCACGGTGGGCGACTACTCCCGGATCGCCGCTGCCGCGCTGCGCTGACGCCGCCGCCGCGCTGCGCTGACGTTGCGCCGTCAGTGTGATTTGGCAGATAAAGAACTCAATCTGGCAGCAAGAGAGTTGCACTTCACCGGGGCCGTCGGTTCTACTGAACAGGTATTCCATCCCGAGCGGCTGAGAGACCTGGCTCCGAGACGCCGCAGCAACCACCCATCGCGGGCAGGTGCTACCGCCAGGATCGATGGAGGAGTGAGAGCGATGGTCATGCTCACTACCAGGCGGGTCATTGATCAGTGCCGGCGCACTGTCACGGGCTGTCGTCGCATGTGCTCAGCAAGCTGATTCGAGCCATTCGACCTTTCTGACATCCCCGGCCCTTCCACGGGCCCATTCGCAGACACCGCTCGTACGAGTGGTCTGCGCGCCTGGACTGGAGCACATCGTGATCACCCTGGAGAACCTGAGCAAGACCTTCCGAAGTACGTCCGGGTCCGTCGTGGCCCTCGACGACGTGACGCTCGACGTCCCGGCCGGCGTCATCGCCGGCGTCGTCGGCCCCGCGGGCGCCGGGAAGTCCACCCTCGCCCGCGTGCTGTCCCTGCGCGAGCGCCCGGACAGCGGCATCTTCCGCCTCGACGGGCTCAACACCGGTGCCCTCGACGAGCGCACCATGCGCATCGCGCGGTCCCGGATCGGCGTGGTCCCCTCGGGCGAGTCGCTGCTCGGCCAGCGCACCGCGGCCGGCAACGTCGCGCTGCCGCTGGAGCAGGCCGGCATGGACGGCCCGCAGCGCCGCGAGCGCGTCGGCAAGGTCCTGGACCTGATCGGCCTGACCGACAAGGCCGCCAGCTACCCCGCCGACCTCTCCGCGGGCCAGCGCCAGCGGATCGCCGTCGCGCGGGCGCTCGTCGGCGACCCGGCCGTCGTGCTGGCCGACGACCCGACCGCGAACCTCGACGAGGACGGCGCCGCAGGCGTACTCGCCGTCCTCGACCGCGCCCGCGCCGAGCTGGGCGCGACGGTGCTCGTCGCCACCCAGGACACGAGCGTCGTGCGCCGCATCGCCGACGACGTGGCCGTGCTCGAGCACGGGCGGCTGCTGGAGAGCGGCCGGTTGCTCGACCTGGTGCGGAACCCGGACAGCGTGGTGGCGCGGGCCGTGTTGCCGGCCATCGACCCCGGCGCGCGGGTCGACTACCCGGGCGTGGCGGACATCGTCCTGGTCGGCTTCGCGGCGATCGGCGCCCTGCTGCCCGAGGCCGCGAGCCGCTTCGGCACGGACATCGCGGTGATCGGCGGCGGCGTGACGCGGATCGGCGAGACCCCGGTGGCCCGCTTCCGCCTGGGCCTGTCGGGCGACCGGACCGCGTCGGCCCTGGCGTGGCTGGAGGAGCGCGGCGGCTCGGTGCGCCAGCTGGCCCGCGGCCCGCACAGCGTGGCGGCCTGACGTTCGGCGGTGGCCGCCCCGCGCACCTGCCGGCGGCGGCCACCCTCGGGACACGTCGACGAGCTGCTGACGGAGCCCACCTCCGCGCCAGCGACCTGACCGCCGACAGCCCCACCTGACCGACGTCGACAACACGCGCGCACGCGCGGGCAGAACTCGCCTAGGGAAGCCCCCGCCCTCTCCGGGGGCACCCCTCATGGTCAGTCTATCGGTGGGGGCGGGCGGAAAGGGTGGGCGAGGGTCAGCTGTGGACAACTCCACCCAGTGTGGATAACTCGCGCGTCAGCCGGGCCAAACCATGCCTGACCTGCGGGCGCTTGCCGCGGCCCGAGGCGGGCGACACGGCGTGGCCGGCTCCGACGGTGCCCGTAGGCTGAAGGAGTGCTCGCTGTCGTCCCCCGCCCGGTGACCGTCCGGGTGCCGTCCAAGGTGAACCTGCACCTCGCGGTCGGCGCGGTGCGCAAGGACGGATTTCACGAGCTGACCACCGTCTTCCAGTCGCTGTCCCTCACCGACGAGGTCACGGTCGCCATCGCCGACGAGCCCGGGGTCGACGTGCAGGGCGAGGGCGCCGCCGCGGTGCCCACCGGCGGCGCCAACCTCGCCTGGCGCGCGGTCGAGGCGCTCGCCCGGCACGTCGGCAAGGGCGCCGAGGAGCCCAAGGTCAAGGTCCTCATCCGCAAGAACATCCCCGTCTCCGGCGGCATGGCCGGCGGCAGCGCCGACGCCGCCGCCACCCTCGTCGGCCTCGCCAACCTGTGGAGGCTCGACATGGGCCGCGACGACCTCGCCACGGTCGCCGCCGGGCTCGGCAGCGACATCCCGTTCATGCTCCACGGCGGCACCGCGCTCGGCACCGGCCGCGGCGAGCAGATCGTCCCCGTGCTCTCCCGGCACACCTTCCACTGGGTCCTCGCCTTCGCCCGCGGCGGCCTCGCCACCCCCAAGGTCTACGGCGAGCTCGACCGGCTGCGCGTCACCGGCGAGCCACCCCGCGTCGGCGAGGTCGAGCCGGTCCTCGAGGCCCTCGCGTCCGGCGACCCGCGCCAGCTCGCGCTCCTGCTCGGCAACGACCTCCAGGCCGCCGCCGTCTCCCTGCGCCCCGGCCTGCGCCGCACGCTGCGCGCCGGGGTCGACGCGGGCGCGCTCGCCGGCACCGTCTCCGGGTCCGGACCCACCTGCGCGTTCCTCTGCGCCAGCGCCGAGGACGCGGTCCAGGTCGCCGCCGAGCTCTCCGGCGCCGGCGTCTGCCGCACGGTCCGCGTCGTGCACGGCCCGGTCCCCGGCGCCCGCGTGGTCGGCGGCGACGAGCCCCGCCCGGTCCCACCCCAGGTACACGCCTGACCCTGCGCGCCCGGCCGGACACCGCGCCCGGGTACCGTTGAGCCGTCATGGTCAACCTGGTCAACCTCGAGTCCGTCAGCAAGAGCTACGGCATGCGCCCCCTGCTGGACGCCGTCTCACTCGGGGTCGGGGCCGGCGACCGCATCGGCGTCGTCGGGCTCAACGGCGGCGGCAAGACCACGCTGCTCGAGGTGCTGGCCGGCCTCGAGCCGCCCAGCGGCGGGCGGGTCAGCCGGGCCCGCGACCTGCGCCAGGCCGTCGTCACCCAGCGCACCGAGCTGCCCGAAGGCTCTACCGTGCGCCACGCCGTCCTCGACCCGCTCGGCATCACCGCCGAGCACGAGTGGGCCGCCGACCCGCGCGCCCGCGCCATCCTCGGCGGCCTCGGCATCACCGCGCTCGGCGTCGACAGCCCGGTCGCCACGATGTCCGGGGGCGAGCGCCGCCGGGTCGCGCTGGCCGCCGCGCTCGTGCAGGAGCTGGACCTGCTGATCCTCGACGAGCCCACCAACCACCTCGACGTCGAGGGCGTCCGCTGGCTCGCCGAGCACCTGCTCGCCCGCGGCACCGCGCTCGTCGTCGTCACCCACGACCGCTGGTTCCTCGACACCGTCGCCACCAACACCTGGGAAGTCGTCGGCGGCCGCGTCGAGCAGTACGAGGGCGGCTACGCCGACTGGGTGTACGCCCGCGCCGAGCGGGCCCGGCTCGCCGCGACGCTCGAGGAGAAGCGGCAGAACCTCGCCCGCAAGGAGCTCGCCTGGCTGCGCCGCGGCCCGCCCGCGCGCACGTCCAAGCCGCGCTACCGGATCGAGGCGGCCGAGGCGCTGATCTCCGACGTGCCGCCGCCGCGTGACTCGGTCGAGCTGCTCGCGTTCGCCAAGCGCCGGCTCGGCCGCACCGTGCTGGAGCTGGAGGACGTCAGCGTCTCGCTCGGCGACCGGACCATGGTCGACCGGCTCACCTGGCGCATCGGGCCGGGCGACCGGATCGGGCTCGTCGGCGTCAACGGCTCGGGCAAGACCACGGTGCTCCGGCTGCTCGCCGGCGACCTGGAACCCGGGCGGGGCAAGCGGATCCAGGGCCAGACCGTGCGGCTGGCCTACCTCAGCCAGGAGCTGCACGACCTGCCCGGCACGCAGCGGGTCCTGGAGGCCGTCGAGGAGATCGCGCGGCGGGTCACGCTCGGCAAGCAGGAGCTGTCCGCGTCGCAGCTGGCCGAGCGGTTCGGCTTCCCGGCCCAGCGCCAGTGGACCCCGGTGGCCGACCTGTCCGGCGGCGAGCGGCGGCGGCTGCAGATCGCGCGCCTGCTGATGGCCGAGCCGAACGTGCTGCTGCTCGACGAGCCGACGAACGACCTCGACATCGACACCCTGCAGCAGCTGGAGGACCTGCTCGACGGCTGGCCCGGCACGCTCGTGGTGGTCTCGCACGACCGGTACCTGGTGGAGCGCGTCTGCGATGCGGTGTACGCGCTGCTCGGCGACGGCCAGGTGACGCACCTGCCCGGCGGGATCGACGAGTACCTCGCGCGCCGCGACACGGTCGCCGCACCGTCGGCCAAGCGGGCCGAGACCGTGTCGAACGCGGCCGAGCAGCGGGCGGCGCGCAAGGAGCTGGCCCGGCTCGAGCGCCGGCTGGACACGTTGACGACGCGTGAGACGTCGCTGCACGCCGCGCTCGCCGAGGCCGCCACCGACGCCGAGCGGTTGCTCGAGCTCGACGCGGAGCTGCGGGCGGTGGTGGCCGAGAAGTCAACTGTCGAGCAACGTTGGCTGGACATAGCGGACCTCGCCGAATAGGCCCCTTTACGCTTTAGCCATGAGTCGTTTCGTCGACAAGCTGATCGACACCGCCAACGAGGGCGGCAAGCTGCGCGGGGTCACCACGGGCGAGCCGAAGGAGGCCGTGCGGACCACCTGGGCGCAGGTGCACGAGCAAGCCCGCGCGATGGCCGGGGCGCTGGTGGCCAGGGGCATGGCCCGGCACGACGCGGTGGCCGTGCTCGCGGCCGAGCCGGCGGCGATCGGCCCCGCGGTGCAGGCGGTGTGGCTCGCCGGTGGCAGCGTGACGATGCTGCACCAGCCGACCCCGCGGTCGGACCTCGGTATGTGGGCCGAGGACACCGTGCGGGTGCTGAACATGATCAGCTCGAAGCTGGTGCTGCTGGGCGCGCCGTTCGACCCGCTGGCGCCGGTGCTCGACCAGCACGGGATCGGCTACGTGCTGCTCACCGACCTCGCCGGCGGCACGCCGCTCGCCGACGTGGTCGAGGTCGACGAGGCGGCGCCCGCGCTGCTGCAGCTCACCAGCGGGTCGACGGCCGACCCGAAGGCGGTGCGGATCACCCACGGGAACCTGCTGTCGAACATCACCGACATGGCCGCCGGCGCCCAGCTGGACCCGTCGTCGGACATCATGGTGTCGTGGCTGCCGATGTTCCACGACATGGGGATGGTCGGCTTCTACACCACGCCGATGACGATGGGCATCGAGCTGGTGAAGGTCACGCCCGTCGACTTCCTCACCGGGCCGCTGCTGTGGGCGGAGCTGATCTCCAAGCACCACGGCACGATCACCGCCGCGCCGAACTTCGCCTACGCGCTGCTGGGCCGCCGTCTGTCCGGTGTGGACGATCCCGAGGCTTACGACCTGTCGTCGCTGCGCCTGGCCCTGAACGGCGCCGAGCCGATCGACGAGAAGGCCGTCTCGGCGTTCACCGAGTCCGGCGCGCGGTTCGGCCTGGCGCCCGAGTGCGTGTTCCCGGCGTACGGCATGGCCGAGGGCACGCTCGCCATTTCCTTCCCGCGCCCGTTCACGGGCCTGCGCCTGGACTACATCGACGCCGACGAGCTGGAGTCCGGTCAGCGCGCGGTTCCCGTGTCGCCGTCCGCCCCGCATGTCCGCTCGTTCGCGTTGCTGGGCCGGCCGTTGCCGGGTTTCCAGGCGCGCATCGTCGACCCGGCCGGCGCGGTGCGGGGTGAGCGCGAGGTGGGTGAGATCCAGATCCGCGGCGACGCGGTGACCCCCGGATACCTGACGGTGGACGGCCCCCTGGCCACCCAGGACCCCGACGGCTGGCTCGCGACGGGCGACCTCGGGTACACAGTGGATGGTGAGATCGTCATCTGCGGCCGTGCGAAGGATGTGATCATCTTGGCGGGCCGCAACATCTACCCGACGGACATCGAGCGCGCGGCGTCCACAGTGGAGGGTGTGCGCGCCGGCAACGCGGTCGCCGTCCGCCTCGACGCGGGCACCCGCCGCGAGCGCTTCGCCGTGGTCGTGGAGTCGAAGCTGTCCGGCGACCCGGATGCGGTTCGGGTGCTGCGCAAGGAGATCGGCGCGCGCGTCTTCGAGTCCGTGAACGCCCGCCCGGTGGCGATCGAGGTTCTCGCGCCGGGCACCCTGCCGAAGACCCCGTCGGGCAAGCTGCGCCGCGCCGCGGCGGGCGAGCAGTTGGCCGACCGCCTGAAGGAGTCCTGACGGGCCGGCGGCGGCGTCACAGCTGGCGCCGCCGCAGCTCGTTCACCCAGGCGAGGCGCAACGCCTCGACCGCCCCCGCGTGATACCCCTGCCCGATGAAGAAGGTCCGGCTCAGCTTGAGCCCGGCGATGTCGTCCGCCCCGGGCCCGTCCCCCGGATCGACGACGGCGTCGGCGAGCAGCGTGACGAGGCGTTCCACGTC
Source organism: Actinophytocola sp. (assembly GCF_036402745.1). Lineage (GTDB taxonomy): Bacteria > Actinomycetota > Actinomycetes > Mycobacteriales > Pseudonocardiaceae > Actinophytocola. Next base: position 1,022 of record NZ_DASWSJ010000205.1, on the reverse strand, counting down.
GCCCGGCCGGTAGCCGCGCTCGCCGGGCGGCGCTGGGGGGAGGGGGAGCGCGAGCAGGTCGCTGTCCCGCCAAGCGTCCTCGAGCTGCTTGGCCAACGGGGCGGCCGCTTGCCCTGACCCACCGCCCGCCGCACCGCTGGGGGCGGCGCCCGGCGCAGGGCCGACCGCAGCGTCCGGCGCAGGGCTGACCGCAGAGCCCGGTGCAGGGCTGACCGCAGAGCCCGGCGCGGGGCTGACCGCAGAGCCCGGTGCAGGGCCGACCGCGGGACTGACCGCAGCGCCGGGCGCACCGCTGGGCGCGCCGGGCGGCGGTCCAGCCAGCTCCGGCGAGACCCGCCCGTTGGCCGCCGGTCCACCCGATGCCGGCGGCTGGGCTTCGGGGGCGTGGTGCGCTGGGACGGGCGCACCAGCCCTGGCGGCCGCCTCCGCGCTCACGTCCGCCGGCCCGGCGACCTGGCCGCCGGCCCAACCTGCCGCGTCGCCACCCTGCGCTGTGCCCGCGGAAGGCCGAATCCCACCCGGCGCCATCGGCGCCTGCTGGGCTGCGGGTGACGCGGCTGTGCCATGCGGCGCCCTGTTCCAGGGTGGGACTTCTTGGCCCGGCGCGATGTGCGGCTGCTGGGTTGCGGGTGAGAGTGCTGTGCTGTGCGGCGCCCGGCTCGCGGGTGGGACTTCTGCGCTCGGCGCCGTGTCTGGCTGCTGGGTTGCGGGTGAGGCGGCTGTGCCCTGCGGCGCCCCGCTCGCGGGCGGCGGGACTTCTTCGCCCGGCGCCATGGGAGTCTGATCCCTCGAGGGCGAGGTCGCCTGCGTCGTGGCGCCGTGCGGCGCTTCGCTTACCGGCGGCGGGATTTCGCCGGGCATCGCCTGGGCCGCCCGCTCCGCCCCAGTTGGCGCGGTCGCAGCGACCTGCGTCGACGTGTCGAGCGGCACCGCGCTCGTCGGCGGCGGGATCTCGCCTGCTGCCATGGGGGCCTGCTGGGCTGCGGGCGAGGTGGCTGAGGTGCCGTGCGGCACGGGAGCGG
>NZ_DASWSJ010000204.1:0-9562 GCF_036402745.1 Actinophytocola sp. | reverse complement strand
ATCCCGGGGAGGCGGACTAGCCCGTAACCCTTGAATGGAAGGTGCTCCACATGACCAGCACGGTTCCCGTCAACCCCGCGGAGAAGACGCGGAAGATGCGCAACCGCGCCGCGCTGATCGAGACGATCGGCGGGTACATGGCCGCGCACGCGCTCGGTCTCGCGGCCGAGCTGAAGATCGCCGACCTCATCCACGACGGCGTGCGCACCAGCGCCGACCTCGCGAAGGCGACGGGCACGCACGAGCCGTCGCTGCGCCGGATGCTGCGCCTGCTCGCGTCCGTCGGGATCACCACCGAGCCGGAGCCGGGCGAGTTCGGCCTCACCGAGGTCGGCGCCCAGCTGCGCTCGGACTCGCCGGACTCGCTCTACGCGTTCACCCGGATGTTCTGCCACGAGTCGCACTTCAGCGCGTGGCAGGGCCTCGCCCACTCCGTCCGAACAGGACAGTCCGCGTGGGACCACGTGTTCGGCAAGAACATCTACGCCTACCTCGCCGACCTCCCGGAGCTCTCCGAGCTGTTCAACGTGGCGATGAGCCAGGAGTCGCGGATCTCGGCCGGGCAGATCGCCGCCGCGTACGACTTCGCGGACGTGCGGAACGTCGTGGACATCGGGGGCGGCGACGGCACGCTGCTGTCGGCGATCCTCGGCGCGAACAGCCACCTGACCGGCGTGGTGTTCGACAGCCCGAGCGGGGTGGCGCAGGCGAGCGACGTGCTGACCGAGGCCGGCCTGGCGGACCGCGCCACGGTCGTGGCGGGCGACTTCTTCGAGTCCGTGCCCACGGGTGGTGACCTCTACATCATCAAGAGCGTGTTCCAGGACTGGGACGACGGCCCGGCCAAGGCGATCCTGCGCACCTGCCGCGCCTACCTGCCGGCCGACGCGACGCTGCTGATCGTGGGTTCGGTGCTCCCGGAGACGGCCGCGTCCGGCGAGCCGATCATGTTCTACACGGACCTGAACATGCTGGTGAACTCCGGCGGCCGGGAGCGGACGGAGAGCCACTTCCGCGGCCTGCTCGCGGAGACCGGCTTCGCGGTGGAGTCGGTGTCCCTCAAGTCCGCGGGCCCGCTCTCGATGATCGAGGCGACCCCGGTTTAGTCCGAAGTAGACTGTACGAAATGGACACTGAGAAGTACACTGTAGGGCCGGCCGGGTTCGCCCGGCCGGCCCTCCGTGTTGGTGGTCAGGCCACCCGGCGGTGCAGGTTGGGATGCTGGGACGGGCCCGGGGTGGGCTCGGCGATCCACGGGCCCTCGATCGACGGGTCCAGGATGCCGGTCTCCAGCCAGGTGTAGCGGTCGTCGAGGACGCGGGCCGCCAGCGTGCGGTCGTGGTCGTCGGTGTTGGTCCACAGGTGGTCGAACAGGTCGGCGACGCGCCGGCGGGCCTGGTGGCAGAAGCTGTCGGCCAGCTCGAAGGCCGGGTCGCCCTGGTCGGTGCGGGCCTTGGCGTACACGCAGCTCGCGCTCATCGCGTACAGCTCGGCGGCGACGTCCACGATCCGGCCGAGGAACAGCTGCCGCTCCTCGAGCCCGTTCGCCCAGCGCGTCCTGCCGTGCACCAGGTGCTGCGCGATGCTGCGGCTGGTCCGCTCGACGAAGCGCAGGTGCGCCGCCAGCGGCCCGAACTCGTCGAACCCGGGCGAGGGGCCACGACCCGCCGCGAGTCCCAGCAGCGCCCGCGCGTACCAGGCGCCGACCCGTGGCGCGCCCCCGAAGCTCGACCGGTCGGCCACGGACTCGAGGCCGGCCAGCGCCTCCTGGGCGATGAACCCGCGCAGCGCCTCGGTCGACCCGTCGAAGATCCGGCCCACCCGCAGGTCGCGCAGGAGCTGCTCCACCGGCACCCCGCGCTCACCCCGCGCGGCGGCCGACTCCGCGGTCTCGTAGCCGCGGCCGCCGCGGATCTGCAGCAGCTCGTCGGCGACGAGCCACGCCTTCTCCGACGCGTACAGCTTCGCGAGCTCCGCCTCCATGCCGGTGTCGACGAGCCCGGCGTCGGCGTGCCTGCCGGACACCTCCACGATGGCCTCGAGGGCGAACGCCGTGGCGGCGATGAAGGCGATCTTGCCGGCCACCGCCTCGTGCTCGCCGATCGGCCGGTCCCACTGCACGCGGACCCGCGACCACTCGCGCGCGATCTTCAGACTCCACTTGGCCGCCGCGGCACACACGGCGGGCAGCGAGAGTCGCCCGGTGTCCTGCGCGCAGAGCGCGACCTCCAGGCCCTTGCCCTCCGCGCCGATCCGGTTGCCGGCCGGGACCACGACGTCGTGCAGCCGGATGACCCCGTTCTCCAGGCCGCGCAGCCCGAGGAACGCGCCGCGGTGCTCGACGGTGACGCCGGGGGAGCGGGCCTCGACCACGAACGCGGTCATCCCACCCGGACCCTCGCCGGACCCGGGCACCATGGCCATGACGACCAGCAGGTCCGCGACGACCCCGTTGGTGGCCCACGACTTGACGCCGTTGAGCGTGTAACCGCCGCCGGGGCCGGGCACGGCGGTGGTGCGCATGCGGAACGGGTCGTTGCCGACGTCGGGCTCGGTGAGGGTGAACGCGGAGATCTCCCGCACGCACCGCGGCAGGAACTCGCGCTTCTGCTCCTCGGTGCCGAACAGCCGGACCGGCTGCGGCAGCCCGATGGCCTGGTGCGCGGCGAGCAGCTCGCCGAGTGCGGAGTGGACGGTGTTGACGATCATCAGCATCCGGTGGTAGCAGATGCCGGGCAGGCCGAGCCCACCGTACTCCTTCGGGATCCGGACGGAGAACGCGCCGATGTCCTTCAACCCGTTGACGACCTCGTCGGGCACCCGGTCCTCGCGCTCGATCAGCCGACCGTCCACTTTGTCCACGCAGAACTCGCGGAGCCGGGTGAGGAACGCCTCGCTCTCCGCGTCCAGCGCCGGGACCGGGCTCGGCAGCGGGTCCAGCAGGTCCAGCCGCAACCGGCCGAGGAGCAGCTCCCTGCCGAAACTCTCCAGACCCTCCACAGTAGACATATCGGCCTCCGCCGGTCGGTTGCTGACGACGCGGCCGGGCGGCCCCGCCGACGGGACCACCCGGCCGAGCTCCTTACACCGCGTCCGTTTCGGCGACCGGCTGCCCGGCGTCGGCCGTCGTGTCGCCCGTCGTGTCGGCCTTCGCGTCGGCGGCCTCCGTCTGCTCAGCGGCCTTCGCGTCGGCCGCGGCCTTACCGGTCGGCGGCACGTGCCGGAGCCGGACCGCGGCAAGGATCGCGGCCGCCGCGGCGATGACCGCGGCGACCACGGCGCCGAGGTTGAGCCCGCTGGTGAACGCCGCCCGCGCCGGTTCCAGGACCGCCGTGCTCAGGTCCGCGGACAGCCCGCTCGCCGCGGACACCGCGCCGTCGAGGCTGTCCTTGGCGGCCGCGGCCACCTCCGCCGGCAGGTTCGCGGGCAGGGTGCCGTCGACCTGGCCGCGGTAGGTCGCCACGCCGATGCTGCCGATGAGCGCGATACCCAGCGAGATGCCCAGGTCGTTCGCGGTGGTGCTCAGGCCCGACGCCGCGCCGGCCTTCTCCGGCGGCACCGAGCCGACGACCAGGTCGGTGGTGAGTGCCATGGCCGGGTTGACCGCCGGGTAGAGCACGATGAAGCCCGCGATCAGCAGCGGCAGCCCGGCCGTGCTGTCGACCTGGGTGAGCATCAGGTAGCCGATCACCTGGATGGCCAGGCCGCCCGCGATGACGTTGCCCGGGCGCACCCGCCGCGCGAGGATCGGCGAGAACATCGACACGCCGACCAGCAGGACCGCCGCCGGCAGGATCGCGAAACCGGCCCGCAGCGGCGAGAGGTCCGCGACCAGTTGCAGGTACTGGGTGAACATCAGGTACACGCCGCCCATGCCGGCGGCGGCCAGGACGAACACGCCGAGCGCGCCGCTGACCGTGCGGTTGGCGAACAGCCGGACGTCGAGCAGCGGCGAGGAGGAGCGCAGCTGGCGGATGACGAACCAGGTCCCGAAGGCGACGCCGGCCACGATGGTGCCGAGCGCGACGCCGAGCGAGTCGTCCTTGGCCAGCGTCTTGACGCCGTAGATGAACGGCAGCAGCGTCGCGAGCAGCAGCGCCACGCTGACCAGGTCCAGCTTGCCGGCGTTCGCGTCGCGGTGCTCGGGCAGCAGCAGCGGGGCGCCGATCACGACGATCGCCATGACGGGCACGGCGACCAGGAAGGTCGCCCGCCACGAGAAGGCCTCCAGCAGCACACCACTCAGCAGCGGGCCGAGTGCGACGCCCGCGGAGATGCCGGCGGCCCAGACGCCGATCGCGACCCCCCGCTGCTTCGCGTCCTGGAACATGGTGAAGATCAGGCCCAGGGTGGACGGCATCTGGGTGGCGGCCGCGATGCCGAGAACCGCGCGCCAGAAGATCATCAGCGACGGATCGCCGGTGAACGCGGCGGCGACGGACACGATGCCGAACACGGCCGCGCCGATCATCAGCAACCGCCGCCGGCCGATCCGGTCGGCCAGGGTGCCCATGGTGACCAGGAAACCCGCCATCGTGAAGCCGTAGATGTCCAGGATCCACAGCATCTCGGTGCTGCTGGGGTTCAGGTCCGCGGCGATGTGCGGAATCGCGAGGAACAGGATCGTGAGCATCATGAACAGGAGGAACGAGGGAAGCACCAGCAGTCCCAGTCCCAGCCATTCCCTGCGACCGGCTCGTGGCTCGGCTGAGGTGTTCGCAGAGGACATCGATGTTCCCTTCGTGGGCAAATGGTCCGTTCGTCGGGATCCGACGGTACCCTACCGGGGTACGGGTATGGAAGCGGTCGGCGCGGTGCTCGCTTCGAGCGTGGCAAGAAGCCCTTGCGTCCCACTGGTGCCGCACTCGCCGCGGGCTTGCGGGCCTGGACACCCGGTGATACCCGATGCTGGTATACGACGATGAACGACGACATCGCGGGCCTCGTGGCACGCGCGCAGCGCGAGATCGCCAAGCAGGCGACGGGCAACCGGTTCCTCGACCTGCTCGAGGCGGGCGCGGTGCCGGCCGAACGGCTCGGGTGGCTGGCGGGCGAGCTGTACCGGCTGGTGGGCAGCGACCAGCGCAGCCAGGCCCTGCTCGCGTCCCGCTTCCCCGCCCCGCCGGCGGGTGAGTTGTTCCTGGCGCTGGCGCAGGGCGAGGCGGAGGCGTTGCGGCTGCTGCTGGACTTCGCCACCGCGGTGGGGATGGGAGAGGCGGAGCTGGAGGCGTACGAGCCGCTGCCGCTCGCGCAGGCCTACCCCGCCTACCTGACCCAGGTCGCGGTGTTCGGGTCCAGCAGCTCGATGGCGCTGGCGCTGCTGGCGAACGTGGACGAGTCCGGCGGCACCTACGCGCGCGTGGCCGCCGCGCTGCGCTCCCGGTACGGGCTCACCGAGGAGGCGGTCGGCCACTTCCTGTTCTTCGCCGAGACCCCGCCGGAGCTGCTCGACCACGCCGCGGCGGTGGCCGCCGCCGGCATCGCGGGCGGGGAGAGCCCCGACGAGGCCGTGCGGACGGCACGCATCGTCAGCGCGCTCGAGACCGCCTTCTGGGACACCCTCGCCGAGGGCCTGACCTCGGCGGGCTGACCTCGGCGGGCTGACCTCGGCGTGCTGACTTCGGCGGGGTGACCTCGGCCCCACGGTCACGTGTGGGACAGGCCCGCCAGCGACACCTGGACCCGGCGGTCGATCCGGTCCTCGGCCCAGGTGCGCGTGTCGACCAGCCACCACTGGTCGACCTCGATCAGGTACAGCCGGTGCTCCGCGGGCGGGAGCAGCGCCGACGGCGGCAGTGTCCACTCGGCACGGTCGCGCGCGTCGGGCAGCACCGCGTCGTAGAACGTGGCGTGGTAGCGCGCGACCTCCTCTGTGGACAGTTCGCGGCAGGTGCCGCTGAACTGGGCGCCGTCCACGGCCATCAGGGCGTCCCCGGCCACGAACAGCGATCCGCTGATCCGCGGCCGGGTGGCGATGTCACGGCTGTGCCGGGACTGGATCGCCGAGCCGAACAGGAACCGCAGCGGGCCGGCGAGCCACGCGTACTGCAGCACCGCCGCCCACGGCTGGCCGCCGGTGGACACCGTGGCCATCGTCAGGTACCGCGCCTCGTCGAGCAGCCGCCGGCTTCTGCCGACCAGGCTGTCGTCTCCCATCGGTACGACCCTTCCCCGTGTTCGTTCGTCCGTCACGCGGCCTTGACGGCCCGGTGGCGCAGCAGTACCGGCAGCGCGGCGACGTCGTTGGCGATGAACGAGTGCAGCGACTGGACGTCGGCCGGCGCGACGGCGAGCGCGAGGTCGGGGAAGCGCTCGAACAGCGCGGGCACGGCGACGGCGGCCTCGAGCCGGGCGAGGCGGGCGCCGGGGCAGAAGTGCGGGCCGGCGCCGAAGGCGATGTGTTCCTTGTCCGCGCGGTCGATGTCGAAGACGTGCGGGTTCTCGTGGACCTCGGGGTCGCGGCCGTGGGCGAGGTAGTTGATCAGGATGGCGTCGCCCTTGCGGATCACCACGCCCTCGCCGAGGTCGATGTCCTCCTTGGCCCAGCGCATCGGCAGCGACGACACCGGGCAGTGCACGCGCAGCGACTCCTCGACCGCCTCCGGCCAGCGCCGCGGGTCGGCCCGCAGCGCGGCCAGCTGGTCGGGGTTGGCGAGCAGCTCGCGCACGGTGTGGTCGATCAGCGACACGGTGGTCTGGCTGCCGCCGCCGATGAGCAGCAGGAGCATGTCCACCAGCTCCTGCTCGCCGAGCGGCTCCTCGCCCTCGACGCGGGCGGCCAGCAGGAAGCTCGTCAGGTCGTCGCCGGGGTTCTCCCGCTTGCCGTTGATGAGGATCCGCATCGCGACGTTCATGTCGGTGAACACCGCGGCGGACTCCTCCTCCGGCACGTTGTCGGTGTTCAGCACCACGCGCAGGATCCGCAGCACCTCGGGCCGCAGGTCGTCCGGCACGCCGAACAGGTCGCAGATCATCCTGGTGGGCAGCTGCTGGGAGTACCCGACGTGCAGGTCCAGCGGCTCGTCGGCCGGGCGGGTCGCCAGGTCGTCCAGCAGGCCGGCGGCGATCTTCTCCAGGTGCGGGCGCATCGCGTCGATGCGCTTCGGCGTGAGCGCGGGGGCGACCAGCCGCCGGAGTCTCTGATGGTCGCGGCCCTCCGCGGTGGACATGGACTCGACGTCCACCCACGGCGACAGCCACGGCACCTCGCCCGGCTCGTACGTCGGCACGTTCTTCTTGAGGTTCCGCGACACGCCGGGATGCAGCAGCAGCTGCCGGACGACGTCGCCGCGGGTGGCCACCCAGGCGGAGAAGCCCTCCGGCAGCTCGACGGCGACGGCCGGCCCCTGCGCGCGCAGGTGGTCCAGCTGCGAGTACATGCACCGGCCACCCCGGCTGTCGATCTGCGTGCTGGGGGTCGTGCTGAAGCCGATCATGTTGCGCCTCCAGGGAAGTACGCGGGATCACGGGCCGTGCGAATGGGATGCGCCCCCATGCGTCGTCGTCGCCACAACAGAGCCACCGCAGAGCCGTTGCAGAGGCGACAACTGGGAAAATACCTCGGTGATTACCCGCGCGGAATGACGTGCCGCCGGTGGAATCCTCCTCGCGCTGGCGGGATATGTAGGGAACCCGCAGGTCGGGACCGTCGACGCCAGCTTCAGAGTGGCCATTTCCAGTGGAAATGGAGCCGAATTCCGGCGCGATTCATGAACGGGGGAGAGTGGCGCGCGAGGCCAGTCGGCGTTCGGTCAACTGTTCCGCCGGGTCGGCGTGTAGGTCACGCCGCCGCTCTAGCGGGAGCCCACCCGCACGGTGAGGTCCCGGCGTTCGCCGTTGCGGACGACGACGAGCTTGGCGGAGTCGCCCGGCTTCTTCTTGCGCAGCGCGGTCTGCAGGTCCTCGACCGTGCGCACCGGCGTGCCGTCGAAGTCGGTGATGACGTCGCCGGGTCGCACGCCGGCCGCCGCCGCCGGTCCGTTCTTGTCGACGGCGGTGACCACCACGCCGTGGTCGACGTGCAGGCCGAGCTGGTCGCGGATGGCCGGGGTGAGCTGGCGCAGCGACACACCGAGGTAGGGATGCACGGCCGTGCCAGCCGTGAGGAGCTGCTCGGCGACGTCGAGCACCGTCGCGGACGGGATGGCGAAGCCGAGGGACACCGCCCCGGTCGAGGGCGGGAGGTAGGCCTCGTTGATGCCGATGACGTACCCGTCGGCGTCGAGGAGGCCGCCGCCGGAGTTGCCCGGCGAGATCGGTGCGTCGGTCTGGACGAGGTCGACGAGGGACTGGCTCCGCGCCGCCGAACCGGGAATGTCGCGGTGCAGGCCGGAGATCACGCCCGCGGTCACGGAGTTCTGGAAGCCCAGCGGGCTGCCGATGGCGAGGGCCGGCTCGCCGGGGCGGGGCAGCTCGGAGCGGAACGTGGGCACGGGAAGGTTTCCGCGTTCCGTCCGCACGACGGCGAGGTCGGTGACCGTGTCGGAGGCGAGCACGGTGGCCGCTGACTGGTTGCCGTCGGCGTAGACGACCGTGAGGTCCGCCGCCTTGCCGACGACGTGTGCGTTGGTGACCACCACGTTCTGCCGCAGGACGACCCCGCTGCCCAGACCGTCGTTCGTCTGGAGCGTCACGACGCTGGGACTCAGGCGTTCGACCACGTCGGCGTATCCCTCGTCCGACACGGTCGCCGGCGGGTCGGTGTGGGGCGCCTCGCCGCTGGCCGTGCACGCGGGCACGGCGGCGACCATCGCCAGGCACAAGGTAACCGTGAATGCTCTGAACTCTGCCATTTCACCTGGTACCCGGACATCCGGCAGGTAACCGGCGCGCCGGCACCTCGCCGGCGTCGTTACCGGATCGTGGCCCCTCACGCGGGCGGTGCGGCAGGGGTCGAGACACGCTCGAGGATCCGCGGGCGACCGTTGATGTCGGGGGCCGCCTCCGAGACTCTCGTCGCAGGGCGCGGCTACGGAGGTTCATCGATGGGCGAGCGCGACGACATCGTTCTGGACTACCCGCTGCCCAACCCGTCGGCGCTCGAGGCCTCGCCGGAGTGGGCGCGGCTGCGGGCCGAGTGTCCCGCCGCGCGGATCCGCTTGGCCAGTGGGGACGAGGCGGTGCTGCTCACCCGGCACGAGGACGTCCGCGCGGTGCTGTTCGACCCGCGGTTCCAGCGCCAGCTCGACACCGCCGAGGCCGCCCGGATCAGCGACGACGAGGAGGGTGGGCTCTTCGGCGGCGAGGTGTCGAGCTGTCCGACCGCACCCTGCCCGCCGGGACCACGGTGATCTGCCACCTGGGCGCGGCGAACCGCGACGAGGCGGTGTTCGCCGACGCCGAGACCATGAACCTGCGCCGCGCCCCGAACTCGCACGTCACGTTCGGCGGCGGGCACTTCTCCTGCCTCGGCGCGTCGCTTGCGCGCACCGAGCTGCAGGTGTCGCTCGAGCTCCTGCTGGACCGGTTGCCCACGCTCGAGCTGGCGGTGCCGGTGGAGAAGCTGCGCGCACACGAAGGACTGCTCGTCGGTGGCCTGGAGGAAGTGCCGGTCCGCTGGTAG
>NZ_DASWSJ010000203.1:0-16963 GCF_036402745.1 Actinophytocola sp. | reverse complement strand
GTGCTGAAGAACTCCAAGGGCGAGCGCTTCATGTTCGGCTACGTCCCCGACGTGTTCAAGGGGCAGTACGCCGAGACCGAGCAGGAGGCCGACGGCTGGTACAACGACCAGGACAACAACCGCCGGACCCCCGACCTGCTGCCCCGGGACGAGGTGGCCCGCGCCATCAACTCCGAGGTCAAGGAGGGCCGCGGCTCACCGCACGGCGGCGTGTTCCTCGACATCGCGAGCCGGCTGCCCGCCGAGGAGATCCGCAGGCGGCTGCCGTCGATGTACCACCAGTTCAAGGAACTGGCCGATGTGGACATCACCAGCCAGCCGATGGAGGTCGGCCCCACCTGCCACTACGTCATGGGTGGCGTCGAGGTCGACCCGGACACCGCGTCCTCGACCGTGCCGGGCCTGTTCGCGGCCGGTGAGGTCGCCGGCGGCATGCACGGGTCCAACCGGCTGGGCGGCAACTCGCTGTCCGACCTGATCGTGTTCGGCCGCCGCGCCGGCGAAGGCGCGGTGGCCTATGTGGACTCGCTCGACCAGCGGCCGAAGATCTCCGAGTCCGACGTGGACTCGGCGGCGCACCGCGCGGTCGTGCCGTTCGACTGGCCCAGCAGCGGTCAGGCGGAGAACCCGTACTCGATCCACTCCGAGCTCCAGCAGTCGATGAACGACCTCGTCGGCATCATCCGCCGGGAGGGGGAGGTCCAGCAGGCGCTGGACAAGCTGGAGGAGCTCAAGTCCCGGGTCCGCAACGTGGCCGTCGAGGGGCGCCGCGAGTTCAACCCCGGCTGGCACCTCGCGCTCGACCTGCGCAACATGCTGCTGGTCAGCGAGTGCGTCGCGCGGGCCGCGCTGATCCGCACCGAGAGCCGCGGCGGGCACACCCGCGAGGACTTCCCGGGCATGGATCCCAAGTGGCGCAACAAGCTGCTGGTCTGCTCGTCCACACCGGACGGCACGGCGGCGACGGTCACGCAGAAGCAGCAGGAGCCGATGCGGCCGGACCTGCTGGAGCTCTTCGAGATCTCCGAGCTGGAGAAGTACTACACCGAGGAAGAGCTCGCCCAGCACACGGGGAGGACGGGGTCATGAGCGAGCTTGCGAGCGAATCATTGATACAGGGTGACCGCGAGCGGTGCCACCGAGCCTGCGAGGAGGCATCGTGAGTTACAAGGCCAACTTCAAGGTGTGGCGGGGTGACGACGACTCCGGCGAGCTGCAGGACTACATCGTCGAGGTGAACGAGGGCGAGGTGGTGCTCGACATCGTCCACCGCCTGCAGGCCACCCAGGCGCCCGACCTCGCCGTCCGCTGGAACTGCAAGGCCGGCAAGTGCGGCTCGTGCTCGGCGGAGATCAACGGCAAGCCGCGGCTGATGTGCATGACCCGGATGTCGGTGTTCACCGAGGAGGAGACCATCACGGTCACCCCGCTGCGCACCTTCCCGGTCGTCCGCGACCTCGTCACCGACGTGTCGTACAACTACCAGAAGGCCCGCGAGATCCCGTCGTTCGCGCCGCCGAAGGAGCTCGGCCTCGGCGAGTACCGGATGAAGCAGCAGGACGTCGAGCGCTCGCAGGAGTTCCGCAAGTGCATCGAGTGCTTCCTGTGCCAGAACACCTGCCACGTCATCCGTGACCACGAGGAGAACAAGGAGAACTTCGCCGGCCCGCGCTACCTCATGCGGGTGGCCGAGCTGGAGATGCACCCGCTGGACACCGAGGACCGGGTGCGGGACGCACAGGAGGAGCACGGTCTCGGCTTCTGCAACATCACCAAGTGCTGCACCGAGGTCTGCCCCGAGCACATCAAGATCACCGACAACGCGCTGATCCCGCTGAAGGAGCGCGTCGCCGACGAGAAGTACGACCCGCTCGTGTGGCTGGGCAACCAGCTGTTCCGGCGCGGCAGCAAGAAGCACTAGCCGTCCACACCGGACCCCAGAGGGCGCTCCCACCGTGGGGGCGCCCTCTTCGGCGTTCGGGGCGGCAAAAACGGGGCGTCCCCTGGAACATCCCGTTCGCGGAAGGTCGTCAGGGGGTCTTGGCGTCTGTTATGTGCATGCCCGGCGCCTGCTCCTCGATCATCCCAGAGCCGACGACGGTGCCGGAGCCCTTCGTGCGGCCGCGCAGCCACTTCTCCAGCCACGACGCGAACCACGAGAGCAGCGAGTTGATCACGAAGAAGATGGCCGCGATGACGACCAGCGTGGCGATGACGTTCGCGTTGTAGTACGACTGCGCCGGCCGGGCCTGGGCCATCAGCTCCGGGAAGTTGAGCAGCGCGCCACCGAGCGCGGTGTCCTTCACGATGACCACCAGCTGGCTCACGAGAGCCGGCAGCATCGCCGTCACCGCCTGCGGCAGCAGGATGCTCCGCATCAGCTGGCCCTTGCGCAGGCCCACCGCGAGCGCGGCCTCGCTCTGGCCCACGGGCAGGGACAGGATGCCGGCCCGGACCACTTCGGCGATCACCGACGAGTTGTAGATGACCAGACCGGTGCACACCGCGTACAGCGGCCGGATGTCGCGGCCGATGTCGGTGAAGTGCGAGTACAGCGTGAAGGCGAAGAACATCAGCAGCAGCACCGGGATCGAGCGGAAGAACTCCACCAGCACGCCGGCGGGCCTGGCGATCCACCAGTGGTCGGACAGCCGCGCGATGCCGAAGACCGCACCGATGGGCAGCGCCATCAGGATCGACAGGCCGGCCGCGGTGAGCGTGTTCCGCAGGCCGGGCAGCAGGTAGGTGGTCCACGCCTCGGTACCGGCGAGGTACGGGCTCCACTTGGCCCAGGCCAGCTGGTCCTTGTCGGCCATCGTGGACAGGATCCACCAAGCCACGGCGACGAACACGACGGCGAACAGGATGGTGTAGAGAGCGTTGCGTGCCTTGGCCTTGGGCCCCGGCGCGTCGTAGAGAACCGAGGGGGCGCTCATCGCTTCACCGCCACCTTCTTGGCCACCCAACCGAGAATCAGTCCGGTCGGCAGGGTCAGGATCACGAAGCCGAGCGCGAACATCGCGGCGACCAGGAACAGCGCGTCGCTCTCGTTCTCGATCATCTCGCGCATGAGCAGCGCGGCCTCGCTGACCCCGATCGCGGCGGCCACCGTGGTGTTCTTCGTCAGCGCGATCAGCACGCTGGCCAGCGGCGCCACCACCGAGCGGAACGCCTGCGGCAGCACGACGATGCCCAGCACCTGGTTGAAGCCGAGGCCCAGCGCCCGGGCCGCCTCGGCCTGGCCGACCGGCACGGTGTTGATGCCCGCGCGCAGAGACTCGCACACGAACGTCGAGGTGTAGGCGATGAAGCCGAGCACCGCGAGCCGGAAGCCCTGCTGGTCGAACGTCTTACCGGCCAGCGTGATGCCGAGGGTCTGGTTCAGCGCGAGCGAGGTGGCCACGATGATCACGGTCAGCGGTGTGTTGCGGACGATGTTGACGTAGGCGGTCCCGAACGCCCGCATGACGGGGACCGGGCTGACCCGCATCGCCACCAGGATCGTGCCCCAGATCAGGGCGCCGATCGCCGAGTAGACCGTGAGCTGCACGTTCACCCAGAACGCACCCAGCACGTCGTATTTGCTGAGGAAGTCGAGCACGGCCTATCGCACCCTCGCCATGTGTGGGCGATGGCGCGTCGTTCGCACGACGCGCCATCGCGTTGTCCTCTGGACTCGAACTACTACTTCTCGGTGATCGCCGGCGGTTTCGGCGTCGGGTAGCCGGCCGGGCCGAGGTGCTTCTCCACCGCGGCCGCCCACGCGCCGCTCTCCTCCATCTTCTGGATGGCGGCGTTGATCTTGTCGCGCTGGGCGGTGTCGCCCTTCTTCAGGCCGACGCCGTAGTTCTCGTCGCTGAAGCCCTTGCCGACGAGCTTGAACTTGCCCTCGTTCGCGGCCGCGAGGCCGGCGAGGATCGTGTCGTCGGTGGTGAGCGCGTCGACCGCGCCGCTCTCGAGGCCCGTCAGGCACTCCGAGTAGCCGCCGTACTGCTGCAGGTCGACCTTGCCGGCGAACTCGTCCTTCACCCGCTGGGCGGAGGTGGAGCCGGTGACCGAGCACAGCTTCTTGCCGTTCAGCGAGTCCGGCCCCGTGATCGAGGTCTCGTCCTTGCGGACCAGCAGGTCCTGGTGGGCGACGAAGTACGGCCCCGCGAAGTCGATCTCCGCCTTGCGCTTGTCGGTGATCGAGTAGGTGGCGACGATGAAGTCGACGTCACCGTTCTTGATCAGCGTCTCGCGGTCGGCCGACTTGGCCTCGACCCAGTCGATGTTGCTCGCGTCGACGCCGAGTTCCTTGGCGATGTAGGTCGCCACGTCCACGTCGAAGCCCTCGTAGCCGCTCGGCGTCTTCTGGCCGAGGCCCGGCTGGTCGAACTTGATGCCGATGGTCAACGACGGGTTGCTACCGCCACCGCCGCCACCGCCGCCCCCGCTGCCGCTGTTGCCGCTGCCGCAGGCCGCGAGCGCCAGGCCGGCCGCCACGGCGACCGCACCCGCACGCAGTACTCGGCTGAACCGCATGTCGTCCCTTCCGATCTGTCCACCCGCGACACGTTCGCGACGCGGGTCCCGTCATCTGTGCGTACTCGTCAGTGCGTGAGGATCTTGCTGAGGAAGTCCTTGGCCCGCGCGGACTTCGGCGCCGTGAAGAACTCGTTCGGCGTGGAGTCCTCGACGATGTCGCCGTCGGACATGAACACCACGCGGTTCGCGGCGTTGCGGGCGAAGCCCATCTCGTGGGTGACCACGAGCATGGTCATGCCTTCCTCGGCAAGCGTGCTCATCACGTCGAGCACCTCGTTGATCATCTCCGGGTCGAGCGCCGAGGTCGGCTCGTCGAAGAGCATGACCTTGGGGCGCATGGCCAGGGCGCGGGCGATGGCCGCGCGCTGCTGCTGGCCGCCGGAGAGCTGCGCGGGGTACTTGTCCGCCTGGTTGGCGATACCCACCCGCTCGAGCAGTTCCATCGCGGTGCGCCGGGCGTCGGACTTCGGCGTCTTGCGCACCTTCATGGGCGCGAGCATGACGTTGTCGACGATCGACTTGTGCGCGAAGAGGTTGAACGACTGGAACACCATGCCGACGTCGGCCCGCAGGTTGGCGAGCTCGCGGCCCTCGGCGGGCAGCGGCTTGCCGTCGATCTCGATGACACCCGAGTTGATCGGCTCCAGCCGGTTGATCGCCCGGCACAGCGTCGACTTGCCCGAACCGGACGGACCGAGCACCACGACTACCTGGCCGCGGGGCACCTCGATGGTGATGTTCTTGAGCACGTGCAGGGGGCCGAAGAACTTGTCCACCTCGACCATCCGGATCATCGGTGGTGCGGTGTTCGCTTCGGTCATCAATCCTCCACAGCGCGCGATCAAGGCAGGTGTCGAGACTAGCGGCCAGGTAATGGCGGAAACTTACCCCCACTCGGCGTCCGAATCATGCCGGTTACACCACACCCAAGGTCTCAACTCGGTCACACCGGTAGGCTCGACAGTTGAGATGAGCACTCGTACTTACCAGGTCCGGACGTTCGGCTGCCAGATGAACGTGCACGACTCCGAGCGGCTGGCCGGCCTGCTCGAGGACGCGGGCTACGCGCCGGCCACCGAGGGCGCCATGCCCGACGTCGTGGTGCTCAACACCTGCGCCGTCCGGGAGAACGCCGACAACAAGCTGTACGGGAACCTCGGCAACCTGCGACCGGCGAAGCTCGCCAACCCCGGCATGCAGATCGCCGTCGGTGGCTGCCTCGCGCAGAAGGACCGCGGCGACATCGTGCGCCGGGCGCCGTGGGTGGACGTCGTGTTCGGCACGCACAACATCGGCGCGCTGCCGGTGCTGCTCGACCGCGCCCGGCACAACGAGCAGGCGGAGGTGGAGATCCTCGAGTCGCTCGAGACGTTCCCCTCCGCGCTGCCCGCGCGGCGCGACTCGGCGCACGCCGGCTGGGTGTCGATCTCGGTCGGGTGCAACAACACCTGCACGTTCTGCATCGTGCCGTCGCTGCGCGGCCGGGAGAAGGACCGCCGGCCCGGCGACGTGCTCGCCGAGGTGCGGGCCCTGGTCGCCGAGGGCGTGCTCGAGGTGACGCTGCTCGGCCAGAACGTCAACTCCTACGGCGTCGAGTTCGGCGACCGGCTCGCGTTCGGCAAGCTGCTGCGCGCCTGCGGCACGGTCGACGGGCTCGAGCGGGTCCGGTTCACCTCGCCGCACCCGAAGGACTTCACCGACGACGTGATCGCGGCGATGGCCGAGACGCCCAACGTGTGCCACCAGCTGCACATGCCGCTGCAGTCCGGCTCGGACCGGGTGCTCAAGGAGATGCGCCGGTCCTACCGGTCCGCGCGGTACCTGTCGATCATCGACAACGTGCGCGCGGCCATGCCCGACGCGGCCATCACCACCGACATCATCATCGGCTTCCCCGGCGAGACCGAGGACGACTTCCAGCAGACGCTGGACGTGGTGCGGGCCGCCCGGTTCTCGAGCGCGTTCACCTTCCAGTACTCCAAGCGGCCCGGCACGCCGGCCGCCTCGCTTCCCGGCCAGCTGCCGAAGGAGGTCGTCCAGGAGCGCTTCGACCGGCTGATCGCGGTGCAGGAGGAGGCGTCCTGGGCGCAGAACCGCGCGCTGGTCGGGGCCACGGTCGAGGTGCTGGTGTCCACCGGCGAGGGCCGCAAGGACGCCGACACCGCGCGGCTGTCCGGCCGGTCGCGGGACGGGCGGCTGGTGCACTTCACGCCGGCGGGTGATGTGGTGGACCGGTCGGTGCGCCCCGGTGACGTCGTGCACGCCACGGTCACCTACGCCGCGCCGCACCACCTCGTCGCCGACGGTCCGCTCGTCGCGCACCGGCGGACCAGGGCGGGGGACAACGCGGAGGAGGGCGTGCGGCCGCGGACGCCCGGTGTCGGGCTGGGTCTGCCGTCGTTCGGCCCGCCCGCTGTCTCCACCGAGCAGGTGGCGGGATGCGCAGTCCGATGACCGGCTCGACGGGCGGCGAGCCGGGTCCCGCCGACGAGCGCGACCTCGCCGGCCTGCGCGACGAGATCGATGGTGTCGAGCGGCGGGCCGCCCGGTCGGTGGAGCTCGGCGGCCGGGCCGTGGTCATCGCGGTCGCGGTGTTCGTGCTGATCGTCGGGCAGATCCTGCCGTGGATGGACGGCGCCACCGGCTGGGACGTGCTGCTGGGCACCGGGTCCGGCGACGCGGTGGGCAAGGCGAGCATGGTCCCGAGACTGTTCGCGGCGACGTCGGTGTTGTTCGGCGTGCTGGCCTCGGCCCTGGCCCTCACCACGCGGCGGTGGGCGCTCACCTGGGTGTGCGCGCTGGGCGGCTGGTTCGCGTCGGTGGACGGCGTGCTGGCCATCTGGTCGCGCCAGTCCTCCGGTGGCGACCTGGGGATCGGCCTGGTGATCGCGGAGATAGCGATGGTGGCGATCGCGATCCAGTGGTTCCGCACGGCCTGGTCGCGCCCGGACACCGAGCCCGACGCCTGACCGCTCGAACGCGAGACGGCGCCTCCACCCGGGTGGGCGAAGGCGCCGTCGTGCGTCAGCTCAGCGGCTGGCTACCGCGTTCTCCGCGGCGGCGAGCCATTCGCGCCATTGGGCGGCCTGGGCCTCGGCCTGCTCGGCGCGGCGCTTGTCGCCTGCCGCTCGGGCCTTCGCTGCCTGCGCCTCGAACTGCTCGACCCGCTCGCGGAACTGCGCCGCGCGCGCCTCGGCCTCCGGGTCGGTCTTGCGCCACTGGGCGTCGGCGGCGTTGCGGACGCGGTCCTCGATCGCGCGGAGCTTGCCCTCGAACTCGCGGATCCGCTCGCGGGGCACCTTGCCGACCTCGTCCCAGCGCTCCTGGATCCGGTGCAGCTGCGCCCGGGCCGCGTCGAGGTCGCCCTGCGGGTTGATCTTCTCCGCCTCGCTGAGCAGCGCCTCCTTGCGCTTGGCGTTGTCCACCAGCTCGGCGTCCCGCTCGTTGAACACGGCCGAGCGCCGGCTGAAGAACTTGTCCTGCGCGGCGCGGAACTGCTGCCACAGCGTGTCGTCGGCCTCCTTCGGCGCGCGGCCGGCGGCCTTCCACTCGGTCATCAGGTCGCGGTAGCGCGCCGCGGTGGGACCCCAGTCGTCGGACTCGGAGATCTCCTCGGCCAGCTTCACCAGCTCCTGCTTGCGCTCCTTGGCCGCCGACCGCTGCCGGTCGAGGTCCGCGAAGTGCGAGCCGCGCCGCCGGTTGAACGTGTCGCGGGCCTTGGAGAACCGCTTCCACAGCTGGTCGTCGGTCTTGCGGTCGACGCCCTTGATCGTCTTCCACTCGTCGAGGATCGTCCGCAGCCGGTCGCCGGCGACCTTCCACTGGGTCGACTGCTCGGCGATCTTCTCGACCTCCGCCACGAGGTCCTGCTTGCGGGCCAGCGCCTGGCCGCGCGCCTCGTCCCGCGCGTGCTTGACCGACTCGACGGCCTCCTGCGCCGTGGCCAGCACGTGCTCGACCCGCGCGGCCAGCCCGGCGAGGTCACCCACGAGCGCGGCGTCGGTCAGGCTCTCCTTGACGTGCTTCGCGCTGGTCAGCGTGTGCTTCGGATCGCCGGACCCGGCCGCGAGCCGCGCGGCGAGCAGCTCCACCTCGGTCCGCACGTCGTCGAACCGGCGCGCGTAGTGGGCCAGGCCCTCGGCCGGCTCACCCGCATGCCACGAGCCGACCGCACGCTCGCCGTCGGCGGCCGTGACGTAGACGGTGCCGTCGGCGTCGACCCGACCCCACCTGCCCGGGTTGGCCGACGCCTCGGGGACCGGGGTGGCCGCGGGTGCGTGCCCGGCCGGCACCGCGGTGGGCGGCCCGGTCTGCGGCACAGCGACCGACGGCGGCGGCGCGGGCGTCTCGACCACGGGGGCCGGCGCTTCTGCGCTCGGGACGGGCGCGTCGGCGGCGGGTGCCTCGGGTGCCGCGGCCTCTGCGTCAGCAGCAGGTGCCGCGGCTTCGGACGATGCGATGGCTTCGGAAGATGCCGTGGCTTCGGAAGATGCGGTGGCCTCAGCGGCGGGCGCGGCGGACGGGGCCTCGGGCGCGGCGGCCTCGGAGTCGGTCGTCGGCGCGGCGGCTGCCGCAGGCTCGGCCGGGGGTGCGGGGGCGTCCGCGGCCGACTCGGCGGGTGCCGCGGTCTCGACCTCGGGTGCGGCCTCGGCCTCAGCGACAGGTGCGGTGGCTTCGAACGATGCGGTGGCCGGGGCCGTGGGCACGGCTGCCGCGGGTGGCTCGGGTGCCGCGGCCGTTGCCTCGGCGGGGGCCGGGGCTTCCGGTGCGGCGGCCCCGGAGTCGGTCGTCGCCGCGGGGTCTGTCGCGGTTTCGGCCGGAGGTGCGGAGGCCTCCGCGGCTGGTGCCGCGGGCTCGGCCTCGGGCGCGGCGGTGGCCTCGGGCTCGGCGACCGTGGCGGCGTCCGTGTCCGTGGCGGCGGACTCGGCGTCGACGGTGGTGGTCTCGGTGGCTTGGGGCTCTGCGCTCGGCTGCTGGTCAGGGGCGGTGACGGTACTGCCGTTACCGCCGACGACGCTGTCGGCCGAGCTCTCGACCGGGGTCGCGGTTGTGTCCTGGCTCGTGTCCCTGTCCGTGTCCGTCATGGCCGGCTCCTCCCGCCTGCGTTGCCCGCTCACCACGGGCGCCCCGCTCCCGCGGGGCCTGGCAACGTCGGTACCCGGCCCGCCATGGGCCGTAGAAACTGCGCGGTACCCGCGCGCATTCAAACAGGTCATGGCGCGCCCCGGTACTCCGCGGTTGACCTCGGATGCACTGCGTGACGCACCGAGCCCGGAGAGTTCACCTCCACGGGCGAATGGGTAGCCTCGGACACCGTGATCGAGCGCGTGGCCGTCGCCCCGCACCCGCCGTTGCTGGTGCCCGAGCTCGTCGTGGCCGACGACCCCGACGTGCGGGTCGTTCGCGACGCCTGCCTCGCCGTCGCGCGCGAGCTGGCCGCCGCGACACCCCGCTGGGTCGCGGTCGGCGCCGATCCCGGCGGGCCGCGCCTTCTCGAGGACCAGGCCGGCACGTTCCGCGGCTACGGCGTCGACGTCGTCACCAGGCTCTCGGCCAACCACGCCGAGCCGGACCCCACGATGCCGCTGCCCGCGCTCGTCGCCGGTTGGCTGCGCGAGCAGGCCGGCGCCGAGGAGGTCGTGGTCCACCTCGTCCCACCCGACCTGCCGCCCGACGAGTGCCAGGCGTTCGGCGCCGGGCTCGCCACCGACGAGCCGGTCGGCCTCCTCGTCCTCGGCGACGGCTCGCACCGCCACGGCGAGCGCGCGGTCGGCCGCCCCGACCCTCGTGCGACCGCGTTCGACGACGCCGTGCACGCCGCCCTCGCCGCCGCCGACCCCGACGCGCTGCTCGCCATCGACCCGGTCCTCGCCGCCGAGCTCGGCGCGGCCGGCCGGGCGCCCTGGCAGGTGCTCGCCGGAATGGCGGCCGCGGACGGGCGGCGGTGGAAGAGCGTCGAGGCCCGCCAGCTCGTGCCGTTCGGCGTGGCGTACCACCTCGCGGTCTGGGACCCGGTCCGATGAGGCCTGTCGCGATCGTCGGCCCCACCGCCACCGGCAAGTCCCAGCTCGGCATCGCGCTCGCCGCGGCGCTCGGCGGCGAGATCGTCAACACCGACGCGATGCAGCTCTACCGGGGCATGGACATCGGCACCGCCAAGGTCACCGCCGACGAGCGCCGGGGCGTCCCGCACCACCTGCTCGACGTCCTCGACGTCACCGAGACCGCATCGGTGGCCGCCTACCAGCGCGACGCCCGCGCCACCGTCGAGCGCCTGCTCGAGAAAGGCCGGGTGCCGATCCTCGTCGGCGGCTCCGGCCTCTACGTCCGCGCGATCCTCGACGACCTCGAGTTCCCCGGCACCGACCCCGAGATCCGCACCCGCCTCGAGGACGAGCTGGCCCGGGTCGGCGCCGAGGCCCTGCACGCCCGCCTCACCCTCCAGGACCCGCTCGCCGCCACCGCGATCCTCCCGTCGAACGGCCGCCGCGTCGTCCGTGCGCTGGAGGTCATCGAGCTCACCGGCCGCCCCTTCTCCGCGACCATGCCCAAGCCCGGCCCGGCCCGCTACGACACCGTCCAGGTCGGCCTCGACCTCGACACCGAGCAGCTCGACCGCCGCGTCGACACGCGGGTGACCGGCATGTTCGACAACGGCCTCGTCGACGAGGTCCGCACCCTGCTGCCGCTCGGCCTGCGGGAGGGCCGCACCGCCTCCCGCGCGCTGGGCTACCAGCAGGTCGTCGACGCCCTGGACGGCGACGGCGACCTGGCGGTGGCGGCCGCCGCCACCGCCCTGCTCACGCGTCGGTTCGTCCGCCGCCAGCGTTCGTGGTTCCGCCGCGACCAGCGCGTCCACTGGCTGGACGCCGCCCGCCCGGACCTGGCCGAGGCCGCCCGCGCGTTAGCCTGAAGGCGTGTCCGGCATCCCCTTCCTCAAGGGCCACGGCACGGAGAACGACTTCGTGCTGCTGCCCGACCTCGACGCGTCGCTCGACCTCACCGCCGCCCGGGTCCGCACGCTGTGCGACCGGCGGGCCGGGCTCGGCGCGGACGGCGTGCTGCGGGTCGTGCGGGCCAAGGCCGTCGAGCACCGGCCGGCCGACGTGGATGACGACATGTGGTTCATGGACTACCGCAACGCCGACGGGTCGATCGCCGAGATGTGCGGCAACGGCGTCCGCGTGTTCGCCCGCTACCTCGTCGACGCCGGGCTGGTCAGCGCCGGCGAGTTCCCGGTCGGCAGCCGGGCCGGCGCCCGCGCGGTGGTCGTCGACCGCAACGGCGACGTCGCGGTCGACATGGGCCCGTCCCGGGTCACCGGCGAGTCCACCGCCACCGTCGCCGGCGTCACCCGCGAGGGGATCGCCGTGGACGTCGGCAACCCGCACCTCGTGTGCGAGGTCGACCGGCTCGACGACCTCGACCTCACCACCCGGCCGGGCTACGACCCCGAGGTGTTCCCGCACGGCGTCAACGTCGAGTTCGTCGTGGTCGAGGCCCCCGATCGGCTACACATGCGGGTGCACGAGCGCGGCGTGGGGGAGACCCGGTCGTGTGGCACCGGCACGGTCGCCGCGGTCACCGGCGTCCTGCACCGGCGGGGCGAGAAAACCGGTGCGGCGGAGGTGTTCGTGCCCGGCGGCCGGGTACACGTCGGCATCGGAGAACACAGCGCAACGCTCACCGGACCGGCCGCTTTCGTGGCTCGCGGAGAGCTCGATCGTGCCTGGTGGAACGCCATCGAGGAATAAAACCGGTCGATCTGGACGCTGAACCGTGCGAGCATGAACACATATTCAGCACAACCGGGAGGGTTCCACCACGTGACAGAGAATCTCAATCAGCGGCAAGCCGATGACGGATTGACTGACCTGGCTGAGCTCTCTGCAGGTGAACTCGAGCTCTCGGAGCGCGCCGCACTGCGCCGCGTCGCCGGGTTGTCCACCGAGCTGTCCGACATCACCGAGGTCGAGTACCGCCAGCTGCGGCTGGAGCGGGTCGTCCTGGTCGGGGTGTGGACCGAAGGCTCCGCCGCCCAGTCCGAGGCGTCGCTCGCCGAGCTGGCCAGGCTCGCCGAGACCGCGGGCTCTCAGGTGCTCGACGGCCTGGTGCAACGCCGCGACCGGCCCGACCCCGCCACCTACGTCGGCTCCGGCAAGGTCCGGGAGCTGTCCGGCGTGGTCGCGTCCGCGGGCGCGGACACGGTCATCTGCGACGGCGAGCTCTCGCCCAGCCAGCTGCGTCAGCTGGAGGAAAAGCTCAAGGTCAAGGTCATCGACCGGACGGCGTTGATCCTGGACATCTTCGCCCAGCACGCGCGGTCCCGGGAGGGCAAGGCCCAGGTCGAGCTGGCCCAGCTGCAGTACTTCCTCCCGCGCCTGCGCGGGTGGGGTGCGGCGCTGTCCCGGCAGGCCGGTGGCCGCGCCGGTGGCGGCACCGCGGGCGTGGGTCTGCGTGGTCCCGGTGAGACCAAGATCGAGACCGACCGCCGGCGCATCCGGAACAAGATCTCCAAGCTGCGCAAGGAGATCGCCGCGATGAGCACGGTGCGGGAGACCAAGCGCGGCCGCCGGGTCGCCAACGAGACCCCCAGCGTCGCCATCGCCGGGTACACCAACGCCGGCAAGTCCAGCCTGCTCAACGCGCTGACCGGGGCCGGGGTCCTGGTGGAGGACGCCTTGTTCGCCACCCTGGACGCCACCGTCCGGCGCACCACCACGCCCGACGGGCTGCCCTACACGCTCACCGACACGGTCGGCTTCGTGCGGCACCTGCCGCACCAGCTGGTCGAGGCCTTCCGGTCCACTTTGGACGAGGTGGCGGACGCCGACCTCATCCTGCACGTGGTCGACGGCTCCGACGCCAACCCGGAGTGGCAGGTCGAGGCGGTCCGCGAGGTGCTCGGCGAGATCGCCGACCGCCGCGAGGACCGGCTGCCCACCGAGCTGGTCGTGGTCAACAAGGTCGACGCCGCCAACGAGGTGGCGCTGGCCCGGCTGCGCCACCTGCTGCCCGGCGCGATGTTCGTCTCCGCGCACACCGGGGTCGGGATCGACGAGCTGCGCGAGCGGATCGCCGAGCTGGTGCCGCGGCCGAGCGTCGAGGTCGAGGTGCTGGTCCCGTACACGCGTGGCGAGCTGGTCGCGCGGGTGCACCGGGAGGGCGAGGTGCTGGTCGAGCGCCACACCGAGCAGGGCACCGTCCTGCAGGCCAAGGTCAAGGCGGACCTGGCCGGGAGGTTGGAGAACTTCTCGGTCAACGGCACGTCCGCCTGAACGTTTGCGCAGCTAGCGCTACCGTGAGCCGCCGAGCGTGTCACGGAGGTGCAGGGTGCGGGGTGTGCTGTTCGCAGCGTCGCTGCTGCCGGGGCTGGCGTTGCCGGCCCCGGCAGCAGCCGCTCAGCCGACGCCGGCCGCGCCGGTCGTCCGGTGCACGATGGCCGACCCGCGACTGGCCGAGCTGTCCGGCCTCGTCGCCGACGCCGACCGCTGGTACGCCATCAACGACGGAGGCACCGCGGCCACCGTCTTCGTGCTCACCAAGGACTGCGCCGTCGAGCGCGAGATCGTCGGGTCCATCGACCCTTACGACGTCGAGGACCTCGGCCGCGGCCCGGACGGCACGTTCTGGTTGTCCGACACCGGTGACAACGACCTGGACCGCGCCACGGTGGCGCTGATCTCGCTCACCCCGGACGGCGCGTCGACGCTCTACCGACTGACCTATCCGGACGGTCCACATGACACGGAGGCGATCCTGGTCGACCGGGCCGGGACGCCGTACCTGGTGTCCAAGTCCACTTTGGGCACCGCGGGGGTCTACCGCCCGGCGGGCAAGCTGGTGAGCCCCGGGCCCACGGCGCTGCGGCAGGTGAGCACCGTGCGGATCTCGGCGACCGACACCCCCGGCGGCCCGGTGCCGAACATCATCGGCTCGGTGGCGATCACCGGCGGCGCGATGAGCGCGGACGGCACGGTGCTCGCGCTGCGGACCTACACGGACGCCTACGTCTACGCGGTGTCGAACAACGACGTGCCCGCGGCCCTGACGACCTCGCCGGTGCGGATTCCCCTGCCGGGCGAGGCACAGGGCGAGGCGATCGCGTTCGAGCCGGACGGGACGCTGGTGTCGGCGTCGGAGAAGAGCGGCCAGCCCATCCGGGTGGTACCCGGCGCGGCCGCCCTGGTGGCACCGCCGGAGCCGACCGAGAAGAAGCGGGCGGCCGAGAGGCGCCCGCTGAACGCCGGTTCGGCGGGGACGGACGGCCTGCCGGCCCTGCCGGCCGCGGCGGTCACCCTGGCCCTCGTGGGCGGCGCCTTCCTGTTCTTCCGCCGGCGCGCCGCCCGCCGCCGCTGACCGCCGCCGCTGACCGCCGCCGCTGACCGCCGACCAACCGGGCCCGCCGTGGGTCTTCGGCGGGCGGCCGGTCGGTCCCGGGCAGGTCAGAGGCGGCGCAGGACGGCGACGACCTTGCCGAGGATGGTGGCGTCGTCACCGGGGATCGGGTCGTAGGCCTCGTTGTGCGGCATCAGCCAGACGTGGCCGTCCTTGCGCTTGAACGTCTTGACGGTCGCCTCGCCGTCGATCATGGCGGCGACGATCTCCCCGTTGTCCGCGGTGGGCTGCTGACGCACGACGACCCAGTCCTGGTCGGTGATGGCCGCGTCGACCATCGAGTCACCGGAGACGCGCAGCAGGAACAGCGACCCCTCGCCGACGATCTCCTTGGGCAGCGGGAACACGTCCTCGACGGCCTCCTCCGCGAGGATGGGGCCACCGGCGGCGATCCGGCCGAGGACCGGCACGTAGGCGGGGCGCGGCGTGGACTCGGTGTCCTCGACCGTGTCCTCGCCGACCAGTGTCGTGGCGCTGACCTCGGGTTCGGCCGGGATCGGCACGGCGTCGGGCGGCAACACCCCGATGGCGCGGGGCCGGTTGGGGTCGCGGCGCAGGTACCCCTTCTGTTCCAGGGCGCGCAGCTGGTAGGCGACCGAGGAGGTGGAGGTCAGCCCGACCGCCTCACCGATCTCCCGCACGCTCGGCGGGTAGCCGAAGCGCTCCACCCAGGTCCGGATGACCTCGAGCACCTCGCGCTGCCGGACGGGCAGGTCTTCGCCGGGGTTCAGGTCCGGGAAGCTGCGTAGGTTCCCCTTGAGGGGCTTCCGCTTGGGGACACCCTTGGGTATTCCTCCGGGTTTGCGTGGCACTGCCCTGCCTCCCTGCGCGCCGACCGTGTGTTCGACCGGCCGGATGTGACTGACTGTTTCAACTGCGACTTCGACGTTAACCGGCTGTCGCGAGGAGATCAAACACCTGTTCGACGACACGCCGGATGGTTCTCGTTTTTGTCGGTGCCCCGTGATACAAATTCGCACGAGGGTTCGATCGAACGGCTGTTCGAGCTTCGAGCAGGTGTTCGAACGCGTCAGGAGGTAGCCATGAGCGTGGTCGCGCACAAGACGAGCGAGCAAGCCGAGCGTGCGGTGCGGTCCCGCGTGCCGGTCCAGCGCACAGCATCCGCCGACCCGGTTCATGCCCTCCCACCCGTCCGGCGGGCGCGGACCATCGCGCCGCCCACCCGGCGCCGGGTCGCGGGGGCGCCCCGGGTGGTCGCCAGGGCGGCCTGTGCCGTGCGGCAGCCACACCTGCCGGTCCGCTGGCTGCTCGCCGTGGCCGGCGTCATGTGTCTCGTGGTCGTGGGGCTCGGGATGCTGGCGGGGTCGGGGGCGTCCTCGGTGCCGTCGCGGACCACCGTGGTTCGAGTTCAGTCGGGCGAGTCGCTCTGGGAGCTCGCGGGCCGGGTCGCGCCGGGGTCGGATCCGTCGGCCGTGGTGGACCGGATCCGTGACCTCAATGGCGGGCTTGGTGGGGGTGTCAAGCCTGGTCAGCCGTTGACCGTGCCTACGGCTGGTTGATCTCGGTCTCGTCGCTCGGCCGGGGGCGGTCCGGGGTGAGGTGTGGCGGGCGGCGGTTCGGGTTTTGGCCGCTGGCGGTCTTGTGGGCTTCGGTCCCTGCTGTCTCCTTGGTTCCGGCGTTTCGCGCTTGGCGTGCCTCTGCGCCCAGGCCCCGCGCGCCGCCGCAGCGCAGCGTTCTGTGCGCTCCGCGTCCCGCCCCTGCGCGGCCCCGCCGCGCTCGGCCCTGCGCCCCTTCCCCTCGTCTCCCGGCCCCTCGTCTCCCCGGCCCGTGCGGTACTCCGCGCGTCCCCCACCGCCCGTGCGCCCCCGTCGTCGCCGCCACTCCGCCCGCGCCGGCGAGCACTCTGGGTCCGCCCCCAACACCCGTCAGGTCGCCCCCAACCCGCCCGCGTGACTCACGCCGCCGCCCTCCCCACTGCGGGTGACCGCCGCGCCGGGTGACGTGGGCGACATCAGCTCTTCCGCGTGTCGCACGGTGGGCGACTTGCATCATGTGGCGTCTAGGCATACCGTCGACC
>NZ_DASWSJ010000202.1:0-22633 GCF_036402745.1 Actinophytocola sp. | reverse complement strand
GGTCGAGCTGAGCATGCGGTAGTAGTGCGCATGCCGCGACCGAAAGGACCAGGAGCGACGATTCTGCCGAACGGCGGGAGTCCTATCTCGACCCGCGCAACGAACAGGAGACCGACATGACCGAACCGGAGCCACAGGCATGGCCGCTGGTCCACGCCGAGCGGGCGGCCCTCGCGGCCGACCTGGCGGGCCTGACCGACGAGCAGTGGACGACCCCCTCACTGTGCGGCGGGTTGACGGTGCGCGAGGTGCTCGCCCACCTCACCGCGGCGGCGACCCTCAACCCCGTGCGCTGGCTGGCCGGCGTCATCCGCTGCCGGTTCGACTTCGACAAGCAGGTCGCCATGCGGCTGGCCGAGCAGCTGGGCGCCACCCCGGCCGAGGCGCTCGACAGGTTCCGCCGCGTCGTCACCAGCACGACCAAACCGCCGCTGCCGGTCGTGGCGATGCTCGGCGAGTCGATCGTGCACGGCGAGGACATCCGGCGGCCGCTCGGCATCCGGCGTGACCATCCGATCGAGACGGTCACCCGGGTGGCGCGGTACTACCAGGGCTCCGACCTCGTCGTTCTCGCCAAGGGGCGGGTTCCCGGGCTGCGGCTCGTCGCGACGGACGGGCCGTTCACCGCCGGCTCCGGGCCGCTCGTGTCCGGCACCACCCTGGCGCTCACGATGGCGATGACCGGCCGCGCGGCCTACTGCGGCGACCTCCACGGCGAGGGCGTCCCGATCCTGCGCGACCGCTGCGAGAAGGCGTGAGTCACGCCAGCCGGGCCGCCGACCGGGTGCGCCACTGTGCCCGGCGACGCTGCCGAGGGGCACCGCCGAGCTCCCGCAGCAGCACGCCGAGCGCGTGCTCGTCGGCGGTCGCCGGGTCGGCGGGCGGGTAGGCGGCGGCGTCGGCACGCAGGAGCCGGCGGCCCGCGGGGGAGTCGGCGAGCAGCTGGGCCAGGGCGATGTCGGCCAGGTGGATCCGGCCGGCGCGGTCCTGGTGGACGTTGCGCGGGGTGAGGTGCTGGTGCTGTAGCCCCGCGGCGTGCAGGGCGGACAATCCGGCGCCGATCGCCTCACCCACCCGGGCTAGCTCGGGCGGGGCCAGCGGACCGGTCGCGCGCACGCGATGCAGGCTGACGCCGTCGACCGCGTCGCTCACGATCGCCAGACCGTCGTCGGTGAGGAGGTCGTGGACGGCGACGAGGTTGGGGTGGCGGACCGCGCAGAGGAGCGCCAGGTCCTGGCGGAAACGGTGCCGCACGGTGGGGTCGGACTCGAGCGTCGCGGGCAGGACGCGCACCGAGACCGGCCAGCCGGAGGGCGCGCGGGCGATGAACGTCGTGCCCAGGTTGTCGCGCCAGACCGGGTGCAGCAGCTCGTAGCCGCCACCAAGTCGCGATCCCATGTCGCCCCTCCCTCCGGTGCGAGCGTCATCGTCCGTGGTGGGCGTGGACCAGACCTGCATCCGACGTGGATGCCGAGGTGGTTGACTTGCCGGCGTGGCGGAGCGAGGGCCCGGATGGGCGTGTCGGGCCTCCGAGGCGATGTTCGAGTCCCGGTGGTTCGAGGTTCGGCGCGACGACGCCGTCCGGCCGGACGGGTCGGCGACCGTCTACGACCACGTGGTCGCGCCGCCCGCGGTGACCGTGCTCGCCGTGGACGCACAGGGCCGGGTCGCGGTCACCCGGCAGTGGATCTACGTGCATCGGCAGGTGCAGTGGCGGCTGCCGGCCGGGCGGGTCGACCCGGGGGAGGAACCGCGGGCGGCCGCGGCGCGGGAGCTGCACGAGGAGACCGGGGTCTCGGGGGACACGTGGACCGCGCTGGGGGTCATCAACTGTGCGGACTCGCTGACCAACCACCGCGACCACGCGTTCCTCGCCACCGGGTTGCGCAACGGGACGCAGCGGCTCGAGGCCGGCGAGGCCGACCTCGAGGTGCACTGGCTGGGTTTCCGGCAGGTGCTCGGGATGGTTCTCGCGGGGGAGCTGCCGCACGCGGGAAGCTCGTTCGCGGTTTTACTGGCACATACGAAAGAGCTGGTCGAATAGTGTTTCCCGTTTCCTGCTGAGGCAGGCAACAGGCACCTCATTGTTTCGCCGATCGGCGGCGTGAATTCTTCTTGGTAGGCGCTCGAAAGCGCCGGAATCCCAAAACCAAGGAGCAAATCATGTCGTTGTCCCGTCGCGCCGTTTTCTCGGCCAAGATCGCGGGTCTGCTGTGCGCCGCCGCCATCGCGGTCGCGGCCCCGATCATGCTCTCCACCTCGGCCTCCGCCGACTCGACCACGCCCCCGCCGCCGCCGCCCCCGACCTACACCACCGACGGCCACGACTGGGGCGACTAGCCGGAATTCGTGACGCCGGGCCCTCACGTTCGCGCAACGACCGGAGGGCCCGGGCACGAAGAACATTGCCATCGGAATACCGAAATGTTCTACTCGCAGGGGCGAACCTGGGAGGAACCGGTGGCGGAATCATTCGGCTCGTTGCTGAGAAAATTGCGCACCGATGCCGGCGTCTCGATGAGCGAGCTGTCCCGGCGGATCAACTACAGCAAGAGCCAGGTCAGCAAGATCGAGAACGGCGTGCAGCGGCCATCCGCGATGTTCGCGAAACTGTGCGACAGCGCGCTCGACTCGCACGGCGTGCTCGCGGCCGCGGTTGGGCGGGCGAGCAGAACCGCCGCCGAGCCGCCGGCCGGCGACGGTGAGGTGTGGGTCATGGAACTGGACGAGTCCGGCGAGGTCCGCTTCAACCAGCTGCCCCGCCGCCAGGTGCTCGCCGCGGGCGCGGTCCTCGGGTTCGCGATCACCCGCGGCCCGCGGCCGGTCACCGACGAGCGCACGCTCGCGGTCCTGCGCTCCTCGTTCGACCAGTTCCGCACGCTGGGCACGATGACCAGCCCGACCGTGGTGCTGGCCC
Source organism: Actinophytocola sp. (assembly GCF_036402745.1). Lineage (GTDB taxonomy): Bacteria > Actinomycetota > Actinomycetes > Mycobacteriales > Pseudonocardiaceae > Actinophytocola. The sequence continues at coordinate 19,716 of NZ_DASWSJ010000202.1, read as the reverse complement.
CGGTCATCGCGCAGGTCCACACGCTGCGCACGCTCGCCGCCACCAACCCCGAGCCCATGCGCTCCGAGCTGCTGCTCCTCGCCTCGCGGGTCGCCGAGTACGCCGGCTGGATGAGCCAGGAGGCCGGCAACGAGGCCGACGCGCTGCGCTGGACCGACCGGGCCGTCGCGTTCGCCGCCGGCCGGGACCCGCACCTCGCGAGCTTCGCCCTCTTCCGCCGCGCCGAGATCGCGCTCTACCAGCACGACCCGATCCGCACCATCGAGCTCGCCCAGCGCGCGCAGCGTGACACCGCCGCCGGGCCGCGGATCCTCGGCCTCGCCGCCCGCTGCGAGGCCCAGGGCTACGCGCTCGCCGGCGACCTCCGCGGCTACCAGGAGGCTCTCGAGCGCGCCGCCGGCCTGCTCGCCACCCGTGCGCCCGGCGACGGGCCGGTCCTCGGCTCGGCCAGCGTGCCCGACGAGGTGGCGCTGGTGCAGGGCTGGTCCCTCTACGACCTCGGCCGGCCGCGGGAGGCCGCGGACATCCTCGACCGGCAGGTGGCGACGATCCCGCCCGGTGCCCGCCGCGCCCGGGCCCGCTTCGGCGCCCGCCGCGCGCTCGCCCACGCCCAGCACGGCGACATCGACGAGGCGTGCGCGGTGGCCCGCGACATGCTCGACGACGCGGCGCACGTCGACTCCGCCACGGTCCGGCTCGACCTCCGCGACCTGGCCAGGACCCTGGCCCGCTGGCACACCAACGCCACCGTCCGCGAGCTCTACCCCGACCTGGTCATGATGCTGAACGTGCGGAGCTAGTGTCCCGCGCCGGAAATGCGGCGTGTATATAGCTGGGCCGCCGAGATACCTGCCGGATTTCCGGCGCGGGACACTAGTGCTTCGTCAACGAAGGTTGGCGCGTCAGCCGGGCCGCCGGGACACGTGCCGAACCTGTCGTGGCGGAGCACCGGCACAGCCGCAGCTCAGCTCGCTCAGCTCGGTGCGCACCTGGTCGGCCTGCGGCAGTCCCAGCTCGGTGTAGCCGGCGAGGGCGTCGCGCCAGTGCGGGGTGGCCGGGTCGTGGTGGCCGGTCTCGTGCAGGACCGTGCCGATGCGGTGGTTCGCGCGGGCCGCTTGCGCGCTCTCGCCGGTGCCGGCGGCCATGTCCAGCGCCGCGCGGTAGGCGTGCAGCGCCGAGCGGTCGTCCTTGCCGGCCCATGCGGTCTCGCCGCGGTCGAGGTAGAGCTGGGTGCGCAGGTTCGGGTCCACGACCAGGTCCGCGACCCGGCGGGCCAGCTGCTGGAACCGGGTGGCCTCCTCGAGCCGGCCGGCGAGGCGGTGGGTGTTGCCGATGTTGTTGAGCGCGTAGGCCTCGCCGGCCCGGTCGCCGATCGATACGGCGAGGTCGCGGGCCTCGGTGTGGTTGGCCAGCGCCTGGTCGAGCCGGCCGAGGTGCTGGCGCGCACAGCCGAGGTTGTCGAGCGACTGCGCGAGGCCGTGGGTGTGGCCGAGGGTGCGGAGCAGGTTCGTCGCGTCGAGGTGGCGCTGCTCGGCGGTCTCGAACTCGCCGAGGAGCTCACTGACCAGCCCGAGGTGGTCCAGCGTGTGCGCCTGACCGCGCTTGTCGCCGATGCCTTCGAACCGCTCGAGCGCCGCCGCGAAGCATCGGGCCGCCTCCGGCAGGTCGCCCAGGTTCTGCGCGGCCGTGGCGATCGCCACCAGAGAGCTTGCCTCACCGGGGACGTCACCGAGCTCACCCCACAGCCGCAGCGCTTCCTCGCCCAGCGTTCTGGCCTCGGTCAACGAACCGGACCGCCGGCGCGCGATCGAGAGCCGCAGCAGGACGTTGGCCAGCCCGCGGGTGTTGCCCGAGCCGTCGAGCACCTCCCGGGCCCGCTGCAGGGTCTGGGTCCAGTCGCGGAGGTGGCCGGCGGTGTAGAAGTAGCGCCACAGCAGCACGGCGAGCTTCCAGGTGTGGTCCGGGTAGCCGTGGTCGGCGGCGTAGTTGATCGCGGCGACGAGGTTGCGCCGCTCGTCGCCGAGCCAGCTCTGCGCGGCGGCGGAGTCGGGGAACCGGGGCACGACAGGGCATTCCTGGTCGATCTCGGGTTGGCGGTCGCGGTCGTAGGGGAACACGGCGGCCATGGCCGCGGCGGTCGAGGTCAGGTAGAAATCGAGCAGGCGCGCGACCGGGGTCGTCGGGTCGTCGACCGGGTGGGCGGAGACCGCGTAGTCGCGCAGCGGGTCGAGCATGTGGAACCGGCCGGGCGCGGACTCCTCCAGCAGGCTCACCCGGTGCAGGTCCTCCAGCAGCCGGCGGGCCTTCGGCACCGTCGCGTCGACCAGGGCGGCCGTGCCGTGGGCGGACAGGTCCGCGCCGGGGACCAGCCCGAACAGCCGGAACAGCGTCCGCTGCGGGTCGCTGAGCTGCCGGTAGGACACCGTGCAGGCGACCGTGGCGGCGTCGGAGAAGCTGGTGTCCGGCGAGACCGGGGACGCCTCGCGCAGCAGCTCCACCACGTGGTCCAGCGGCCAGCGCAGGTGCCGGCGGAACTGCGCGGCGACCAGGTGGATCAGCAGCGGCACCCATCCGCAGCGGGCGACGATCTCGCGGACCCGGTCCACCCGCCCGCGTACCCGGTCGGCGCTGACGAGCTTGCGGAACAGCTCCACGGCCTCCTCGGCCGGCAGCGGCTCGAGGTGGACGTGGTCGGTGGCGGCGAGCGCGCCGAGCTCGCGGCTGGTCACGATCGCGAGGCAGCCGCCGACGCCGGGCAGCAGCGGCTCGACCTGTTCCTCGGAGGCCGCGTTGTCGAGCACGACGAGGGTCCGGGTGTCCTCCAGGCGTGTGCGGTACAGCTCCGAGCGGGCGCGGGTGGACTCCGGGATCGACTCGGGTGGCACGCCGAGATCGCCGAGCAGTCGCTCCAGCGCGGTGGCCGGCGCGGTCGGTTCGACGTTCGCGGTGAACCCGTTGAGCTCCACGAACAGCCGGCCGTCCGGGAACGCCTCGGCGAGGCGGTGTGCCGCGTGCACGGCCAGCGCGGTCTTGCCGACGCCGGGCATGCCGGAGATCCACAGCACCGCCGGGCCCTCCTCGAGCGCGGCCCGCGCGGCGGCGTCGACCAGCGCGAGCTCGTCGCGGCGGCCGGTGAACCTGGCCAGCCGCAACGGAAGTGAGCTCAGCCGCTCGCCGTACTGCGCCATCCACGCCATGTCCCGCAGCTCGCGGGCGGTCTCCATGCCGTACTCCTCCAGCGCGTCCCGCGTCTGGTGGAACACCTCGACCGCGCGGACCTGGTCGCCGTTGGCGATCAACGCGCGCATCAGCATCGCCGCGAGCCGCTGCTGGCTGCGGTCCTCCTCCCACACCGGCCGCAGCCGGTCCCGGATCCGCCGGTGATCGCCCGCCGCCAGCTCCAGCGTCGCGAGGTCGATCAGCGCGTCCACCCGCAGGTCCTCCGACGGCGCCACCGTCGGGCCACCGACCCGGTCGATGTCCAGGTCGGACAGGAACCGCCCGCGCCACAGGTCCAGCGCCTCGTGCAGCAGCCGCACCGCCTCGGGCCTCGACCTGGACCTGGCGTGGTGGGACTGCTCGTAGAGCCGCTCGAACCGGACCGTGTCGATCAGGCCCTCGTCGACCCGCAGCAGGTAGCCGGTCGGCGTCTTGTCGATCACCACGTCCTCGACGCCGGCGTCCCGGAACACCTTCCGCAACCGCGCGATGTAGCTCGTGATCAGGTCCGACTTCGGCTGCTGGCCGCGCCACACGAATTCCTGCAGGTAATCCCGCGACACCGCGCGGTTCGCGTTCAGCAGGAGGATCACCAGCACAAAGCGCTGCTGCAGATCGCCCGGCTCGACCTGGGCACCGTCGTGCCAGACCTCGAACGGACCGAACATCCGAAAGTCCATGCCGTCTCCCACAAGACGTTCCGGGCGGGCCGCCGGAAGACTTCGCCCTTCGTCAAACGCATCGCCGCGCGGGTCCCCGGGGTGACGCCCGCGCGGTCAATTTCTGGTCCAGATCTGGTGCGGGTGGGCGGGCCATCCTCCCTCCCGAGGAGGATAAATGCCTGAACAAATATTGCCGTTCTACGTGGTGTGCGACCAGTCGTATTCGATGGCCGACCATCTCGACGCGCTGAACGACGGACTGGCCGAGCTGCACAAGGCCGTCGGCACCGATCCGGTGGTGGCGGACAAGACCCGGTTCTGTCTCATCGGGTTCTCGGGCACCGCGGAGGTCCTGCAACCGCTGTGCCGGCTCAGCGACGTCGTCGAGCTGGTCGCGCTCACCACCCAGGCGGCGACGAGCTTCGGCGCGGCCTTCACCCTGCTGCGCGAGACCATCGAGCGGGACGTGGACATGCTCAAGGCCGACGCCCACCGGGTGTACCGGCCCGCCGTGTTCTTCCTGTCCGACGGCCATCCGACCGACCCGACCACCTGGCCGGCGGCCTACGAGCGGCTCGTGGACCCGGCCTGGTCGGCCCGGCCCAACATCATCTCCTTCGGCATCGGCGACGCCGACGCGCCGACCATCGGCCGGATCGGCACGTTCCAGGCATACATGAGCCAGGGCGGGGTCGGTCCGGCCGCCGCGTTGCACAGCTTCGCCCGGGCGCTCACGACCTCGGTGGTCCGCTCGGGTGGCGTGACCGCCGACGGCGACCTGGTCCTGCAGGTTCCCGAGCGCGTGGCCGGGTTCACCGCGCTGCAGATCGATCCCGTGTGATGAGCGTGGACGTGTGGGGTGACCGGGGTGTCTTCCGCCCCCGTGAGCTGGGGCCGCCGTCGCTCGCGGCGGGGTCGCCGTGGCGGCTGGACCCGATCGCCGACGTGCCGGACACGGTCGTCGAGGCGGGCCGGGTGGGGTCGCTGGAGGTGCGGGCGGCGTCGATGCGCGGGACCTCGCACCGCTTCGACGGGGTGGTGCGCCAGGACGCGGTCGCCGTGACGTCGCTGGACGAGCGGTTCGTGCTCGCCGCGGTGGCCGACGGGGTGGGGTCGGCGGCCGACGCGCACCGGGGCGCGCAGCTGGCGGTCCGGCACGCGCTGGGCTACCTGGCGTGGGCGTTGCCGGGCGCGGCCGCCGTGGACCTCGTCGGCGCGTTGCAGGCGGCGGACCGGGCGGTGCGCGAGGCCGGGCCCGCGCCGGCCGACCGGTCGACGACGTTGACGGTCGCGGTCGTCGAGCTGGGGTCCTCGGGGCACCGGTACGAAGCCGCGCGGGTGGGGGACAGCCCGGCGTTCGTGCTGGCGGACGGTGCGTTCCTGCCGCTGTTCGACACGCGGGTGGGGGTGATCGTAGAACCCGGCACCGACAGCCTGCCGTCGCCGCGGGGGCCCGCGGAACGGGCGGGCGGGGTGCTGCGGGCGGGGCAGGCGCTGGTGCTGGCCTCGGACGGGGTCGGCGTGCCGGTGCAGGAGACCGAGGCCGGCGCGTACCTGGCGGAGGCGTGGTCGGAGCCGCCCGGGCCGGTCGCGTACCTGCACCAGCTGCAGTTCGACCTGCGGACCTTCGACGACGACCGGACCGCGGTGGTCGTCTGGGCGCTGCCGTGACCAGGCCCGTGCACGGCGACGTGGACCTGGCCGACCTCGGCGTGGCGGAGCTGGTCGCGGACGGCGGCCAGGGGGTGGTGTTCCGGCTGGCCCGGCCGGTCGGCGTGCTGTTGAAGCTCTACCACAACGACGTCGACGTGCTGGCCGACGAGCTGGGCCGGCTGATCGAGCTGCCCGCGGGTCTCGGCAGCCCGGACCGGTCCCTGATCGCCGCGATGACCGCGTGGCCCTTCGCCCGGGTGTTCCACCGGGGGCGGTGCGCCGGCCTGCTGATGCGGGAGGCGCCGGACCGGTTCGCGACCGTGCTGGCCGGCCGGTCCCGGCTGCTGGAGCTGCAGTTCCTGCTCTACCCGCGGCGGGCGATGTGGGACGAGCTGGTGCTGCCGACGGACGCCGAGCGGCGCTGGCTGGCGGTGCGGTACCTGCGCCTGTTCCAGGTCCTGCACCGGCACGACGTGCTGGTCGGCGACGTGTCGATGCGCAACCTGCTGTGGACGCTCGAGGACGGGCCGGGGGTGTTCGCGATCGACTGCGACGGTTTCCGGGTCGCCGGGCGGTGGCCCGCCGTGGCGCCGGTGGACACGGCGGGCTGGGCGGACCCGTCCGCGCCGGCGGGGGAGGTCACGCCGGACACCGACCGGTACAAGCTGGCGCTGCTGACGTTGCGGCTGCTGCTGGGCGACCACGCGGTGACGCCGGAGGACGTGCGGTCCTCGCCGTCGCTGCGGGCCTCGTTCGGCCCCGTGCTGACCGCGCTGGCCGCGCAGGCGGGCCGGCCGGGAATGCGTCCGGCGGCGGATTCCTGGCTGGGTGCGCTGACCGGTCGCCGGCCGAGCCGGAATGCGGGTCTGGTGCAGCGCGAGTACGCGGCCGAGGGTCATGCTCCGGACGAGGTGGGGAGCCCGACCAATGGTGCCGAGCCGAGGGGGTGATCAGCGAAAAGTCGCATGTGGACGGTGCGAGGTGGCTCCTGGGGGTGGCCGCGTCGCGCCGTCTTTCTCGTCGGTTTCCTGTTTCCCATTGTGTTCGGCGGCGGGAAATTCCTTCTGCCGAACCGATTCCCGGCGCAGCCTGGAATCAGGTTCATTTCCGGTGTGGAGGTTCCGATGAGAGTTCTGGTTTCCTTTTCCGGCATCGTCCGGCTGGTCGCGTTGGGCTTCGCGCTCGGCATCGTGGTGGGCGTCTACTTCGGCCTCGGCGGCGCGTCCGACCCCGGCTCCGCCGACTGCGGCCCGGACGTCGTGCGGTGCGCGCCGCCGGCGGCCACCCCGGCCACCCCGGCCGCGCCGCCGGCCGAGGTGGTGGCACCGGTCAACGCGGCGCCGTGACCGCTCGCCTCTTGGCCGCCCGCCGCTTGAGCAGCCGGCGAACGACGAAGACGATCGCGAATCCCAACGCGACCAGCCGGTTGGCGTCGACGGCCGGCACCCAGCGGACGGTCCCGTTCTGGAGGACGAACGCCCCGGCCGGCCGGGCGATCGTGCCGAAGCCGCCGCCCTCGCCGTCGTGCCCGGTGCCACCCCCACCGCCTCCGACGACCGTGGCGGCGGGGATGACGGTGATCCCGTCCTTCTCGTAGGGCTCGGCGTAGACAACCGCGGCCCGCATCGAGTCCTTGACCTTGGTGAGTACCTCGTCGAGCGCCATCGCTCCTCCTGTCCGCCAGTCCGCAGGGGGACAGCATGGCCCATGCCGGGCCGGGCCGGACCTCAGGCGGCGAACCCGAGGGCCAGCGAGCCCACCACCGGCGCCATGTACAGCAGGGGAAACGGGATGTGGGAGTACCAGCGGGCCCGGACCACGGTGAGGACGGCGCCGGCGAAGTACAGCACCAGGCCGATCCCGGCCAGGACGCCGATGACCGGCAGGAAGAGGCCCACCACCAGGCCGGCCGCCCCCGCGGCCTTGGCCGTCCCGAGCCAGGGCCACCACGAGCGGGGGACGCCGTAGTCGCTCAGCGGCTCGACGACCCATGTGGCGTGGAAGAAGACGGAGCCGGCCGAGAAGGCCGCCATGGCGGCTCCCACGATGGTGACGACGGTGTAGGTGGTCGACATCGGAATGCTCCTCATCGCGCGGGTGACTCGAGTTCGTCACCGGGTTGACCCCGGGCGGCGTGCGAGTGTGACGAGGCGCCCTCAACGCCGCCGCCGCGGCGGACGGGAGCCGGCCGCCCCGGCTCAGGCGACGTCCCCGCCGATCGACCAGAGCCGCGGCGCACCGCACTCGCCCACGGCGGCGCAGATCTTCCGCCAGGCGTAGCCCTCGCCGCGCGGCGTCAGCCGGGCGTACTTCGACACGCCGAAGCGGCCGTCGCCGCGTTCGAAGACCGCGCTCTTGTTGACCGCGTAGCCGTTGCGCTCGGCCCAGCGGGTGGCCTGGTTGCGCTCGCTCGCCGTCGCCCTGCTGATCATCCCGAGCTCGCCGAGGAAGTCGAACACCTCCTGCTGGCGGAGCTGGTGCCCGTGCTCGCGCTGCGCCCACCGCTGCACGTCCCGCGCGAACGAGCGCATCGTGCTCAGCCCGTCGGCCTCGTTGTACGTGCGTGCCTGGGCCACGAGCGAACTGTCGGCGGCCACCCGCGCCTCCAGCGCCCGCTTCTGGCGCAGGGCCTCGAGGTAGCGCTCCGCCACCACGATCTCGTCGAGCTGGTCCCGGGGGCCGAAGAAGTGCTCGCGCAGCGCCCGGCCCGCCTTGCGCTTCCACGTGGTGACCTCGGCGTTCGCCGGCTCGGTCACCCGGCCCGGCCGCAGCCCCGCCAGCCAGATGACGAACGTCTCGAGGTCGCTCACGACCACCCGCCGGGGCAGGTCCTCGCCCGGGAGCTGGGCCAGCACCGTCGTGAGGCGGGCCGAGCCGTCCGCCCGCAGCTTGGCGTACTGGGCCGGCCAGTTCAGGCCGAGCGCCTCGGCGACCGGCCGCAGCACGACGTGGGGCTCGCCGTCGAGCAGGACCGCGGGGATGTGGCCGCCGTCGAACGGCACCAGGACCACGTCGGCCGACGGCACGAGGTCGGCGGTGTCCCGGATCGGCTCCGGGTGGACAGGGTCTTCCGCCGGGTGGCCCGGCGGTACGGTTGACGCGGACATACGGGTTCCCGTCTGTGTGTTCAGCGGGGCCGCGCCGGGTGCCTGGAAGCTGCCGGCCGGCCCCTTCTTGCAGGGCCGCGCTGGTCACGCCGACCGGGACGCTCGCCTCCTCCGGCCGCCGGAATCCCTCACAGGACAATTCTAACGCTCCGTGAGCACAGCTTCCATGTCGAATCGAACCGATGTGCGGCCTGATGGGGTCAATATCGTGTAGATTCCGACCGAATCGTCGAGAGGGGCTGCACGGTGCTGAGTGACGTGGTCGGCGAGCGGATCACCGTGTGGCGGCGGCGCCGCGGCTGGAACCGGGAGCGGCTGGCCGAGGAGTGCCGGGCGCTGGGCATGGCGGACCTGACGCCGGCGGTGCTGACCAACCTCGAGTCCGGCCGGCGGCAGCAGGGGTCCCGCCGCCGGCTCGTGACGGTCGACGAGCTGGTCGTGATCTCGACGGCGTTGAGCGTGCCGCTCGTGCTGTTCCTGGTGCCGTACCCGGAGAAGAAGACGGTGACGCTGCTCCCCGAGCGTGCGGTGGACACCGAGTCGGCCCTGGAATGGGTGACGAGCATGGCGTTCTTCTCGATGCACCGGACCGGTCTGGACCGCACGGAGCTGAACGAGCGGATCGAGTTCTGGACCTCCGCGACCAAGCCGGTCCACCTGATCAACTCGCACAACGACGAGCTGGCCCGGCTTCGCGGCCTGACCAAGCAGCTCACCGACCAGCAGGCGCGGGTCACCGACGCCGAGCGCCGGCTGCGCCGCGCCACCGAGCAGCTCGAGGAGTTCCCGCCGCCCGGTGAGGCGACGGCGGAGGAGCTGGAGGAGCTCCAGGCCCAGAAGGACGAGATAGCCGAGCGTGAGCAGCACTTCGTGGCCGACTCCACCCGGGTCCGGCTGCTGCTCAGCGAGATCGGTGAGGCCGAGCGGAACCTCGTCGGCGTCCGGGACGAGATCCGGGCCCTCGGCCACATGGAGCTGCCGCGGCTGCCGCGCAACCTCGAGTACCTCGGCGAGAGGACCGGCGCGGACTACGGACCCCGCTGGGTCGGTCGAACCTCCACCGGACCGGGGGGCGGTCTGTGATGAGAACACGGCCGCTGACCTGGGCCTCCATAGATGGTTGAGTGTTCATCGGGTGTTCAGGCCGTTGCGGGTCCCCGGCTCATGCACGGCTGGCGATACTTCGCCGCGGTTGTCGCTGCGCAGAAGGGCCACGCATGAGTCACGATCACGACGGTCACGAACACGATCACGACCACACCCACGAGCCGGAGGCCGTCGAGGGCAGCTGGCGCGACGGCGCGGACGACCGTCCGCTCTCCGTCGCCCGGCGGCGGTTCCTCGCCGGGCTGGGCCTGGCCGGTGCCGCCGCGGGCGCGGCCGCCATCTCCGGCACGCCGGCCGCCGCGACGGGCGAGCACAGGCCCAGCAACGAGTGGGGCGGCGACGACCGCTGGTTCGCCGGCGACCACCACATCCACACGCAGTTCTCGCCCGACGCGCAGTACGAGGTCGCCACCCAGGTCGCCAACGCCCGCAAGTACGGGCTCGACTGGGTCGTCATCACCGACCACGGCGGCGTCGCGCACGAGAAGTTCTCCATCGCGCAGGTGACGCCGGACATCGAGCGCGCCCGCGGCAGGTATCGCGACATGCTCGTCTTCCAGGGTCTCGAGTGGAACATCCCGGGCGCCGAGCACGCGACCGTGTTCCTGCCGCCCGGCCGCAACACCGTCGACATCCTCAAGGCCTTCGAGGCCGCCTACGACGGCGGGATCCTCTCGACCCCCGTCGCCCAGGGCGGCAAGGGCCTCATCGCCCGCGCCACCTCCGCCGACGGCGAGCCCTACGCGCTCGCCGCGCTGCGCTACCTCGACGCGCAGGTCCTGGCCGGACGCACCGAGATCGCGCTCATGTTCGCCAACCACCCGGCCCGGCGCGGCGTCGACAGCCCGCACGAGTTCCGCGGCTGGCGCGACGCCGCTCCCGAGGTGGCCGTCGGCATGGAGGGCGCGCCCGGGCACCAGGCGGCCGGCATCATCAAGGCCGACGGTGGCCTCGGCGGCGGCCGCGGCTACTACGAGGGCTCGCCGAGCGCGGACAGCTTCCCCGGCTACAACCCGACCGCGGCGGAGAACCCCTACCGCACCTACGGCGGCTTCGACTGGTTCACCGCCAAGCTCGGCGGCCTGTGGGACTCGCTGCTCGCCGAGGGCAAGCCGTGGTGGGTCACCGCGACCTCCGACGCGCACCAGGTCTTCCAGGACACCTTCGCGCCGGGCACCCAGGACCACGCGACCACCGGCAGCCGCGGCACCCCCGTCGACACCGGCGTGCCCAAGGCCTACGGCGACTTCTGGCCCGGCTTCTACAGCACCACCCTCGTCGGCGCCACCTCTCGGTCCTATGTGGACATCATGCGCGGCATGCAGGCCGGCAAGGTCGTCGCCGTGCACGGCCGGCTCATCGACGGGCTCGACCTGCGCGTGCGCGCCAAGCGCGACGGCGACACCCGGGGCGTCACCACCGGCGGCCGCACCTTCGTCCGCCGCGGCGGCGACGTCGAGGTGACCATCGAGGTGAAGCTGGCCGCGGGCAGCAACTTCAGCGGCGACATCCCCAAGGTGGCCAAGGTCGACCTCATCGCGGGCCCGGTCACCGGCCCGGTCACCGACCGGGACACCGTCCTCGCGCCGGAGACCACGGTCGTCGAGACGTTCGAGGTGTCCTCGCGGGCGCGGGGCACGGTGCGCTTCACCCACGTGTTCCGGAATGTCGAGCGCGCGTTCTACCTGCGGCTGCGCGGCACCGACGGCAAGCAGCTCGACGCGAACGGCGGCCCGGTGATGGACGTGCCCGGCGACGCCGACCCGTGGGCGGACCTCTGGTTCTACGCGAACCCCGTGTTCGTCGACGTCATTTAGATGCCGGCCTGGATCGGGGCCGTCTGCGGACCGGCACTCGCCGGCGGCCCCGCCGCACACCTCGACAGCGTCGTTCTGTCCGCAGTGGACGGTCTCGGCGCGGACCTCGTCTGCACGCACGTGGACCGCTCCGCGACGGTGGCGAGCGTCGTGGTGTCCGCGCGCACCCCGCGCGAGCCGGACCGGGCCGACCTCGCCGCGCTCGCCGGCCGCCTCGGCGGCCCGGCCGCCGTGCTCGGGACCGCCCGCACGGCCGGCCGGTGCGTGCGGTTCCCCGGCCAGGACACGCTGACCGGGTCCCGCACGGCGGCGGAGATCGTGGCCGGGTCGGCGATCGACGAGGTGGTCGGCATCGGCGTCGCGGTGACCGACGAGTCCATGGTGGACACCCGCGACTACCTCCGGCCGACCCTGGTGGAGGGCCGCCTGGTCCTGCTGGTGGAACCCGCGGCAGGCGGCCTCCTGAGGCCGGTGGAGATCGAAGAACCCCACCAGTGCTGCGGCGGCCACTGAAGGAGACGCCGATCCGTGGCCGAGTTCGCGCTGGGCTGATCGATTCGCTCTGCGGCGAACCTCTTGTCGCGGCCCGGGCCGGCGCGGCAGGTTGGCGGACATGGCGGAATTCGATCCGCGCCTCTACGGCGCGCGCTGGGCGCAACGCTACGACGAGTGGCACGCGGGGATGATGGACGACGACGGGGCGGTGGCCGTGCTCGCCGAGCTGGCGGGGGACGGGCCGCTGCTCGAGTTCGGCGTCGGCACCGGGCGGCTGGCCGTGCCGCTGGCCGAGAAGGGGCACGACGTCGTCGGGGTGGACGTCAGCGAGGACATGCTGGCCCAGCTCGCGAACAAGTCCGACGCGGTCACCGCGGTCGTCGGCGACATGACGACCGTCCGGGTCGACCGCGAGTTCTCGGTGGCGTACATCGCGTTCAACTCGATCTTCGTGCTCGGCACCCAGGAGGACCAGGTCCGGCTGTTCCGCAACGCCGCCGCGCACCTGCGGCCCGGCGGCCGGTTCGTGCTCGAGACGGTCGTCGTCCACGGCGTCCCGGCCAGCGACAGCCACAAGCTGCGGGTGGCCAAGGTGGAGAACGACCGGCTCACGCTGAGCGCCGGCATCATCGACCCGCTGACCCAGTTCTACAACGGCGTGTGGGTCGAGCTGACCCCGCAGGGCACGGAGTTCTTCCCGATCCACGGCCGCAGCGTCACCCACCACGAGATGGACCTGATGGCCCAGCTGGCCGGCCTCGAGCTGGAGAACCGCTGGGGGGACTGGAAAGGCGGCGCGTTCACCGCGGAGTCCAAGCTCCACGTGTCGGTCTACCGCAAGCCCTCACAGACCGGGTAGCGGCGGCTGGGCCGGCCGGTCCGCCGGCCGCAGGTCGGTGACCATGAGCCGCGCGGTGGTCCGGTGGTCACCGGCCAGCCGGACCGCCGCCTCGGCCAGGCGGACCGGGTCGTCGGTCGGCGGGTCGAACCGGGCCTTGGCCCGCCGGTCGCCGAGCCGGACGTGGAGCGTGCGGCAGGTCAGGTGCTCGGCGCGCAGCCGGCGGGCGAGCTCGGCGGCGAGGTCCCGGGTCCGGGTCGGCGTCGTGCGCTGGACGCTGAACGAGCGGCGCGGCGGCAGCGGCCGGACGTCGGCGTCGTCGGTGGCGGTCGCGATCTGGTGCAGCCGCCTGCCCATGGCGGTGCCGGCGATCTCGACGAGCTGCGCCATCGTCCAGCCCCGCAGGTCGGCGACGGTGTGCAGGCCGGCGTCGGTCAGCCGGTCGCGGGTCACCGGACCGATGCCCCACAGCTCGTCGACCCGCAGCGCGTTGCGGACCGCCGGCTCGTCGGCCAGATCGATCACGACGACGCCACCCGGCTTCGCGGCACGCGAGGCCAGCTTGGCGATGAGCTTGGTGCGCCCGACCCCGATGCTCACCGGGAGGCCCAGCTCGGCGCGGACCGTCCGCCGCAGCTCGCGCGCCGTGCCCTCGGCGCCGGCCCAGGTGAGGCCGGGCAGGCGGACGAACGCCTCCTCGACCGAGCCGGGCTGCACCGCCTCCGCCCGCGCCTCGACCAGGGCGAACAGCTCCTTGCTCGCCTGCTGGTAGGCGGCCGGCCGCGGCGGGGTGGTGACCAGGCGCGGGCAGGTCTGGCGCGCCCGCGGCACGGTCATCCCCGCGTGGACGCCCCACTCCCGCGCCTCGTAGCTCGCGCAGGCGACGACCCCCTCGCCGACCGCGAGCGGCAGCCCGGCGAGCCCCGGATCGTCCCGAACCTCGACGGCGGCGAAGAACGCGTCGACGTCGAGATGCAGGATCGGCCCGGTCACCACCGCATCATGGTCGTGCCGGACATCCCGCGCCGCATAGCCTCGGGGTCGTGTTGACCACGCTCGCCGTCCAGAACTACCGGTCGCTTCGGCATCTCGTGTTGCCGCTGTCCGGGCTGACGCTCGTCACCGGGGCCAACGGCAGTGGGAAGTCGAGCCTCTACCGGGCGCTGCGGCTGCTCGCGGACGCCTCGCGCAACGGGGCCGTCGCCGCGCTCGCCCGGGAGGGCGGGCTGCAGTCGACGCTGTGGGCGGGGCCCGAAGCCGCCGGCCCGCGGGGGACCGTGCGCACCAGGCCCGTCGGGCTGCGGCTGGGGTTCGCCGGGGACGACTTCGGCTACGCGCTCGACCTCGGCCTGCCGATCCCCGCGAACACGGAGTTCAACCTCGACCCCGAGTTCAAGCGCGAGTGCCTGTGGACCGGCTCGGTGCTCAAGCCCTCGACCCTGCTGGCCGACCGGCACAACGGCACGCTCCGCGCCCGCGACGACGACGGCGCCTGGGGCCCGCCGCGCAAGATCCGGCTCACCGACAGCATGCTCATCGAGTCCGCGTCGCCCGAGGTGCTCATGGTCCGCGAGCGCATCCGCTCCTGGCGGTTCTACGACCAGTTCCGCACCGACGCGAACGCCCCCGCCCGGGCCAGCCGCGTCGGCACCCGCACCCCGGTGCTCGACCACGACGGCGCCGACCTCGCCGCCGCGCTCCAGACCATCCGCGAGACCGGCGACGCCGAGGCCCTCGACACCGCGATCGCGGACGCCTTCCCGGGCGCCGGCGTGGCGATCGCCAACCACGACACCCGCTTCGGCCTGCGCTTCCACCAGCGTGGCCTCCTCCGCCCCCTCGACGCGGCCGAGCTCTCCGACGGCACGCTCCGGTACCTGCTCTGGGTCGCGGCCCTGCTCACCCCGCGCCCGCCGGAGCTGCTGGTGCTCAACGAGCCGGAGACGAGCCTGCACCCGAACCTGCTGGTCCCGCTGGCCGCCCTGATCACCACGGCGGCGCGGCGCATCCAGCTGATCGTCGTGACCCACGCCCTGCCCCTGGTCCGCGCGATCGAGGCCGTGGCCGGCCCCCGCGCCGCGACGTTGACCCTGGTCAAGGACCTGAGCGAGACCACCCTCGAGGGCCAGGGCCGCCTCGACGAGCCATCCTGGCACTGGCCCAACCGCTGACCGTGCGACCGGCGTGGCCGCGGTGTCCAATGAACAGGTTCTCGCCCAACCCCTGGAGCCGCGCATGATCCGCCTCGGCCGGAAGGTGCCGCGGCCACGCGTCGCGGCCTTCCTGGCGGCGGTGACGCTGGGCGCGGTGCTGGCCTCGCTCGGCGCGGGCTGGCGGACCGGCCCGCCCACCGGCGACCTGTCCGCCGGAGGGCCGTCCCCGCGGCCGCTCACGTCACCCGGTCCGCGGAGGCCGTCGTGTGCCGAGGTCGCCGCCACGCTGACCCCGCGCCGGCGGCTCGCCCAGCTGCTCATGGTCGGCGTGGACCCGAGCCGGGTCGAGCCCGCGCTGAGGCTCGCCGGGTCGACGGGCGTCGGCGGGATCTTCGTCGGCGGCGACGACACGGCGCTACTGGTGGACAACCGGCTGGCCGCGGTACGGGCGGCCGCCCCGGTGCCGCTCGCGGTGAGCGTCGACGAGGAGGGCGGCCGGGTGCAGCGGGTCGACCGGCTGGACGGCCCGCTGCCGAGCGCCCGGGTGATGGCCGCGAGCATGACCGTCGAGGACGTCCACGCGCTCGCCCGCACCCGCGGCGCGGCGCTGCGGGCCCGGGGCGTCACCATCGACCTCGCCCCCGTCGTGGACGTCACCGGGCAACCGGACGACGGCGTCATCGGCGACCGGTCCTTCGGCTCGGACCCCGCGGTGGTGACCAGGTACGCGAGCGCCTTCGCGCGAGGGCTCGCGGAGGGCGGGGTGCTGCCGGTGGTGAAGCACTTCCCGGGGCACGGGCGGGCGTCGGGCGACTCGCACCGCTCGGCGGTGACCACGCCGAACCTCGCCGACCTGCGCGAGGTCGACCTCGTGCCGTACCGGCAGCTGCTGGGTGCGGCACCCGTGGCGGTGATGGTGGGACACCTGAACGTCCCGGGGCTCACCGGCGGCAGCCCGGCGTCGCTGAGCCCGGCGACCTACCGCCTCCTGCGCGACGAGCTCTCCTTCGACGGCGTCGTGCTCACCGACGACCTCGGCGGCATGCGGGCGGTGTCCGGCCGCTACCCCCTGCCGCAAGCGGTGCTGACCGCGCTCGTCTCCGGCGCCGACATCGCCCTCTGGTCCTCCGGCGACCGGGTCGAGGAGGTGCTCGACACCCTGGAGGACGCCGTCGCCGACGGCCGGCTCACCGCTGCGCGGACGAGCGAGGCTCTGGACCGGGTGCTTCGTGCCAAGGCGGTGTGTTCGTAGGCCGGGTGCTCGTCGGCGGGGTACCGGCGGTCCCGACCGTGGTCCAGCCGTGGAGGTTGGTCGGCGGGTACCAGCCGGGGACGGTGGCGGCCAGGCGGTGGTGCACGGACAGCGCGCGGCGGCAGTGCTCGTCCCAGGCCGTCGCCGGGCAGGGAGCGGCGTGCAGCGTGGACCACAGGGTCAGCTGGGCACTCAGCGAGTGGCGGAACGCCGACACCTCCGGCCGCGGTGCGTTGGCCAGGTCGGTCAGCGCCCGGCCGGCACACTCGTGGCAGTCGCAGTGCCAGTACGGGGTCAGCCGGTCCAGCGCGTCCAGCGGGTGGTGGCCCAGCAGCGGCGGCACGAACGCCGCCAGGGCCGGGAGCCCGGCGGTGGCCCGGCCCAGCTGCGGCGGGACGTGGCGCAGGTGGCTCGTCGTGCCGATGGCGGCGGCGTGCGTGCCGTGCGTCAGGGCGCCGACGGCGGAGATGTTGGAGCGCAGCAGCAGAACCGGCACCGACGCGGTGAGCAGTTCGAGGTAGCCGCGGATCAGGTAGCGCACGCCGAACGGGTCGCGGGCGTGCTCGACCGCCACCGCCACCGGGACGCCGAAACAGTCGAGCTCGGCCACCAGCTCGGTGACCGAGTGCTCGAACCAGCGTGCGGCCAGCGGCAGCATCGCGATCACCGGGCCGGGCTGGCGGGCCGCGTCCGACAGGATCCGGCGCAGGCCGCGCCAGTCGTGGGCGGCCAGGTAGCCCGAGTCGGTGAGCGCGACCAGCCCCAGGTCGTGCTGCTCGGCGGTCCACGACTCGCGCACACCCGTCTGCGCCGCCGTGCGCCGGCGGCCCGAGTAGCGGTTGGCGTCGCAGAGGATGGGGCCGGTGAAGCCGTGCTCGCGCAACGCCCCCACGATCGGCCGCGGTATTCGGCCGGTCAGCACCAGACCCGTGCCGTGCGCGCTCGCCACGCGCGCCGCGTTCTTCGCCTGTCCGGGCCGGCACTGCACAAGCAGCCGACCCGATAAATCGCCAATGGTGTCCCCGACCATGTACATACGGTGCCGGTTCCGCTGCCCGCTGTCACGTGTTCTCATCCAATTGCCGACCGGCACCGTCCGGATGGTTGAGGACGACGTCGCCCTACGCGCACATTTCCACCCCAGTAGGGGCAAATCGCGACTCTCAGCTTGCCGTCGACTACGGAGTGTGTTCGGCCGTGCTGTCGCGCACGACGAGGTCGGTGGCCAGCTCCACCCGCGGGCTGTGCGGCACGCGGTGCCGGTGCGGCTGGCCGGACCGGAAGTCGCGGTCGACCCGGGCGAGTTCGCGACGGTTGCCGTTACCGTGCAGTGACTATGACCATGGAGACCTTCGACAGCGCCATCGTCGGCACCGGCACCATCGCGGGCTTCCACGCGGCGAGCCTCGAGCGGCTGGGCCGGTCCCGGATCGTGGCGGCGACGGACGTCGACGCCGACGCGCTGGCCGCGTTCGGCGCGCAGTGGTCGGTGCCGCGGCTCTACCCGGACCTCGACAGTTTGCTGGCGGCGCAGACGCCGGACCTGGTGCACCTGTGCACGCCGCCGGGCCTGCACGCGCCCCAGGCGGTCGCCTGCCTGGCGCGCGGGTCGTCGGTGCTGTGCGAGAAGCCGCCGGTGCTGAGCCTGGCCGAGCTGGACGCGGTGGAGGCCGCGGCGGCCGAGGGCGGGGCGTTCTTCGCGACGGTGTTCCAGCACCGGTTCGGCAGCGGCGCGCGGACCCTGCGCGGGCTCGTCGGCGACCCCCGGCTGGGCCGGCCGACCGCGGCGGTGTGCCACACGCTGTGGTTCCGGCCGGACGCCTACTTCGCGGTGCCGTGGCGCGGCGGGTTCGACGTCGAGGGCGGCGGGCCCACGATGGGGCACGGGATCCACCAGTTCGACCTGCTGCTGTCGATCCTGGGGGAGTGGCGCGAGGTGGTGGCGGTGGCCGTGCGGCAGGCGAAGCCGACGGCGACCGAGGACCTGTCGTGCGCGATCGTGACGTTCGCCAACGGGGCGGTGGCGACCGTGGTGAACAGCGTGGTGTCCCCGCGGGAGGCGAGCTACCTGCGGTTCGACTTCGAGCACGCCACGGTGGAGCTCGACCACGTGTACGGCTACGGCGACGACGACTGGACGGTCACGGCCGCACCCGGCCACGCCGGTCCGGTGGCGCAGGCGTGGGCGTCGGGGTCGACCGGCGTGCGCAGCGGTCACGACGCGCAGCTCGCGGCGGTGCTGGACGCGCTGGCTCGTGGTGGCGCCCCGCCGGTGTCGCTCACGGACACCCGGCTGACGGTGGAGCTGATCGCCGCGATCTACGCGTCGGCGTTCACCGGCCGGCGGGTCACCCGCGGCGAGCTGGGGCCGGACTCGCCGTTCTACCACCGGATGGACGGGACGGGGGCGCCATGGGCATGACGCTGAGCGAGGAGCCGGAGTCGCTGCGGATCGCGTGGGAGGGCACCGAACTGGCGCGGTACGTGTTCGCGCCGTGGGACGCGCGGCTGGAGTCGCCGCGCCCGTACCTGCATCCACTCCGGACCCTCGGCGGCGACGTCGTGTCGCTGTACCGGCCGCACGACCACGTGTGGCACAAGGGGATCGCGTGGTCGCTGCCGCACGTGGGCCCGGCCAACTTCTGGGGTGGCCCGACCTTCCGCCGCGACGTCGGCTACGAGCAGCTGCCCAACAACGGGACGACGCGGCACCTGTCGTTCCCGTCGGTCTCGGCGTCCTCGTCCGCGGTGGCCCTCACCGAGGAGCTGGCCTGGGAGACCGAGCAGGGCGAGCGGTGGTTCACCGAGCAGCGGTCCCTGGCCTTCGCCGTGGTCCCCGACGCGTGGACGCTGCGCTTCGCGACGTCGTTCACCAACGTCTCGGGCGCGGAGATCGTGATCGGCAGCCCCACGACCGCGGGCCGCCCGAACGCAGGCTACGGCGGCCTCTTCTGGCGCGGCCCCCGCTCGTTCACCGGCGGCGAGGTCCTCGTCCCCGGCGCCTCGGGGGGTGATGAGCTGATGGGCGTGCGCGCCCCGTGGCTCGCCTTCCGCGGCCAGCACGACGACCACGGCCGCTTCTCGACCCTGGTCTTCGTGGCGGCGGAGGAGCCGAGGTGGTTCGTGCGCTCGCAGCCGTTCGCCTGCGTGTGCCCGGCGCCGTTCTTCGACACCGAGACCCCGGTGGCCCCCGGCGAGACCCTGACGTTCCGCTACACGGTCGCGATCGCCGACGGCTCCCCGGACCCGGCCGCCCTGGCGGCACTGGCCGGCTAGCCGCAATGCCGGTCGTTTAGTTCGCGAGGCAGCCGATAGCCTGCGGTTTGTGGATCTTGAGACGGGTGCTGATCCGGGGTGTGGTCTGGTTGACCGGGCGGCCATTGGTGTGCTGACTCGAACGTTCCCGGTCGGGT
>NZ_DASWSJ010000201.1:0-95249 GCF_036402745.1 Actinophytocola sp. | reverse complement strand
AGGTCGCCGGGGGTCATGAACACCACGCCGGACTCGCCCAGCGACGGCAGAACGCGGCTGATGTGGTTCAGGAACGCCGGGTTGGGCCCGACCACGAGCACGCCATGGCGTTCCATCCGCTCCCGGTGGGTGTAGAGCAGGTACGCGACGCGGTGCAGCGCCACCACGGTCTTCCCGGTGCCCGGGCCGCCCTCGATCACCAGCACCCCCGGGTGATCGAGCCGGATGATCTCGTCCTGCTCGGCCTGGATCGTCGCCACGATGTCGCGCATCCCGTCACCGCGCGGCGCGTTGACCGCCGCGAGCAGCGCCGCGTCCCCCCGCTCGTCGCCGTCCGGGCGGCCGAGCACCTCGTCGGTGAAATCGACCACCTGGCGCCCGCGCGTGTGGAACTGGCGGCGCCGGCGCATGTTCTCCGGGGTCGCGGCGGTGGCGACGTAGAACGCGCGCGACGCCGGTGCCCGCCAATCCAGCAACACCGGCTCGTAGTCGTTCTCCTCGTCGAAAAGGCCGATCCGGCCGATGTAGGAATGTTCCCCCGAAAGGGTGTCCAACCGGCCGAAACACAACCCGTTGTCCGCGACGGCCAGCCGCTTCGCCTCTTTGGCCGACGCGCGCACCTGGACGTCCCGTTCCATGGGTGTCCCGCCGGTTCCCCGCAACGCCCCGGTGTACTCGCCCTTCACTCGCGCGCGCTCGGCGTCGAGCCGCGTGTAGAGCCCGGCGACGTAGCTCCGCTCGGACCGCAATTCGTCTTCGTACCCCTGAGTTGACACATGCCCCTCACAGCGGCTAATCTGGTATTAAGTTCGGCGGTTCTCCATTTGGTTATTGGAGGACACGCCGATTTTTTATTGTCCACCCTTTGTCAAGCCCCTCGCAGAACCACGAGGAAGCGGGGCCTCGGCGCGCCGCCCTGGGTCACGGACACACGCACTTTCGCGGCTCCCATCTCGGCAGGTTCGGGCTTCGGCCGGTGATTCTGCGGCACCACCCGGGTCTTGCCGCAAGCCCCCCGGTGCGCTATAGGTTGAGGGCGGGACGGAATGGGTCCTCTCTTTTCGGCCACCCGAACGTGGGCTCGCCAGGCGGGCGAAATCGGTCGCAGCGGGGGCTGGGGCGCTGCTAGCTTGCGGCAGTGGATCTCTTCTCACGCTCGTGGACGGCGTTGCGCACGGCCGTCGCCGAGCTCGCGGACGAGGACTTCGCACGGCTGTCCGGCTGTACCGGCTGGCTCGTGCGGGACCTGGTGTGCCACCTGATCATCGACGCCCAGGACGTCCTGATCACCCTCGTCACCCCGGCCGAGACCGAACCGACCCGGGACGCGGTCACCTACTGGGAGGTCGCCGAAACGCCGCCGAGCGGCGACGACCCCCTCGACGCGCTGACCGTCCGGCTGGCCGCCGCGTACGAGGAGCCGCGGCTGCTGAAGTTCCACCTCGACGACGTCGGCTCCGCCGCCGGTCGCGCCGCCGAGCTCGCCGACCCCGCGGTCCGCGTCAGCACGCGCGACGTGGTCCTCACCGCGGGCGACTACCTCTCCGCGTACGTCCTCGAATGGACGTTGCACCACCTCGACCTGATCGCGCACCTCCCCGACGCGGCGGAACCGCCCGCCGAGGGGCTCGCCCGGTCACGCGAGATGCTGGAGAAGATCGCCGGGGCCACGTTCCCCGCGTCGTTCTCCGGCAAGGACGCGCTGCTGGTCGGCACCGGCCGGCGTGCCCCGACCGACGCGGAGAACACCGAACTGGGCGAGCTGGCCGCGAAACTCCCGCTCGTCATCGGATGATCGTCGGGCCGAACGGGACCTTCGGCGCGGGCAGGACGACGACGGCGCGGGAACTACTGGTGCCGACCGGGAAAGCCGGGCTCCGTGTTCGCGAGCGCGGTGAGATTGTGTACGAGGCTGTCGGCCTCGGGTGAGGCGAGCTGGTAGCGGACGACTCGCCCTTCGCGGCGGTAGGTGACCAGTCCGGCGGCACGCAGCACTGCCAGATGGTTCGACATGTTCGGCTGGGTGGCTCCGGTGCGGCTGACCAGCTCGCCCACGGACGCGTCTCCCTCGGTGAGTGCTTGCAACACGGCAAGGCGGACGCCGCAGCTGAGGGCGCGACCGATCGCGAAGAGTCGGTCGTCGGGCCTGCCGCCGCTGTTTCTATCCATCAGTGTCCGATGATACCTTTCCCCGACATATCAGCAACGGATGATGCATTCGGGCATCCATCGCGCCAGTCGGCGGAACCATCGGCGTCATGGCCGTCGGATCCGCTCCTCGTCGATCGCCGCCCTTGGGGAGGAACGTCATGGCTGATGCCAAGGCAAGGAACGCCGTCGTCACCGGCGCGAGCAAAGGCATCGGGCTGGCCGTGGCCACCGCACTGCGCGACGAGGGATTCCACGTCGTGGCCGGAGCGCGAACGATCAGCGCCGAGCTCAAGGAGATCACCCCGCTCGCCGTCCCCGTGGACCTCGGCACTCCCGACGGGCCCGGCTACCTCGTCGACACCGCGATCGCCGAGCTCGGCGGCATCGACCTGCTGGTCAACAACGTCGCCGGCACCACCGGCCCGCACCCGCGCGGGTTCCTGTCCGTCACCGACGACGACTGGCAGCACACTCTCGGCCTGACCTTGCTCAGTGCGGTACGAGCCAGCAGGGCCGCGCTCCCGAGCATCCGCGAGCGCCGCGGCCACATCATCAACATCGGCTCGGTCAACTCCCGACGCCCGGCACCCCACCTGGTGGACTACTCCGCCGCCAAAGCGGCGCTGGCCAACCTCGGCAAGGCCCTCGCCGAAGAGTTCGGCCCGCACGGCGTCCGGGTCAACACCATCTCACCGGGACCGGTACGGACCGCGGTGTGGACCGAACCAGGCGGCACCGGCGACCTACTCGCAAAGAAGGCCGGCATCGCACGCGAAGAGTTCCTCCACGCCCTGCCCGCCAACTTCGGAATGTCCACCGGACACATGACCGAACCCGCGGAAATCGCCGCCCTGGTGGTGTTCCTGGTCTCCGGGAGCGCACCCAACATCAACGGCTCCGACCTCGTCATCGACGGCGGCCTGCGCAACGAGGTCTGACCCCACGAGAGAGCCGGGGCTGCCCAACGGCGTCTCGATCAGCTGTGTCGCCATGGCCCAGCGAGCACCGGTCAAGCCGGCCGTGTCACATCCGGCGGTCCCCACGGGTCAACCGAGCGAGGGATGATCCGCACGGGCGGGGCTGGACGTCCACGGAGGTGGAGGTCGCACGGTCGAGATGTACGCGGCCGGCGCGACCTCCATGACGAACAGGCTCTGCCCGGCCAGCAGCTGCGCCTGGTACGGGTGCACGTTGGTGATGAACCGGGAAGGGACGAAACCGATGAGCGGGGCGCGGTTCGGGGCG
The DNA here is from genome assembly GCF_036402745.1 of Actinophytocola sp. Taxonomy (GTDB): domain Bacteria; phylum Actinomycetota; class Actinomycetes; order Mycobacteriales; family Pseudonocardiaceae; genus Actinophytocola. Next base: position 91,853 of record NZ_DASWSJ010000201.1, on the reverse strand, counting down.
TACGGGCGGGTGATGAGCCAGCCGGTGCTGCGCCGGTTGCTGCCGGGAATGCTGGTGTCGGCGCTGGGCGACGGGATGAGCCTGGTCGCGGTGGCCTGGCTCGCCGTGCAGATCGCGCCGCCGGGCCGCGAGGGTGTGTGGACCGGGCTCGCCGTGGCGGCCTACTCGCTGCCCGCCACGGTCGGCGCGGCGGTGTTCGGCCGGCTGGTGCGCGGGTTGACCGGCGCCCGCCTGGTCGCGATCGACGCGACGTTGCGGGCCGTGGCACTTGGCACGATCGCGGTGCTCGCCGTGGCGGGCGCGCTCGCCCCGGCCGGCTACGTCGCCCTGCTCGGGGCGTCCTCGCTGCTGCACGCCTGGGGCAGCGCCGGGACGTACACGCTGATCGCCGAGCTGCTGCCGGACGACGACCGGGTCGCCGGCAACGCGCTGGTGTCGACGTTCACCCAGGCGGCGGTCGTGGTCGGCCCGGCACTGGCCGGCGGGGTGGTGGCGCTCGCCGGCCCCGGCTGGGTGATCGGGGCCGACGCGCTGAGCTTCGCGGCGCTCGCGGCGAGCTGCTGGCCGGTTGCGGCGCGCCACGCGAGCGTGACCGCGCCCGCACCTGCGGCTTCGGCGGCGGCTGCGGCGGCGGCTTCACCAGCGGCATCCGCCGCGGCGGACGGGCCCGCGGCGGGTGGCTGGCGCACGATCGTCGGGCAGCCGCGCCTGCTCGGGCTGCTCGCGGTCACCTGCGTCTTCTTCTTCCTCTACGGTCCGGTCGAGGTCGCCCTGCCGATCCACGTCGCCACGGAGCTGCACGGCTCGCCCGGCCTGCTCGGCGCGTACTGGACGGTGTTCGGCGTCGGCGCGGTGGCCGGCGGCCTCGGCGCCGGACTGCTCCGGAACCGTCCACTGTGGGCGGTCGTAGTGATCATCATCGTCGGCTGGGGAGCCGCCCTGCTGCCGCTCGGGCTCTCCGACGCGGTGCTGCCCGGGCTGATCGGGTTCGCCGTCGGCGGGTTGGTCTACGGCCCGTTCACCGCGATCTGCACGGCGCTGTTCCAGCGGGCCTGCGCACCGCAGGTGCTCAGCCGGGTGCTCGCCACCCGCACCGCGCTGACCACGCCGTCCACCGCGGTCGGCATGCTGCTCGGCGGCCCGGTGGTGAGCGCCATCGGCGGCCGCTCGACGCTGCTGGCCTCCGCCGTCCTCACCATCGCGCTCGGCGTGCTCGTCGCGGTCGCCGTGCGCATCGCCCGGCTACGACTCGACGCGTCACGCGCCGCGGCGCCCGTGGCGGCGGAACCGCAGCCTCTGGATGCAGGGCGCCTCGTACGCGGATCTGCCGCGCGTGGCGCAGGTCGGTGAGGCCGCCGGGTACGACGGGTTCTTTCGCGCCGACCACCGTCGCGCCATGGGTGGCTCCGGGGAGCCCGGTCCCACCGATGCCTGGACGACGTTGACGGCACCCACCGTCCAGACCGAACGCATCAGGCTCGGCACCCTCGTCACCTCCACCTTCCGCTTGCCCGGCCCGCGCCACGTCCACGGCGGCGCGGGTCCGGGGAAGTGGCGCTACAGCTGGTAGAAGTCGCTGTAGTGGTTGGGGGAGAACCACACCACGCCGGTTGTCCTGTCCACGATGATCCGGTACGCGTCACGCGCGGCGTTGCAGATGCGCGAGTACACGTCGTACTCCAGGTAGCTGTGCCCGTTGGGCAGCTGGGCCTCGCGGTTCTGGTACGTGCCGCCGGCGAAGTTGCACTTGCCGTTCGGCCAGCTGTACCAGCCGCGGGAGCTCGGATAGCCCTTCGACTGCCACGTCGTGTTCGCCGAACGCGCGTCGGCGCACCGGGACATGGTGCAGGAGCCGTAGACGACCGCGTCCGCCGCCGGGGTGACGACGACGGACACGCTGAACAGGGATGCGATCGCGGTCATCGTGACGACGAGCCGCTTCGTCCAGGTGAGCTGGGGGCGGTGCTGGGTATGCACGAAACCTCCTTGCGGGAGCTGCGGGACGACCACCGATCATCGTGACTCGCCCATCGCTGTGGAGACATGGCGAAGACCGTCAAGAGTTGGTGAATTCTCGGAATCAACCGGGTATCCGGCCACCGAGTTCGTCGTCTCCGGCACCTGTCCTACCGGCCACGGTCCGAGCTACGGCCTCTCGGCGCAGCCTGTCGTGGCCCGGTCCGCCCGCGCGGTCACGGCGTCTCTCGGGTGAGCGCGAGGAGGTCGGCGGGGAGGGTCACGGTCGACCGGCTTACCCGACCGGCAGGATCGGGGTGCGGCGCAGCTCCGCCTTCGCGATCGACCGCAGGTGCACCTCGTCGGGGCCGTCGAACACGCGCATCGCGCGGTGCCAGCCGTACATGGCGGCCAGCGGGGTGACGTCGGTGATGCCGGCGCCACCGTGCACCTGGATGGCACGGTCGATCACCTGGGTGGCGGCGCGGGGCACGGCCACCTTGGCCATGGCGACCAGGTCGCGGGCGGCCTTGTTGCCGTGGGTGTCGATGACGTGGCTGGCGCGGTGGCACAGCAGCCGTGCCTGCTCGATCTCCAGCCGCGACTCGGCGATCTGCTGCCGCACGACGCCCTGGTCGGCCAGCGGACCGCCGAACGCCACCCGGTCCCGCGCGCGGGCGACGAGCATGGCGAGGGCCCGTTCCGCGGCGCCGAGCGCCCGCATGCAGTGGTGGATGCGGCCGGGGCCGAGGCGGGCCTGCGCGGCGGCGAACCCGCCGCCCTCCTCGCCGATCACGTTGGCCACGGGCACGCGGACGTCGTCGAACACGACCTCGGCGTGGCCGTGCTGGTCGTGCTGGCCGAACACCGGCAGGTCGCGGACGATCGTGATGCCCGGCGTGTCGCGCGGCACCAGCACCATCGTCTGCTGGCGGTGCGGTTCCGCGGTCGGGTCGGTCTTGCCCATCACGATGAAGACCGCGCACCGCGGGTCGAGCGCGCCGCTGGTCCACCACTTCCGCCCGTTGATCACGTACTGGTCGCCCTGCCGCTCGATCCGGGTGGCGATGTTGGTGGCGTCGCTGCTCGCGACCTCCGGCTCGGTCATGGCGAAGGCGGAGCGAATCTCGCCGGCCAGCAGGGGCTGGAGCCAATCCTTCTTCTGCTGGTCGCTGCCGAGCAGGTGCAGCAGCTCCATGTTGCCGGTGTCAGGCGCCTGGCAGTTGATCGCCTCGGGCGCGAGGTCGAGGCTCCAGCCGGACAGCTCGGCGATCGGCGCGTACTCGAGCTGGGTCAGCCCGGACTCCGAGGGGAGGAAGAGGTTCCACAACCCGTCGGCCTTCGCCTGCTTCTTCAGCTCCTCGACGACGGGCGGGACGGCATGCCCGTCTGGGCCGGCCGCCTTGCGGTGGGCGAGGTACCCGGACTCCGCTGGCAGGACCCGCTCGCGCATGAAGGCGACCATGCGGTCGTACAGCTCGCCGGCCTTGGCCGAGGGAGCGGGAAGGTCGTAAGCCGACACGGTGGGCTCCTGAACAAACCGATCGATTGGTCGGCCTGAACGCTAGATGGCGAGCGGTCCGCCGTCAACCCGTCGCGCCGACGACGCCGAGGGCGAAGTCGACGTACTGCCGCGCGACCTTCTCCGGGGAGGACGGCCCGGTGGGGGACCACCACTGCGGCAGCGCGGTGCACATGGTGACGACGGCGCGTGCGGCTTCCCGGGGCAGCGCCGTGGTCATCAGCCCGCGCCGGCAGCCCTCGACCACCTCGTCGTCGACCATCCGCTGGACGTTCTGCCGGGCGGTCGCGATCCGGGTGCGGTCCGGTTCGTCGAGGCTGCGCATCTCGCTGGCGCCGATGAAGCCCAGGTCGCGGTGGTGGGTGTGGTAGAGCGCGAGGCACTCGACGAGGAGGGTGAGGCGGTCGACCGGTCCGTCGCCCTCCGCGCGCGCGGCGCGGGCCCGTTCGGCGAGGTCGGCCATGGTCAGGTCGAGCAACGCGACGAGCAGATGCTGCTTGGTCGGCCAGTGGTGGTAGACGCCGGGCACGGAGAGCCCGGCGCGCTGGGCGATGGTGCGGATGCTGGCGCCGTGGTAGCCGAGCTCGGCGAACGCCTCGAGCGCACCGGCGAGCGGCGGGTCGAGGCGCAGGGGCGGGAAGTCCCGCCACGTCCCGCGGGGAGCCGGTGGTGGAGCGCCGCGGAGGCCGTCCGGGTCGGTGGTGAACAGGCGGGCCGCGGCGCGCAGCCGTTCGTCGCTGACCCCGGTTCGCCCGTTCTCGATCGCGCTCCACGTGCCGATGCTGAGCTCCAGGGACCGGGCGACGTCGCGCACCGTGAGGCCGGCGGCGTGGCGCGCCTCCCGCAGCCGTTGGCCGACGGCCTCCCGTGCCGCGGCGGCCTTCTCCCGTGTCCGCACGACGTCCTCCTCGCCCCTCCCGGCCGCGCCGTTCAGTTGACAGCCGCTCACTAGACAACCGTGGGCGGACCGGGAAACAGTAGCAGAATCGTGTTCAGACAGACCGTTCGATCGGTCGGTTCAGGAAGAGCCGACGGCCACGGAGACGGAGCTGCCCGGGGTGTCGGTGCCCGACGGGCCCGGCTTCCGCACGGCGCGCGGCTGTTCGCGAGGCTCGGTTCACCGTGCGGCGTTGGTGTAGCGGCGGGCCAGGCGTGCGAAGGCGGCCTTGAGCTCGGCCGGGCCGACGACCTCGATGTCGGCGTCGAACCTGCCGATGGTGGCGGCCAGGCCGGGCCATGACCACGAGCCCAGGACGAGTCGGCAGCGGTTCGGGTCGAGCTCCTCGACGACTCCGTCGTGGACGTAGCCGGACACGGCGGCGGCGGGCAGGTCGAGGATCACCTCGCCGCGGCAGGGCCAGTCGCCGGCGCCGCCCTGGAACCTGCTGGTCACGAACGCGGCCACGGTTCCTCCGGGCAGCTCGCGCGGGGTGAAGCGGGGGCCCGTGGGGGCGCGCGGGGTGATCCGGTCGGCGCGGAAGGTGCGCCAGTCGTCGCGGTCGAGGTCCCAGGCGACGAGGTACCAGCGCCCGCCCCAGGTGACGAGGTGGTGGGGCTGCACCCGGCGCGGCGGGGTCCGCACGCCGTCGTCGGCCACCCCTGGTGGGTAGTCGAAGCGCAGCACCTCGCGGGCGTGGACGGCGGCGCTGAGTGCCATGAGCACGACGCTGTCGGCCTGCGGGTGGGCCGCGGGTCGCTCGACGGCGGTGACCTGGAGGGTGTCGATCCTGCGGCGCAGCCGTGCGGGCATGACCTGCCGGACGGTGGTCAGCGCGCGTGCCGCGGCTTCCTCGATGCCGGCGCCGGTGGTGGTGGCGATCTGGAGTGCGACGGCCAGCGCGACGGCCTGCTCGTCGTCGAACAGCAGCGGCGGCAGTTCCGTGCCGGCGTCGAGCCGGTACCCGCCGTCGGGGCCTTTGGTGGCCACGATGGGATAGCCGAGCTCGCGCAGGCGGTCGACGTCGCGGCGCACGGTGCGCGGGCTGATGTCCAGCCGCTCGGCCAGCAGCGCGCCCGGCCAGTCCCGGCGCGCCTGGAGCAGTGAGAGCAGCGACAGCAGCCGCGCTGAGGTCTTCGGCACGATCCCCATAGTGCCCGGAGAAGCGGCCACTCCCTGGCCGCTTTCCCTGCGACTGTCGCCTCGTACCAGCCAACGACCGGAAGGACCCGATCACCGTGACCATCACCGCCACTGTCGATGCCGAGCGGGACGAGCTGCTCGCCGCGCTCGCGACCGCGCGAGCCGCCCTGACCAACACCGTCCGCGGGCTCAGCGACGAGCAACTCGGCGAGCGGCCGACGGTCAGCGCGCTGTGCCTGGGCGGGTTGATCAAGCACGTCGCGTCCCTGGAGGAGGGGTGGCTGCGGTTCGTGGCCGAGGGCCCGTCGGCGATGCGTTTCGACCTGCCCGAGGGCGTCACCTGGGCCGACCTCGCGGCCGGGACCGCGCGCGAGATCCCGCAGTGGGCGATCGACCACGAGAGCGACTTCCGGATGCTGCCCGGTGACACGCTGGCCGGCATCCTCGCGCGGTACGAGCAGGTCGCCGCCCGCAGCGCGGAGACCATCGCCGCCGTCCCCGACCTGTCGGCGACGCACCCGTTGCCCGAGGCGCCGTGGCACGAGCCGGGCGCGGTGCGCAGCGTGCGCGGGGTGCTGACGCACCTCATCGCGGAGACCGCCCAGCACGCCGGGCACGCCGACATCCTGCGCGAGACGCTCGACGGGCAGAAGTCGACCTGACCGGACGATGCGCCCCCGCGTCCGGTTGACATGGAACGCGTCTTTGCCGACCCTCTGGTGAGCCGTGCCGGCGGCGCGGAACGTCGTTTCAGGTCAGGGGAGCACGGTGCCGACATCGAACGGGTACGTGTTGGACGAGTCGCCGGCGCGGCTCGGTGAGCTGGCGCCGGTGCCCCGCACCGAGCGCGGCGACCGTGCCGCGCTGGGCCGCCGGCTCGCCCGCGACGGCTACCTGTGGCTGCGCGGCGCGCTCGACCCCGACCTGGTCCACCGGTTCCGCCGGTTCTACCTGGAACGGCTCGCCCCGACCGGGGTGTGGGACGGCCCCGGCGACCGCGCGCGGCTGCGGCAGGTGCTGTTCGGCGAGGTCGTGCCGAGCCCGGAGTACCAGGCGTTCTGCGCGCAGCCGGCGGTTCGCGAGTGGTACCGCTGGTTCCTCGGCGGCGAGCCGCACCTGCACCGCCGCAAGATCATCCGACACGTCAAGCCCGGCGAGCGCGGCGTGGGGCTCGCGACGCAGGCCCACTACGACCTCGTGTACCTCCGCGACGGCACCGACCAGGTGCTCAGCTCCTGGATCCCGCTCGGCGACTGCCCGCTGCGCCGCGGCGGTCTCGTCTACCTCGAGGGCAGCCACCACCACTACCTCGCGCGCGAGCGCGCCGGCACGAGCCGGCACCCGGCCGCGTCGATCACGGCCGACCTGCCGGCGCTGGCCGACGAGCTCGACGCGCGCTGGCTCGTCGCCGACTACGCCGCCGGCGACATGGTGGTGCACACCGCGTACACCGTGCACGCGGCACTCGACAACGTCGACACCGAGGTCCGCCTCTCGACGGACATCCGCTACCAGCGGCTCGACCAGCCGGCCGACCGGCGATGGCGCAACGACTGGCACGCCGACGACGGGCTGTGAGCGGCGAAGGCGGGCGGTGCGTCGGCGTCGGACATGGCTTGAGGGCCGGGCGCGGCCTAGGGTCGGGGCCAGGAGGCGGAGGCATGCTCGTGCGGGGTGTCGATGAGGTCGATGTCGCGCTGCTGGATGCGCTGCACGTCAACCCGCGGGCGAGTTTTGAGCGGCTGGGGTCGGCGTTGGGGATCTCGGCGGTGACGGCGGCGCGGCGTTGGGAGCGGCTGGCCGGTTCGGGTCGGGCGTGGGTGTCCTCAGTGCCCGGGCCGCGGCTGGCGCTGGTCGGCGCGGTGTACGAGGCGGAGGCGAAGCCTGGCCGCACGGCGGAGGTCGGCCGGGCGCTCGCGGAGATCCCGCAGGTGGCGAGCGTCTATCTCACCGATGGCGGGTTCGACCTCCACGTGTTGGTGTTCGCCGGCGACATGACCGCACTCAGCGCGCTGGTGTTCGACCGGCTGCCGCGGGTCGCGGGGATGGCGCGTGGGCGCGCGCGGGTCGGGCTGGAGTGGTTCAGCGGTGTGCGGTGGCGACTGGGTGCGATCAGCTCGGGCCAGGAGCAGTCGGTGTGCAGCGAAGAGATCGGCAGCGACGAGGCCAGTGTGGACAGCGTCGTGCACCGGCGGACGATGACCTTCGCCGACGCCGACCGGGCGCTGTACCTGGCGCTGCAGCGCGACGGCCGGGCCCGCTACCGCGATCTGGCGCGCGACCTGGGCAGTGCCGAGCACGTGGTTCGCCGCCGAATGGCTTCGCTCGTGCGCAAGGGGATGTTGAGCTTCCGCACCGATTTCGCCCGCGGCGAGGGCGGCTGGCCCGCGGAGCTGGTGCTGTGGCTGCGCGTGCCGCACGACGGGCTGGCGCGGGTGGGCATGACGGTGGGCGAGTGGCCGGAGACCCGCATCTGCCTGTCCGCCGTGGGTGCCGAGAACCTTCTGGTGATGGCACAGGTGCACCAGCTGGCTGAGCTCGGTGGCCTGCTCGACCGGCTCGGGCAGGAGTTCCCGGACGTCGTGGTGGCGGACCAGCGGGTGGTGTTGCGGCCGCTCAAGTCCTGGGGACGGCTGCTGGACCACACGGGTCACTCGACGGGCATGCTCCCCGTCGATCCGTGGGCGCCGACGCTGCCGGATGCGTCGAGTTCCGTCGTCGAGCTGGTCTCTGAGTAGTTTTCCGTCGCTTTGCCGGGCTTCCGTGGCTTGTGGCGTTCACTGCGTCGCATGACGTCAGAGGTGACGGTCCCCCTGGCCCGCTGGGTCGACGGCCTGCGGCTGGACGCCATCCCGGACCGGGTGCGAACCCGCGCGAAGCACCTCCTGCTCGACGGCGTGGCGGCTGGCCTGGTCGGCGCGCAGCTGCCGTGGTCGCGGGTCGCGACCGATGCGGTGCTGGGCGTCGAGGGCGCCGGCGACGCGGCGGTGATCGGCACCGGTGTGACGACCAGCGCGCCCGCGGCCGTGTTGCTCAACAGCACGTTCGTCCAGGGCTTCGAGCTCGACGACTTCCACCCGCTGGCCCCGCTGCACAGCTGCTCGTTGGTGCTGCCCGTGCTGCTGGCCGCCGCGCCGGTGTCGGGAGCTGCCGCGCTGACGGCGGCGATCGCCGGCTTCGAGGTCGGTCCCCGGGTGGGGCTGGCGCTGCACGGGTCGCAGATGCTCTCGCGTGGGTGGCACAGCGGCCCGGTGTTCGGCACGCACGCGGCCGCGATGGCGGCCGGCAAGCTACGGGGGTTGGACGCCGGTCTGCTGGAGGACGCGCTGGGTCTGGCCGGGACGCAGTCGGCCGGGCTGATGGCCGCGCAGTACGAGGCGATGTCCAAACGGATGCAGCACGGGTTCGCCGCCCGCAACGGCTTCTACGCGGTGGCCCTGGCCGCCGGCGGCTACACCGGCATCAAGCGGGTGTTCGACCGGGAGTACGGCGGCTACCTGGCGGTGTTCGGTGAGGGCCATGACCCGGACCCCCAGCAGGTCGTCGCCGGGCTCGGCGAGGTGTGGCACACCGAGCTGATCATGGTGAAGTCCTACGCGGCCCAGGGTGGACTGCACGGCACCATCCAGGCCGCGCTCGAGCTGCGCGCCGAGCACGCCATCGACGCGGCACAGGTCGACCGCGTCGAGATCGCCGTCGGCCACACCGTCTACCACCACGGATGGTGGCCACCGGAGCGGCCGCTGACCGCCGTCGGCGCGCAGATGAACCTCGGCTACGCCGTCGCCGTCGCCCTGCTGGACGGCGAGGTGATGCCGCCGCAGTTCACGCCACGACGACTCGACGCCGACGATGTCTGGGCGCTGATCGGCAAGGTCGGCGTGCGGCTCGACGAGGCCATCGAGGCCGGGCCGGTGCACGAGCGCTTCGCCACCGAGCTCACCGTCACGCTGCGGGACGGCACGAAGCAGCGCCGGCGCGTCGTACAGCCGCACGGCGGCCCGGCCGACCCGGTCACCAACGACGAGCTGGTCGCCAAGTACCGGACGCTGGTCGGCCCCCTGCTGGACACCGCCCGCCTGGACGCGATCCAGCGCGCCGTGCTCGCCCTCGACGAGCTGACCGACCTCACCGGGCTCGTCGATCTCCTCGCCTCGCCCGTCAAGGGCGCCCTGGACGGAACGGACCTGCCATGACCACTCGAACCGTGCTGCGCCAACGGATCGCCAGCGGCGAGCTCGTCGTCGCGCCCGGTGTCTTCGACGGGCTGTCCGCGTCGCTGGTCGGCCGCATCGGCTTCGCCGCCGGCTATCTCACCGGCGCGGGCGTCGCGGCGTCCGGGTTCGGCCTGCCGGACATCGGTCTGGTCACCCAGACCGAGATGACCGAACGGGCCCGGGTGCTGGCCCGCGCGCTGGGCGACGTCCCGCTGATCGCCGACGCCGACACCGGCTACGGGGCGCCGCTGAACGTCATCCGCACCGTGCGGGAGTACGAGGCCGCCGGGGTGGCCGCGATTCAGCTCGAGGACCAGGCGTTCCCGAAGAAGTGCGGCCACCTGCCCGACAAGGAGCTCATCGACCCCGAGCAGTTCGTGGCCAAGCTCCGCGCGGCCCTGGACGCCCGCACCGACGAGGACCTCGTGGTGATCGCGCGGACCGACGCCCGCGGCCCGCTCGGGCTCGACGCGGCCATCGACCGGGCCAACACCTACGCCGCCGCCGGGGCCGACGTGATCTTCGTCGAGGCGCCGCAGAGCGTCGGGGAGGTCGAGCGGATCGCCGCGGAGGTCGACGCGCCGCTGCTGATCAACCTGGTGATCGGTGGGCTGACCCCGCTGGAGTCGACCGAGCGGCTGGCCGAGCTGGGCTACGCCATCGCCATCCATCCGAGCCTGCCGCTGGGCGCCGCCGCCTGGGCGATGCTGTCCGGTTTGGCCGAGCTCGCCGGGAAGGACCCGGCGCAGTGGCTGCCCGGCTCGCCCGCGGAGTTCTTCACCCTCGTCGGCCTGGCCGAATGGTCCGCGCTGGGCGAGCGCTACCGGGAACGCAGCGAAGGAGCCTGAGCCATGGGTATGACGATGATCGAGAACCTGCTGGCCCGCAAGGCCGGTGTGCCGACGGTGCGGCCCGGCGACACCGTCACGGTCGAGGTCGACCTGTGCGTGCTCATCGACCTGCAGTTCGCCACGATGTGGATGCAGCCGTCGCGGATCCACGACCCGGACAAGGTCGCGGTGATCATGGACCACGCCGTGCCCGCGCCGTCGCTGAAGGACGCCGCGGGTGGACCGAAGGCGCGCAAGTTCGTCGCCGACTTCGGCATCGAGAGGTTCTTCGACGTCGGGCGGCACGGCATCTGCCACCAGGTGATCGCCGAGAACGGGCTGGCCCGCCCCGGCGACGTGCTGGCCTGCACCGACTCGCACACCTGCGCCGCCGGTGCCTACAACACCGCGGCCCGCGGGCTCGGCCCGGCGGAGGTGTACTCGATCCTGTGCACCGGGTCGACCTGGTTCCAGGTCGCGCCGACCGTCCGGTACGAGTTCACCGGCACCAAGCCCGGCGTGGTCAGCGGCAAGGACGTCTTCCTGCACATCGCGCAGGTGTACGGCGACGCGACCAACCAGAACCTGGAGTTCGGCGGGCCGGGGCTGGCCGGCATCCCACTCAACGACCGGCGCACGATCGCCACCCAGGCCGCCGAGATCTCCGCCGACTTCGCCACCTTCGGCGTCGACGACCTCCTGCGGGAGTTCCTCGCCGAGCGCGGCGTCACCGACTACCACGCCGCCGATCCCGATCCCGATGCGTCCTATGTGGACATACGCACGGTCGACCTGGCCACGCTCGAGCCCTACGTCGCCCGGCCCGGCACGGTCAGCCGCAACGGGCTGCCGGTCTCGCAGGTCGAGCGGCGCAAGATCGACCAGGCGTTCATCGGGTCCTGCGCCAACGGCCAGCTCGAGGATCTGCGCATCGCCGCCGGGGTGCTGCGCGGCCGCACCGTCGCGCCCGGCGTCCGGTTGCTGGTCACCCCCGCCTCGCAGCAGGTCTACCGGGACGCGATGCGACTGGGCTACCTGCAGGACATCGCCGATGCCGGGGGCGTGGTCACCAACTCCACCTGCGGCGCCTGCTTCGGCTACCACATGGGCGTCGTCGGCCCCGGCGAGGTCTGCCTGACCTCCTCGACCCGGAACTTCACGGGCCGGATGGGCAGCACCGAGGCGGAGATCTACATGGCCTCCCCGGCCACCGTCGCCGCCTCGGCCGTCACCGGGGTCATCACCGACCCACGGGAGGTGTCGGCGTGAACACCACGATCACCGGCCGCGTCTGGGTCTTCGGCGACTCGATCAACACCGACGCCATGTACCCGGCGCACGCCATGAAGCTGGACCTTCCCGACGCGGCCCAGCACGTGTTCCACGAGGTCCGGCCCGGCTGGACCGGCCAGGTCGAACCGGGTGACATCGTGCTCGCGGGCCGCAACTTCGGGGTCGGCTCCTCCCGGCCGGTCGCCGCCCTGTTCCGCCACCTCGGCGTCGCGGCCCTGGTCGCCGAGGAGTTCAACTCGCTGTTCCTGCGCAACGCCATCAACACCGGCCTGCCCGCACTCACCGTCCCCGGCGTCACGGCGCTGTTCGCCGACGGCGACCGGGGCAGCTTCGACATCGCCACCGGTGCCTATCGCAACGACACCACCGACGCGTCCGGCCGGACCCAGCCACTGCCGCCGCTGGTGCTCGAGATCCTCGCCAGCGGGGGAGTGCTGGCCCGGCTCGCCGAGCAGGGTTACCTGCCCATCGAGCTGCTCGAGGTGCTGCGCTCCGGCGTCGTCCCCGTCGACTCCGGCTCGGGTGACGCATGACCAAGACGTCACCCGGCGCGCAAGCACCGTCGGCCGGGGCAATCGCCGCGCGCCTGGACCACCTGCCGGTCGGGCGCTGGCACCGTGGCCTCGTCACCGTCGTGGGCCTCGGCTGCTTCTTCAACTTCTTCGAGGTCGCCGTCGGGGTGCTGATGATCCCGCTGCTGCCCGCCGACTGGGTGGCGACCACCCTGGACAAGTCCCTGGTGATCGGGTCGACGTTCGTCGGCGAACTGCTCGGGGCCGTTGCGCTGACCCCGCTGGCCGACCGGTTCGGCCGCCGCCGGATGTTCCAGCTCAACCTCGTCGGCTACGCCGCGCTGGCCTTGGCGTGCGCGTTCGCCGCCGACGCCACGGCGCTGATCGTGCTGAGGTTCCTCATCGGCATCGGGCTGGGCGCCGAGCTCGCGCTGGTCGACGCGTACCTCACCGAGTTGCTGCCACCAACCCACCGCGGCCGCCTGATGGCCCGCGCCTACGCCACGGGAATGCTGGCCGTCCCGGTCGCCGGTGCGCTCGCCGCGCTGCTGCCACACAGCTTCTGGGGCGCGTCGAGCTGGCGGTGGCTGCTGGTCCTCAGCGCCACCGGAGCCGTCGTCATCTGGCTGTTGCGCCGACGGCTGCCCGAATCACCCCGCTGGCTGGTGGCCCGCGGACGCCCCGGCGACGCCGAGAACGCTCTCGCCGCGATCGAGTCCCAGGCGGGCCGGCACAGTCCCGGCGAGACGGACGACGACCCGCCGCCGCGGCCGCACCACAGCCAACCGCACCCGCGGTTGCTGCGACCCCCGCTACTCGGTCGCACCGTGCTGGCCTGCCTCATCGAGCTCCTCGGCCCCGTCGGCTTCTACGGCTTCGCCTCGATCGCGCCGCTGGTGCTGCTGGACAAGGGCTTCGGCGTCGTGGAGTCGCTGGGTTACTCGGCCCTCACCGCCCTCGGCTACCCCCTCGGCGCGCTGCTGCTCATGCCACTGGCCGACCGCTTCCAGCGCCGCACGCTCACCATCGTCTCCTCGTCCGGTGTCGCGCTGGTCGGCATCGTGTTCGGGATGGCCGAGTCCGCGTGGCTCATCGTCGCCGCGGGCGCCACGACGACCGTGCTCAGCGTCGTGCAGGCCACGGTGTCCCGCACCTACAGTGCGGAACTGTTCCCCACGGCGGTCCGCAGCACGATCATCGGCCGCTCCTACGCCCTGTCCCGGCTGGTCGCCGCCGTCCTGCCGTTCGCCGCCCTCAGCGTCCTCGCCGCTCTCGGCGCGACAATGCTCTACCTGCTCTGCGCCGCACTCGTGATGGCCATGAGCCTGAGCGTCGCTGTGCTCGGCCCGACCACGAACGCGACCCGCCTGGAGGCGATCTGAGCCGCCTGACCGGGGTCTGGCCGCCCGGCACCGCGTCGATCACCCAGCCGATCGGGGAACGCTTCCCTGGAACCGGGGTTGGCAGCGTCCAATGAGGACAGTGCGCCCCAGTGACCGCCGACGACTCGAACGACTCGGTGACCAGCCTGACTCGGCAACGGCCGGAGCCGCTCGGCGGACTGGACCCGCGCGCCGTAGCCGCTGCACGCATCAGGCGCTGCCCGTCATCAGGTGCTGCCCGTCATCGCACGGCGTGGATGTCCTGCAGCTGACCGGCCGGGGTGGGCAGGTCCATCACCCGCGACGTGCGCAGCCGCCACAGCAGATAGGCCATGCCGAGGCGGGTGCGCCCGTAGCCGTCCATCGGGTCGAAGCCGAGTTTCTGGGTCAGCGTCTCGATCCGGGTCTGCATGGTGCTGTGGTGGACGCCCTCCAGCCGGGCGGCGTGGCGGGTGGTGGTGGCGCGCAGCACCGCATCCACGGTCGGCCGGGCCCAGGGGACGGTCATGACCTCGGCCAGCCGGTCGGCGTCGGGGTTGGGGCTGTCGAGCGGCATGTCGGCCAGCAGCTCGACCAGGCCCCCGTAGTCGTCCGCGTACACGTACGGCTCGTCCGGGCCCGAGCACAGGCGCAACGCGACCAGGGCACTGCGGTAGGAACGGGGCAGGTCGTCGGCTTCGGCGGCGACACCCACGCCGGCCGGGTGCACGTCGACCTTGTCCCCGTCCGCCGCGACCACGATGGCGTGGATCGGCCCGAAGTCGCTGGACACGACGTCCCCCGGCCCCTGGGGATGGGTGTTCCACACCGCGAAGAGCGGCGCGGCGAGCACCCGGAAGCGGCCGACCGGCGGCAGGTTGAGCCGGCCGGCCGCCTTGCGGCGCTGTTCGGGCAGTTCCCGGTCGTCGAGCAGGATGCCGACGTCGCGACGTGGCTCGATGTCGCGGCGCTCGAGGCCGAGCCGGATGCCGACCGCCAGTGCGAGCCGCTCCACGATGATCGTGTCGTTCGGCTGCCGCTCGCCGACCCGTTCCAGCCAGACGCGCGCCGACTGGGGAAGGTCCAGTACGTGCACCTCGTCCGGCGGGGGACCGTCGAGCGGCCGGCCGCGCGGGTCCATCCGGACCGTGCGCTCCGGGTGGTCCTGGGTGTACCCGGCCGGACACCCCGCCAGGGAGGCCGCCGTGCTGAGCAGTGCCCGGGTGTTGACGTTGCCGATGATCAGCTCGTCGAAGCACGCGATCACCCGGATACCCAGGCTGGCCTCCGGATCCAGGGCAGAGATCCGGCCGAGCAGCTCCTGCACCGTTGCCACCTCCAGCTGCCGACGCGTCCAGTGTCGCGGGTTTCCCCGCGTTTGTCAGCCGCGCAGGGCGTTGTACGTGGCCTTTTCGAAGTCGAGGTAGCCACCGACCGAGGTCGGATCCGCGAACGGGAAGAACTCGGTCGCCCAGTATCCGCCGATGCCGGTGGCGCGGTCGATCCAGTAGTAGAGGTTGGGCAGGCCGGCCCAGGCCACGCTGCCGGCGGGGCGGCCGGTCGGGGCGTCCGTGTCGTTGACCATGAACGTGTAGGCCCACGACTTGGACATGCCGGGGAAGAACTCGGCGTAGTTCGACAGCGAGGGGATCACCCCGGGAAGGCCCTTGACCTTCAGCTCGCCGAGGTGGTTCCGCAGCGCCAGGTCGACGGTCTCCGGCCGCAGCACCTGCTCGCCGCTGTCGGCCGCGCCGTTGTTCAGCCACATCCGGATGAACGCGAGGTAGTCGCTCACCGTCGAGTACAGCCCGTGTCCGCCCATGTGGACCTCGGGCTCGGCCGGCAGCCGGAAGTCCGTGCCGACGAGTGAGCCGTCGGCCGCCCGCTCGTGCATGGTCGCGACCCGGGGCGCCATCGCCTCGCTGAGGGTGAAGCCGGAGTCGACCATGCCGAGCGGCCGGAAGATACGCTCGGCCATGACCTCGCCGAGCAGCTTGCCGGTGATCCCCTCGACGACCTGGCCGAGCCAGTCGATGTTGCTGCCGTACTCCCACTGGTCACCCGGGTCGAACAGCAGCGGGGTCTGCAGGGCGCGCCGGCTCGAGGTGATGACGCTGGGCTGGTCGTGGTCGGTCGCCAGCTGGTTGTACTGCTCGTTGAAGAAGTCGTAGCCGAACCCGGCGGTGTGCAGCAGCAGGTGCTTGGCGGTGATGTCGCGCACCGGCGGGCGCAGGATCGGGTTGCCGGAGTTGTCGAAGCCGTCGAGCACCTGGGTGTCGGCCAGGCCGGGCGCGTACTCCTTCGCGGGCGCGTCCAGGTCGAGGCTGCCTTCCTCCATGAGCTGCAGCGCCGCGACACCGGTGATCGCCTTCGTCGTGGAGAAGATCGCGAACACCGTGTCGGTGGTCATCTCGGTGCCGGTGCGCAGGTCGCGCTCCCCGGACGCGCCGAGGTAGACGACGCCGTTGGCGTCGGTGACGCCGGCGACGACCCCGGGTACCCGGGGCTCCCCGGCGGTGACGGCCTTGACGACGGCGTCCGCGGCCTCGGTGATCCTGTGCGGAGCGTCGGTGCTCGGTGCACTCATGACGATGTCCCTTCTCGGTGTTGCCGGATTCGTTGTCCGGCGTGGTGTCCTTGCTCGGTGGTGGGGTCGGTCAGTCCGCGAGCAACTTCTCCACCCAGGCGAAGCGGGTGCGCAACATGCCTTGGGCGAGCGCGGTGTGCGGTGCGAAGATGTCGAAGGCGTGGAAGCCGCCGGTCCAGACGTGCAGCTCGGCGTCGCCGCCCGCGTGCCAGAGGTTCGTGGCGTAGGCGATCGCCTCGTCCCGGAAGATCTCCGCGGAGCCGACGTCCAGGTAGGCCGGTGGCAGGCGGCTGAAGTCCGTGGCCCTGGCCGGGGCGAGATAGGGCGAGACGGCGTCGGTGCGGTAGGCCTCACCCAGCGCGGCCGACCAGCCCGTCTCGTTGCTGACCCGGTCCCAGACCCCCACGCCGTCGAACTGGTTCGTGGACACCGTGGTCCCCCGGTCGTCCAGCATCGGGTAGATCAGCAGCTGGCCGACGATGGCCGGCCCCTCCCGGTCGCGCGAGGCCAGCGCCAGGCCCCCGGCGAGCCCCGCGCCGGCGCTGGCGCCGGCGACCATGATCCGGCGCCGGTCGATGCCGAGCTCCTCGGCGTTGCGCGCGGTCCACTCCAGAACCGCGTACATGTCCTCGCGGGCGTACGGGTCCCGGAACTCCGGCGCGAGCCGGTACTCCGGGGTGACCAGGACCGCGCCGATCTGTTCCACCCACTGGATGTTGAGGTCCAGCGCGTTGAACCGGTCGCCGAACATCAGGCCGCCGGAGTGCGCGTACACGACGACCGGACGCGGTCCCGCGGCTCGCGCCGGACGGAACACCGACACCGTGACCGGGTCGGCGTCGTGCCCCTCGACCTCGTACTCGCGGTGTTCCACGTCCCGGCCGGCGAGGGTCTCGTGCACCGGCGGCGAGGCGTAGGAGCGGCGCATGAACGGGATCAGGTCCGGGGTGATCGTCGGCGGGAACACCCCGCCGACGATCGCCAGCCCGGCCTTCAGCTCCGGATCGAACTCCGGGCGCGCTGCGATGACCTGGGGCAGGCCGACGGGCTCCTGTGACCGTTCCGGTGGCATGCGTCACAGTGTGACTAGTCGCCTGCTCGCGTGTGAACCGCCGTTCAATCGCAAATCCCCGGTCGGACCCCAGCCATTTGGCGGGGCCCGGGGCCGGTGCACCGAGCCGTCCCGCATTGTAGGCGGTCGTTGACACCGTGTGTTCGGCCGCGCGATGATGGAAAAACGGTGAGTCGGCATTTCAGCCAGACCGACTGGATGCTGATTCGCGTTGGCAGGTCGGCGATCTTCCATTCCGAGCCGTTGTCTTCGAACAATTCTGGCGATCCCTTTTCTCCGCACGCGCCGCATTCGCGTGCGTCCAGTTGTGCTGTTTTCATGTACTGCGGGGAGGGCACGTGTCCTGGAGACTCTCGACATCGCGGCGGGTTGTGTACGGTCTGCTGGCCGTTGTGGTCGGGGCCGGCGTAGCGGTCGTACCCGGCGCGCAGCCCACGGCCCAGGCCGACGTTCAGGTGGTCCCGTCGACGATCCAGGGGTCCGACGGCAAGAGCTACTCGGTCACCAACCACCTCGTGCGCCCGGCCGCCGCCGCGTCCGCCGCGTTCGAGGGCCGGCGGGAATGGCTGCTGGTGTGGGCCGGCGACGAGAACATCGCCGACACGGTCGTGCGCGACACCGGCGACATTCTCGGCAACCCGACGATCAAGTTCCCGGGCCTGGACCCGTTGCCGGGCCCGGACTTCCTGGCGGTCATCGACGCCACCAAGGGCTCACCCACCTACGGGCACGTGGTGAACACGGTCACCGTTCCGCTGCTGGAGAACGAGCCGCACCACATGCAGTACATCTGGCACAAGGGGCAGCGGATCTTCGCCGGCGGCCTGTTCACCGACGTCACGTTCGTGTTCGACGTGGCGAAGCTGCCGCAGGTGAGCCTGTCCGGCATCAACCTGCCGACCGACACGTTGTGCGGCTCGGTGCCGGACGCGTACTGGGTGCTGCGGGACGGCACCGCCTACGGCACCTACATGGGCGGCCCGGACCTGCCCGGCCCGTGTGTCTACAGCGACCTGTCCGTCCGCACCGGCAACGGGTTCGGCGGCTCACCGGGCGAGATCGTCCACATCGGACCGGACGGGCGCACGCTGTCGGAGATGCCGGCCGCGCTGCCTGTGTTGCAGTCCGAGGATCCGGTGCACTGCGCCAACCTTCCCGCGCTGTCCCTGCCGACCTGTGCGAACCCGCACGGCATCCAGGTGCGCGAGGACCTGAACCGGTTGGTGGCCAGCGACTTCGCCGAGCCGAGGGACATCATCCTCGACCCGGTCCGCCCGCCGACCCCGTTCATCGCCCGGCCGACCGTACGGATCTTCGACATCGCGAACCGCAACCGGCCGCGGCTGCTGTCCGTCTCGACGCTGCCGGACGGCCCGCGGGTGGAACAGAACCCGGGCCACGAGGAACCCATCGCGCAGATGGAGACCACGGTGACCAACCTCCCGCAGCACAAGGGCGCGTTCACCGAGTCAATGTGCGGCGGCGTCATCTACTACACGCCGGACATCACCGTCGCGAACCCGGTGTGGCGTGAGGTCTTCGACGACACCTACGCCGCCGAGGTGGGCAACCCGGCGCTCCCGAACGACGGTGGCTGCGACGGTGGTGGCTGGGTGCAGACCAGCCTGGACGACAAGTACCTCTACCACGCGGTGATCGGCCGCAGTCCCGGCGCGCAGAACGGCGCCGACCCCGGCTCCACGAAGATGGTCTACGTACTGGACATCCAGCGCCTGCTCGCCGCCGGCACGTCGACCCGGTGCAGCATCAGCACGTTGCAGGAGGTGCACCACGGCGGCAGCGAGCCGGACTGCCCGGCGCTGGTCGACGTGCTGCCGATCCAGGACACGTCGAGCGGCGGCCCGCACTGGGGCACGCTGGACAACTTCGCCCTCGGCGCGGACGGCTACTACCACGAGACCGCCGACGTGCGGAGGATCTCGGTCGCGAACTACTTCGTGGCGCGCTCCGGCATCGACGGCAACCACCGGGTGCACATGATCGACGTCGACGCCGGCGGTCACCTGTCCTTCGATCCGGCCTTCGTGGACGAGAACGACGGCACCCCGGGGGTGAACTTCAACCGGGCGTCGTGGCCGCACGGCGCTTTCGGCAACGCCAAGCCGCACTCCCAGCTGTTCGTGGTGGCCGACGCGGACCTGCGCTGAGATGACCCGCACCGGCAGGTGGACGGCGGGCATCGTCGCGGTGGTCGCCGTGCTCGCGGTGAACGCCTACCTCGTCGGCACGCTCGGCACGCCGCCACGACCGGCGGCGACAGCGGCGCCGGCGCCGGGGGTGCCCCTGCTCCGCGAGGTGCACCTCGCCGGGCAGCATCTGTCGGTGCTCGTCACGCCACAGCGACCCGGCGCCAACCTGGTGCTCGTCGGCGGCGAGTCCGGCGAGTCCGGCGGCGTCCGGGTCGGCGCGGCCCCGGACACGCTCACGGCCGCCGCGGCTCGGCCGGGTGCCGCCGGGCAGTGGGCCGCCGTCGACCTGCCACCCGGCCCCGGTGCCGTGTGGCTCGAGTTCGGCGGCGAACGGGTGCCGGTGGCCGTGGACACCGGACACGGTGAGCCCGCGGCGCCGGGCGTCGCCGGTCCGGACGGCCCGGAGTGCGCGACGGCGGCGCTGGGCGCGGCGCTGGCCGGCCATGCCGCGACGTTCGCCGCCTGTCCCGCCGACTCGCTCACCGCGGCGGACCGGACCAGCCTGCGGGCCCTCGTCGCTTTCCTTGCCGGGCGCGGGATCCGGGCGCTGACCCTCGACGCGGACAGCTCGACGCGGTCCGCCGCCGCGGCCGCCGTGGTGCGGGATGCCGCGGCCCGGTCGCGGGTGGCCGTCACCACCGAGGCCGGCCGGGACAACGCGCTCGTCGTCGTGTCCGGCTGGGCCACCGCCAGCACCACCCTCGCCGCCGTGGCCGAGCACCAGCGCGGGACGGTCACCTTCTCGGCCGGCACCTATCTCGCCCCATGGCTGCTCAGCACGCCGGTGCTGGCCACCACCGCCGGCGCGGTCCTACCCCTGCGGTTCGACCCGCGCGACGAGGAACCGGTCCGCTACCAACTCGCCGTCGCCACCCGGTTCCACGGCCAGTACCCGACCGCGTCCGGCTACCAGGCCTGGCTCTCCGGCGGGTCCTCCGGCGCGGAGCCGGCCGGCACCCGCCTCTACGCGGCCGCCCGAGTGACGTTCATGCCGGACGAGCTCGCCGCCGGCCACCACCACGGACAGGCGAACGGCTGGCTTTCCGGCGGCACCATCGTCCCGGTCACCGGCCCCCTCGCCACCTGACACCCCGGGCGCCGGACCGTCCGGACCGTCTGAACCGTCTGATCCGCAGTCGAGATCACCGCCAAGAACACCGGCCGCGTCCCGACGCGCACAATTTCGCGGAGAACTCCGTCGTGGACGGCACTCCAGAGTTCCAGTGGAGGGTCCCTCAAGGATGATCACCGCGGTCGCCCAGGAGCGTTGTGGTCGGGGCGGGGGTCGGACAGGCTCGGCGCAGTCGCGTCCCCGGGAGGTTTTCTGTGACCGTCGAGAGCAACGACACCATCCTGGACTACCCGTTCAGCAACCCCTCGGCGCTCGAGGCCGCCCCGGAGTGGGAGCGGCTGCGCACCGAGTGCCCCGTCGCGCGCATCCGGCTCCCCAGCGGTGACGAGGCGGTCCTGCTGACCCGGCACGAGGACGTCCGCGCGGTGCTGTCCGACCGGCGCTTCCAGCGCCAGCTCGGCACCTCCGACGCGGCGCGCATCAGTAACGAGGACGAGGGTGGCTTCCTCGGCGGCGAGGTCTCCATCGCCTCCGGCGAGGGGCACGAGCGGTGGCGCAAGCTCGTCGGCCGCTACTTCACCGCCCGGCGGATGATCGACATGCGGCCCCAGATCAAGGCCACGGCCGAGGGCTTCCTCGACGGCATGATCAAGAAGGGGTCGCCGGCCGATCTCAGTGCCGAGTTCGGCTTCCCGTTGCCCGTCTGGGTGATCGGCATGCTGCTCGGCATCCCCGAGGCCGACCGGAACATCTTCCGGCGCTGGTCGGAAATCATGCTCAACGTGTCCCGGTTCAGCCAGGACGAGATCGACTCCTCGCAGGCCGAGTTCATGGAGTACTTCACGAACCACGTCGCGGCGCTGCGCGAGAACCCCGGCGATGACCTGATCAGCTCGCTGCTCGACGTGGCCGACTCCGCGGAGGACGACCGCATCTCCGCGTTCGAGTTGGTGCTCACCGCGCAGGGGCTGCTGATCGCCGGGCACGAGACGACCTCCCACATGATCGGCAAGATGGTCGCGATGCTGCTCGCCGACCGCGCGCGTTGGGAGCGCCTGCTCGCCGACCGCTCGCTGGTCCGCTACGCCGTCGAGGAGGCACTGCGCTTCGACGTGAACCCCGGCATCGGCATCCCCCGCTACATCACCACCGACCTCGAGCTGTCCGGCGGAACCCTGCCCGCGGGCACCTCGGTGATCTGCAGCATGGGCGCGGCCAACCGCGACGGCACGGTGTTCGCCGACGCCGACGCGATGAACCTCAACCGCGCGCCGAACCCACACGTCAGCTTCGGCGGCGGACAGTACTCGTGCATCGGGGCGTCGCTGGCGCGTGCCGAGCTCCAGATCGCGCTCGAGCTGTTGCTGGACCGGCTGCCGACGCTCGAGCTGGCGATCCCGGTCGAGCAACTACGCGCCCGCGAAGGACTTCTCCTCGGTGGCTTGGAGGAAGTGCCGGTCCGCTGGTAAACCCCTCGCGCTGGATCCGCGCACCCAGCACCGCCCACGCGATCGGCCATCGGCGAAACACGTATCGGTTATCCCCCGTTGTGCAAGCATTCTCCTGCGGGTAGGGGCGCGAAGGGGGCTTGCTGATCATGGATTCCCGGATCCTGGGGCCGGTGCGGGTACTGAACGGGGACCGGCCGGTGCCGGTGCCCACAGGCCAGCTGGGGACATTGCTGACCGTACTGTTGTTACGTGCCAACCAGGTCGTGACCATCCAGGAGCTGACCGACTACCTCTGGGACGAGGCTCCGCCGGAACGGCCGCGCGCGGCGATCCAGACCTATCTCGGGCGGCTGCGGCGGGTGCTGGGGGACGGTCAGGCCAGCATCCGGACCGTGCCGGGTGGGTACGTTCTCGACCTGGATCCCATGGAGCTGGATCTGGGTCGGTTCCGGCGGTGGGTGCGGCAGGCGTCCGACACGGCCGACCCCGACGCGCAGGTCGGTTTGCTGACCAGGGCGCTGGAACTGTGGCAAGGGCAGCCGCTCGGTGATGTGGAGGGACTGCTCAAGCGCGACCAGGTGTCGCTGGTCGAGGAGCGCCTGTACGCGCTGGAGCAGCTGATCAACGCCCAGCTCAAGCTGGGGCGGCAAGGCCAGGTGGTCGCCCAGCTGACGACGTTGACCAAGGAATATCCGCTGCGGGAGTCGTTCTGGGCGCTGTTGATGGTCGCGTTGTACCGGAGCGGGCGGGTGGCCGACGCGCTGCACGCGTATCGCACGCTCGCCCGCACGCTCGCCGACGAGCTCGGGATGGATCCCAGCGATGACCTGAAGCAGCTCCACCAGCAGCTGCTCAGCGCCGACCCACGGCTGTCCCCGTCGACCGAGCCGCCGGCACGTAACTACCTGCCGCGCGACCTACCGGACTTCACCGGGCGCAGACGCGAGCTCGACGTGCTGACGTCGATGCCCGCGGGCGGCGCGGTCTCCATCACGGCGATCGACGGGATGGCCGGCGTGGGAAAGACGGCGCTGGCGGTGCATGCCGCCCACCAGCTGGCCGCCGGCTATCCGGATGGCCAGCTCTTCCTTGATCTGCACGGATATTCCAGTGATCGGCCACCGGCCGAACCCGCTGCCGCGCTGGACGCGTTGCTGCGCCTGCTCGGCGTGTCCGGCGAGCGGATCCCCCGGCACCTCGAGGAGCGCGCGGCCCTGTGGCGGGCGGAGCTGGCCGACCGGAAGGTCCTGCTGGTGCTGGACAACGTGGTCCACGTCAGGCAGGTCACGCCATTGCTGCCGGCGGGCCAAGGGTGCCTCGTGCTGATCACCAGCCGCCGCAGGCTGGCCGAGTTGGACGCGGTCGAGTCGCTCACGCTCGACGTGCTGCCGCCGGACGACGCCGCGGAGCTGTTCACCCGGACAGCGGCCAGGTCCGAGGACGTCGCCGCGGTGACCGCGCTGTGTGGCTATCTCCCGCTGGCCATCCGGATGGTCGCCGGCCGGCTGCGCCACCGGCCGGCCTGGAGCGTCGAGGACCTGGTCCGCAGGCTGAGCGACGAGCGGTACCGGCTGGCCGAGCTGGCCGTGGGCGAGAGCAGCGTCGCGAGCGCGTTCCAGGTCTCCTACCGTCAGCTCAATCCCGAGCAGCAGCGGCTGTTCCGGCTGCTGGGGCTGCATCCGGGGCCGGACATCGACCGCCACGCCGCGGCGGCCCTGGCCGACAGGGCGGTTCGGGACACCGAGCGCCTGCTCGAGGACCTGGTGGACGTGCACCTGTTGATCCAGGACCGCGCGTTCCGGTACAGGTTCCACGACCTGATCCGCTGGCACGCGCACCGCTTGGCCGGCGACGACCAGGACTCGGCGCTCACCCGGTTGCTGGACCACTACCTGAACACCGCTCTCCTGGCCAACGAACTGCAGTACCCCGAGCGGCGGAGGGTCCAGGACGGCGTCGTGACCGGCTGGACGCCACCGCTCGGCCGGCCCACGGAAGCACTGGACTGGTTCGACACCGAGTACGACAACATCGCGGCACTGATCGCGCACGCCGCCGAACACGGCAAGCCCGGCCACGCGTGGCGACTGTCGTTCAGCGTCTGGGATGCGAGCCTGCGCTACACCGACATCGACGCGACGGTCGCGTTGAACAGGGTCGCCCTGGACGCCGCCCGTTCCGCGGGCGACCAGCGTGGCGAGGCCATGGTCCTGATCAACCTCGGCAGCGCCGCGGAACTGTCCGGCGAGCTCATACCGGCCGTCGACTACCTGCAAGCCGCGGCCGAACAGTTCCGCGGCGTGGGTGACCAGTACGGTGAAGGCGCGGCACTGGCCAACCTCGGCTACGTGCTGAGCTGCCTGGGGCACAACGAGTCCGCACTCGAGAACTACGAGCGGACGTCGTCGATCATGCGGTCGATCGGTCATCGGCGGGGCATCGCGAACAGCACGTGCGACATCGCGGACCACCTGCGGCGGCTCGGCCGGCTCGAGGAGGCCCTGCCGCTCTTCGCGGAGTCCCTGGCCATCCACGTCGAGCTCGGCAACGGCTGGGACGAGGCCGACACCCGCCGCAAGATGGCCGTCGCGCTCTATCACGACGGTCGCTTCGCCGACAGCGTCACGCAGGCGACTCGAGCGATGAACCTGTTCCGGGAGAACGAGGACCCGCTCGGCGAGGCGTATGCGGCCAACCGCGTCGGCCTCGCCTCCCGTGCGCTGGGGCTGCTCGGCGAGGCCGAGCGGTGGCAGCGGCACGCGCTGGCGCTCTTCTACGGTCTCAACGCCGAGCACAGCGCCGAGCTGCGCAACGACCGTGGTGACATCCACCGCTTTCTCGACGAACGCGACCAGGCGATGGACCAGTACCGCGCGGGCTTGGTGATCGCGCGCCGAACCAACGCCCTCCTGCAAGAGGCCCGTGCCTGCGAGGGCATCGCACACCTGAGTCCCGACCCGGACGGCGCGCGCCAGCACTGGCGGCGGGCGTTGGAGATCTACCTCGAGCTCGAGGTGCCGGACGCCGCCCGGATCAGCGCGTTGCTGAAGTGAGTGTGCGGTGACAGCGGACTGAGAGTGCGCTGTGTTTGCATGGCCCCGGTCGTAGTTCGCGTTCGCTCCTGGGGAAGAGGGCTGTGCGATTGAGAACGTCAACAGAGCCGATCGCGGTGATCGGGATCGGCTGCCGCTTTCCCGGCGCACGCGGCACCGATGAGTTGTGGCAACTGCTCCTCGACGGCGCCGAACACATTCGGGAGGTGCCCCCGGACAGGTTCGACATCGACGAGTTCCACGACAGCCGCCCGCAGACCCCGGGACGGGTGGCCACGCGGTACGGCGGCTTTCTCGACGACATCGACCAGTTCGATGCGGCCTACTTCCGGATCTCGCCGAGAGAGGCCGCTCAGCTGGACCCTCAGCACAGATTGTTGCTGGAGACCTCCGCCGAGGCGTTGCACGACGCGGGGTTGACGCGCGAGCTGCTGGCGGGCAGCCGCGCCGGTGCGTTCGTCGGACAGAGCTCCCGCAGCTATTGGGAACACCTGAGCGGCCGCGGAATTCTCGATGTCTACTCGACTCTCGGCACCATGGGCAGTGGTTCGTCCGGACGGCTCTCGCACGCCTTCGACCTGCGCGGGCCGAGCCTGTCGATCGACACGGCGTGTTCGTCCTCGCTCGTCGCGGTCCACCAGGCGTGCCGGAGTCTGCGCGGCGGAGAATGCGAGGTCGCGATCGCGGCAGGCGTCCAGCTGATCCTCAGTGCGGCGGACTCGATCGCCTACTCGCAGGGCAGCATGTTGGCGCCGGACGGCAGGTGCAAGTTCGGCGCGGCCTCGGCCGACGGGTTCGTCCGCAGCGAGGGCGTCGCCGCGGTCGTGCTCAAGCCGTACGCACGTGCCGTGGCCGACGGCGACCGGGTGCACGCGCTGATCCTCGGGTCCGCCGCGGGCAACGACGGAGGCAGTGACGCGGGCGTGTCGATGATGACCCCGTCCGAGAAGGGGCAGGTGGCAACGCTGCGCGCCGCCTACGCGGACGCGGACGTCGACCCTGCCGAGATCGGCTATGTCGAGGCGCACGGGACGGGAACGCCGGTCGGCGATCCGGTCGAGCTGCGGGCCATCGCGGAAGTGATCGGTGCGCGGCACTCGGCTGACCGCCCGGTTGCCGTGGGCTCGATCAAGACCAACATCGGGCACCTGGAAGCGGCAGCGGGGATGGCGGGGTTGATCAAAGCCGTTCTCTGCGTCCGCAACAGGTACATTCCGGCCAGCCTGCACGCTGACCAACTCACTCCGGCGCTCGACTGGTCGACGCTGCCGGTCGAGGTGGCCCGTTCGGCACGGCCGTGGCCGACAACTGGACGAGCTGTCGTGGGGGTCAGCTCGACCGGCATGTCGGGCACCAACGCACACGTCGTGGTCGGCGAGGTCCCGGCCGGGCAGGTGCGGTCGATGCCGCCTGCCGACGCGGGGACGGACCAGGCCAGGTTGCTGACCCTCTCGGCCCGCAGCGGCAAGGCACTCCAGGAGCTCGCGCAGTCCTATGTGGAGTTCATCGAGGCTGGTACGGCGTCGGTGCCCGACATCTGCCACACCGCCGGCGCTCGCCGGGACCACCACGAGCACCGGCTGACCGCCGTCGGCGCCACCTCCGCCGAACTGGTCGACAGACTGCGTGGGTTCCTCGCCGATACCCAGGTCCGGGGCCTCGCCGGCGCCGCGAAGGTGCGGGGCACGGCGCCACGGGTGGTGTTCGTGTTCCCCGGCCAGGGCTCGCAGTGGGTCGGCATGGCGCGCGAGCTGATCCGTACCGCGCCGATGTTCGCCGCGACCCTGGCCGAGTGCGACGCGGCCGTGCGGGCGGAGGCGGGCTGGTCGCTGATCGAGCGACTGACCACGGACGGGGAGCTCGCCTCGGTGGACGTCGTGCAACCGGTCCTGTGGGCGATCGAGGTCGCGCTCGCGGCGCAGTGGACGGCGTGGGGGGTGCGCCCGGACGTCGTGGTGGGGCACAGCATGGGCGAGGTGGCCGCGGCCTGCGTCGCCGGTGCGCTCTCCCTGCCCGATGGCGCCGCGGTGATCTGCCGGCGCAGTGCGCTGCTGGCCAAGGTCTCGGGTGCGGGTGCGATGGCCTCGGTGGAGCTCACCATCGAGCAGGCCGAGGCCGAGATCGCCCCGTTCGCCGACCGTGTCTCCGTCGCCGTCAGCAACAGCGCGGGGTCGACGGTGCTGGCCGGCGACCCGGAGGCGGTGGACGAGATCCTCGACGGGCTCGCCGCGCGGGAGATCTTCGGTCGCCGGGTGAAGGTGGACATCGCGAGTCACAGCCCGCAGATGGACGTGCTACGGGACGACCTGCTCGCCGAGCTCGACTCCGTGCGGCCGAAGGCGGGCGCCGTGCGCATGGTGTCCACAGTGGACCGTGCCGACGTGGCCGGAACCGAGCTCACGGCCGGCTACTGGGCGCGCAACCTGCGGGAGCCGGTCAGGTTCGGCGCGGTGACCAGGCAGCTCGCCGAGGAGGCGCCCTCGGTCTTCGTGGAGATCAGCCCACATCCGGTACTCGTGCCGGCCATCCAGGAGACGCTCGACGACGTCGGTGCGGGCAGTGTGGTCGCCTCCACTCGGCGCGACGAACCGGAGCTCGCCACCCTGCTGCACTCCGCGGGCCAGGTCCACCTGGCGGGTGTCCGGCTCGACTGGTCCGGGGTGAACCCCGGCAACCACGTCGCCCTCCCCGCTTACCCGTGGCAACGGGCACGCCACTGGTTCGCCGACCTCCCGACGTCCGAGTCCACAGTGGACACCGCGGTCGAGACGCCCGTCAGCTCGCACCCGTTGCTGAGGGGGTTCAGCAAGGACACCGAGGATCGGTGGGTCGGCAAGATCGACCCGACGGCCAACGCGTATCTGCGGGACCATCAGGTGCAGGGCGTGCCGGTGCTGCCCGGTGCGGCGTACGTGGAGCTCGTGCTCGCCGCGCTCGACAGCGGGCGGGGAACGGCCGAGCTGCGGGACTTCCAGTACCACAGCGCGATCTACCTCGACACGGCTCCCTCCATCCGGCTCGACATCACCGGGGATCGCGTCACGGTCGGCTCCCGGCCCACCGGCGCGACGGACTGGGTGACGAATGCGACCGGAACCGTCCGGTTCCACGAGGAGCAGGGACCGGTCACCGCTTCGGCGTATCTGCGCGGCGTCGCACGAGCGCACGTGAGTGGTGACGAGTTCTACGAGCGGTTCGCCACCGAGGGCAACCAGTGGCTCGGGGCGTTCCGCGGCATCGCGCGACTGTGGTGCGGCACGGACGAGGCGACGGCCCACATCAAGGCCCCGGCCTCGATCGCGAGCACGGTGCCGGGGCACGCCTTCCACCCGGCGCTGCTCGACGCCTGCTTCCAGGCGCTGCTGGGCGCGATCGACCCCGACGAGCTGGGCCACCACGGGTCGTCGGTCGTACTGGGTGGGTTCGACTCGCTACGGGTGTATGACAGCCCACGGGACTCAGGCCTGCGGTGCCGCGTGGTTCGGACCTCCAGCGGACGGCCGGACTCCTTCGCCGGCGACATCACGGTGCTGGACGAAGACGGGACGGTGCTTGCCGAGATTCGCGGCCTGTGGTCGAGGTATCTGGAGTCGGCCGTGGCGGGGGCCCCGGCGGCGCCGCCGGTGACCGCCGCCGTGCCGGTGCCCGCCGTGCGTGCGGCCGTGCCGGTGCCCGCCGTGCGCGCGGCGGCGGGTGGGTCGCGGGTCGAGGACCTGCTGTACGAGGTCCGGTGGGAGCCGGCGCCGCTGCCGTCCGCGGCCGAGCTGGGACGCGGCTACTGGCTCCTGTTCACCGACGCCGGGGGTGTCGGCCGGGATCTCGCGTCGCGGCTGGGCCCGGCGGTCGCCACCGTCGCCAAGGGCACCGGGTTCCGGGCGCTCGGCGAGGGCCGGTACGAGATAGACCCGGCCAACCCGGCCGACTATCGCGCGGTACTGGCGGCAGTGAACGCGGAGTTCGGTGATCTCTGGTGCCGCATCGTGCACCTGTGGAGCCTCGACACGGCCGGGCCGCTCGACACGTCTGCGGGCCGCAGCGTTCCGCACCTGGTCACGGCGCTCACCGAGCCGGCCGACCTGTGGCTGGTCACCCGGGGCGCGCAGCAGCTGGGCGGTGACCGGGCCGTGGCACCGGCGCAGTCGTTGGTGTGGGGGCTCGGCCGATCACTGGCGGCGGAGCGGCCCGACCTGCGCAGCGTGCTCGTCGACCTGCCCAGCGATACCCGCACCGCGGCCGAGCTGGTGCGCGAGGTGAGCGCCCGGGATGTGGGGGAGAACCAGATCGCGGTGCGTGCCACCGGCAGACATGTGGCCAGGTTGGCGCGCGGTGTGACGCCGCCGGACCGCCTCCGGCACCGGGCCGCGGAACCGCACGACGACCGCACCCCGGCCCGGTCGGCCACGCTCGAGCCGGGTCCGGGCGAAGTGGTGATCGACGTCGGTCATGCCGCTGTCTCGCCTGGTCAGTGCGATGACGGTAGGAAACTGGGCCGGGCGTGCGCCGGCACGATCGCCGCACTCGGCGCGGGCGTCGCGGGGCTGTCCGTGGGCGACACCGTGGTGGCGCTGGCGTCGGGAGCGATGCGTGCGCGGGTGATCGCCGACGCGCGCCTCGTGTTCCCCGCTCCCGCCCGGCTCACCGGGGCGGAGTCGGCCGCGGCACTCGGCGGCCACCTCACCGCCTACCTCGGCCTGCACGAGCTCGGGCGGCTGAAGGAAGGTCAGCGGGTGTTGATCCATTCGGCCGCCGGAGGGGTCGGGCTGGCCGCGGTCCAGTACGCGCGGACCAAGGGCGCCGAGGTCTACGCGACGGCGGGCAGCGCGCAGGAGCGGGCGATGCTGCGCATGCTCGGCGTCCGGTACGTCGGTGACTCCGGCGCTGCCGGCTTCGCCGACGAGATCCTCGCCGAGACCCGCGGGCGGGGAGTCGAGATCGTGTTCAACACCCAGGCCGAGCCGATCGAGCCGAGCCTCGCCACGTTGGCGCCCGGCGGCCGGTTCGTCGACGCCGCCAGGACCGACCCCGCGGCAGGCGGTCAGGTGAGCCTGGCGTCGTTCGGCGGGGGCCGCACGTACTCCGCACTCGATCTTCCGTACCTCGTCGGTGCGCGGCAGGACGACACGGCCGGGGCGATGCGGCACGTACTCGCCCTGCTCGGCTCCGGGCAGCTCGACCAGGTGCCGGGGGATACCCGGCAGGTCGGCGAGCCTGTGCCGGATTCCGCCGGGACGCGAGTCGACCACCGGGTCGAGATCCGGCCCGATGCCACCTACCTCGTCACCGGCGGCCTCGGTGGCCTGGGTACCTACGCCTGCCAGTGGCTGCTGGACAACGGGGCACGGCACGTGCTGGCGCTCGGCCGGTCACCGTCGGCGCGGCCGTTGGACGCTCGGATCGGCTACCAGCAGGTCGATGTGGCCGACGAGGCCGCTCTGCGGTCGGTCCTGCGGCAGCGCGAGGAGGCGGGGCTGCCGCCGTTGCGCGGGGTCCTCCACACGGCGGGCGTGCTCGAGTTCGCCGCCTTCGACGAGTACACCCCGCGGCACCTCGACGACATCCTGAACCCGAAGGTGGCCGGTGGCTGGGCGTTGCACCAGGCGACGCTCGGGTTGCCGCTGGACTTCTTCGTGCTCTACTCGTCGGGCACCTCGGTCTTCGGCTCGGCACATACCAGCGCCTACGCCGCGGCCAACGCCTATCTCGACGGGCTTGCCCAGCACCGCCGCCTCGCCGGCCTCCCGGCGACGAGCGTGAACTGGGGGTACTGGGCGGGCGCCGGCATGGTCGTGCGGCTCGAGGCCGAACACGGCAGGAGGATCCAGCCGGACGGCATCGTCGGTATGGGCCCGGAGGACGCCATGCCGGCCCTGCGCGAGCTGCTCGACCGGGACGCCGTGCAGGCCACGGTGGTCGCCGCGGACTGGCAGCGCTGGGCCGCCGCCGAGCCGGGTATGGCGCGGAACCCGCTACTACGCGCCATGCTGGGCAAAACCTGGGCGCGTGCGAGCGCCACAGCACCGACCACTGCGCCTGTCACGGCGCCGACCACAGGGCCTGTCACCGCGCCGACCACGGCGCCTGTCACGGAGCCGGCGGCCGAACCGGCGGCCGAACCGACGCCCGCGCGAGCCCAGAACGGCTCGGCGCCCGCCCCGGTGGAGGACCTTTCCCGGCTTCTCGCCGACGCCGTCTCCTCGGTGCTGGGCATGCCGACCCAGGAACTGGACCTGTCGGCTCCGCTCAACCACCTGGGCTTCGACTCGCTGATGGCGGGTCAGGTACGGGCCAAGGTCAAGGACGCGACGGGTGTACAGCTGCCGATCACCCGGATGCTCAGCGGCAAGTCCGTGACCGAGCTGGCGTCCGGCCTGGGTGAGCAGCTCGCATCGCCCGACGGGGGTAGTAAGTGAACGGTTCGAGGCGTACTCCTCTCACCGCCTACCAGCGAGACATCTGGACCGCCGCGGCCGGCTTTCCGGGACAGGCGAGCTACAACGTCGCGGGACGGCTCCGTTTCTCCCGGAAGATAGATATCGAGCTGATGGCCGACTGCGCGCGCAGAATGTTGGCGCGACACGACGGGCTGCGCCTCCGGTTCGGCGTCGAGGACGGTGTGCCGTACCAGTGGGCCGACCCCGATCCCCAGCCGGTGGAGATCGTCGACTTCTCGGCCGGGCCGGACCCTCGGGGCACCTGCGAAGCCTGGATGGACGAGATCGCGCTCGAGCCGATCGACCTGACGCGCGGTCAACCGTGCCGCGTGGCGATCGTGGTGGAAAGCGTCTCCGTGACGTACTTCTTCTTCCGCGCCCACCACCTTCAGTTCGACGGCACGGCCGGGTTCGTGGCCCTGACACAGATGTTGCTGGACTACGAAGCCGTCTCGCACGCCGGAACGACACCGGATCTGCCGAACTCGTCGTATCTCGAGTACGTGGATCGCGAGCAGCGGTTTCGGTCCTCTCGGGAGTGGTCGGACTCCGTCGACGCGCTACGTGCGAGGTTGGCCGGGGTGGCTCCCGCGCTGTTCGCGCGCCCGGCGAACAACCCGGCCGCCCGGCCCGAACGGTTCGCTCGGCACAGCTTCACCATCGACCGGTCCACGTTCGATCGGCTCAACGGTGGCGCGCACACGTTCTACGCCCAGCTGGTCGCGGCCGTGGCCACCTATCTGGGGCGCATACACTCGGCCGACGAGGTTGTCGTGGGAATTCCGTTCGACAACCGGGGAGACCCGCGCGACGCACAGGTCGTCGGAAACCTCGCGAACACCGTTCCCGCGAGAATTCGGGTGGCGGACTGTGGCTCGATGGCCGAGTTGGTGGCGCAGGCGCAGGACGAGGTCCTCTCGGTCAAGCAACACGAGAGCATCGCCCTCGGTGACCTGATGCGGGAACTGTCGAAAAGCGGCGTGCGAGCGCGGCAGCTGTTCGACGCGACCGTCACCTACACCCGGATGCCCGACGTCGCCAGCCTTGTCGACTTCGTCGACGAGTGGCGGGGCTGGCCGCACGGCCACACCCCCTACCCGCTCGCGTTCGCCGTCCGCGAGTACGGACGGACGAGCGACGTCGCCGTTGAGATCGACTACGACGTCAACGTGTTCGATGACGACCTCCCGATCGAGTCGGTCGGACAGCACATCATGGCCCTCCTGCGGGGCGGCCTCGACCAGCCCGACGAACCACTCGATCAGCTTCCGATGCTGTCACCACGCGAGCGCGACGAGCTCGTCGAGGGCCGGAACTCGACGGCGGTTCCTTATCCGGCAACGGAAACGGTGCACGGCCTGTTCGAACGGCAGGCCGGCTCGACGCCGGAACGAGTCGCCGTGGCCTGGGCCGACGGCACCGTGAGCTACGCCGAGCTCGATGCAAGGGCCAACCAGCTGGCCCGGGCCCTGCGCGAGCAGGGGGTCCGGCCGGGGGACCGGGTCGCGGTGGCGATCGAACGCAGCCCCGAGCTGATCGTCGCGCTGCTCGCCACGATGAAGTCGGGCGGGGCGTATGTGCCCGTCGATCCCGGATACCCGGCCGAGCGCATCGAGCTCCTGCTGACCGACAGCCGGGCGAGCGTCGTGCTGGCCCGCGGGCAGACACCGATCGACGCGCCGCCGGGTACGACGATCATGCAGGTCGACGAGTCGCGCTCGATGCCGACCACGGCGCTGGAGCCCGCCGCCACCGCACACGACCTCGCCTACGTCATCTACACGTCCGGCTCCACCGGCCAGCCGAAGGGGGTGATGGTCGAGCACCACTCGGTGGTCAACCGGCTGGCGTGGATGCAGAAGTTCGCCCCGCTCGGTCCGGACGACGTCGTCCTGCAGAAGACGCCGAGCTCGTTCGACGTCTCTGTCTGGGAGTTCTTCTGGTGGGCCGTCGAAGGCGCGCGGGTGGCCCTGCTCCGCGCCGGCGGCGAGAACGACCCACGCGAGATCCTGCACTGCGTGGAAGCCCACAACGTGACGGTCGTTCACTTCGTGCCCGCCATGCTGGCGCCGTTCCTCGATCTGCTGGACCGCCGGCCCGAGCTCGTGTCGAGTGCGCGCTCCCTGCGGACCGTCTTCTGCAGTGGGGAAGCCCTGCCGGCGCGGTTGGTCGAGCAGTTCAACCGGATCTTCCATACCTCCGCGAACGATCACCCCCGGCTCGTGAACCTGTACGGGCCGACCGAGGCCACCGTCGACGTCTCGTACCACGAGTGCCCCGGCGATCCGGCGGTTCCGGTTACCCGGGTACCCATCGGCCGCCCGATCGACAACACCCGGCTCTATGTGCTGGGCACCGACGGTCAACCTCAGCCGGTCGGCGTCGCGGGTGAACTGTGCATCGCGGGAGTCGGTGTGGCGCGCGGGTATCTCGGCCGGCCCGAGCTGACCGCGGAGAAGTTCGTCAAGGATCCCTTCCAGCCGGGCCGGCGCATGTACCGGACGGGAGACCTGGCGCGCTGGCTGGCCTCCGGGGAGCTGGACTACCTGGGGCGAACCGACCACCAGGTCAAGATCCGCGGCAACCGGGTCGAGCTCGGTGAGGTGGAGCACGCGCTGTCCTCGATGCCCGGAGTACACGATGTGGTGGTCGTCGACGTCCGGCCACCCGACCGCGGTACCTACCTGACCGGCTACTACGTCGCGGACCACGCCATCCCGGTCGACGAGCTGAGAAGGCACCTGGCGCAACGGCTTCCGCAGTTCATGATCCCGGCGCAGTTCGCTCGGCTCGACACAATACCCTTGCTGCCCAACGGAAAGGCCGACCGGAAGAACCTGTCGTCGACCACGGCCGGCACCACCGCGAAGCGGGTCGAACCGCGCACGGCACTGCAAGAAACGCTGGCCGAGATCTGGTCCGAGGTGCTCGACACCGAGTCGGTCGGCATCGACGACAACTACTACAACCTCGGCGGCGACTCGATCCTGGTGCTGCGCATCTGCGCGCTGGCGGAGCAGCAAGGCCTCGACCTACGACCGCACGACATCGCCGAGCGGCCGACGATCGCCGAGCTCGCCGCGGAACTGTCGGGCCGAGCCGCGGTGGTCCGCACGAGCCACGGGGTGGCTCCGTTCGCGCTGGTGTCCGGTGCCGACCGGCCGAAGGTCGCGCACGCCGCGGACGCGTATCCGGTGACGCGACTGCAACTGGGCATGCTGTTCCACAGCCGGGAACACGAGGGCTCGACGCTGTACCACGACGTGTTCCGGTACAGGTTGCGGATGGACTGGCACGAGAAGGCCTTTCGGGCGGCATTGGCGGGGCTGGCCGCGCGGCACCCGGCGTTGCGGACGTCGTTCCAGCTGGGCGGCCTCACCGAGCCCATGCAACTCGTGCACCACGACGTCGCGCTCCCGCTCGATGTCACCGACGTCCGAACCGAGGACGCCGACGCGGTGGACGCGCGAGTGCGGGCGCAGCTCGAACGGTGGCGGCGAATGAGCTACCGGCTGGACCGGGCGCCGCTGTACCACGTGCACGTCTTTCCCGCGGCGGACACCGTCGACGTGGTGCTCGCCTTCCACCATGCCCTTTTCGACGGGTGGAGCGCGGCCACCCTGATCTCGGAACTGCTCCAGGACTATCTGCACCGCTGCGGCCGCGACGTTCCCGCCGTGGCCGACGGCGACGTACCCGGCTATGCCGACTTCGTCGCCGCCGAACGGGAGGCGCTGGAATCGGCGGAGAGCCGGGTCTACTGGCGCGACCTGCTGGCCGGATCGCGCGCCACGACCCTCAGTGGGTTCCGGCGGCACGAACCGCGCGAACCCGCTGATCGCACCTCCGTCTGGCACGACCTGCCGGCCGAGGTCCACGACGAGCTGCGTGCTTTCGCACTGGCACGGGGCCTGCCGGTGAAATCGGTGCTGTTCGCCGTGCACTGCCTGACGCTCCGCCTGTTCTCCGGAGCGTCCGTCGTCACGACCGGGCTGGTGAGCCACGGCCGTCAGGTACGCATCGGCGCCGAACGGACCGTCGGCCTGTACCTGAACACGATGCCGGTCAGGGTCGGTACCGCGGCCGCGAGTTGGCGCGACGTGGTCGAGTTGGTGTTCGCACAGGAGCGCGCCTCGGCGAGACACAACCGGTATCCGCTGAGCGCGATTCAGGACGATCTCGGTGGTGAACCGGTGCTGGAGACGTCGTTCAACTATGTCGACTTCCATCAGCTGAACCCGGTCCTGCATGATTTCGCCGGCGTTGAGCTGCTCGACGTCGAGGTCCGCGAGGACACCAATTTCCTGCTCGCGGTCACGGCGGGCGTCGACCCGCGCTCCGGCAGCATGTCGGTGCGTGTCGACGGCAACCCCGAGTCGATCACCGTCGACCAGGCAGACCTCTACGCACGTACCTATCTGGACATTCTCGGCAGGCTCACCCAGGTGCCGGACGAGCGGATCGACTACGGCTTTCTCCCGGACCGGTCGCCCGTTTTCGAGAGCGTTGTCGAGAGCGTTGTCGAGAGCGCGCCCGAACTGGTGGACGTGGTCACCCAGTTCGAGCGGCAGGCCCGCAGCACACCGGACGCGATCGCCGTCGTCGACGGCGAACGCAGGTGGGCCTACCGGCAGCTGAACGACTCGGCCGACCGTGTGGCGCAGCGACTGCGTTCGTGCGGCGCGCCGAAGGGCAGCCGGATCGGTATCGCGCTCGACCGCTCGCCGGAGTCGATCGCCACGGTCCTGGGCATCGCCAAGGCAGGGGCGGCGTGCGTTCCGCTGGACGTCACCTACCCGGCGCAGCGGCTCGCCGACATGCAGGAACAGGCGCGACCGTTCCGGGTCGTCGTCTCGCCGGAGTACGCCGGCCTCGTGGCCGACCCGCAAACGGCTCTGTTGATCTCCGACGTCCTGGACACCGAGCCGCGGCCTGCGGACGAGAGCCCGGCCACCGGTGTCGGGTTGGCCGACATCGCGTACGTGTTGTTCACCTCGGGCTCCACCGGCCGGCCCAAGGGTGTCGCCATGCCACATCGTGCCCTGGCGAACATGGTGACGTGGCAGCTGACCGCGTCCAGCGGCCTGATCGACGGCCGGGCACCGCACACCCTGCAGTTCGCGCCGCCGTCGTTCGACGTGTCGTTCCAGGAGATCTACGCCACGCTCTGCGGAGGCGGCACCGTGCATCTCGTCGCCGAGCAGGATCGGCGTGATCCGGTCGCCTTGCTGCGCCTACTCGACCGATCCGGCGTCGAACGGGTGTTCCTGCCCTATGTCGCGCTCCAGCAGCTCGCG
Organism: Actinophytocola sp.; assembly: GCF_036402745.1. Classification (GTDB taxonomy): domain Bacteria; phylum Actinomycetota; class Actinomycetes; order Mycobacteriales; family Pseudonocardiaceae; genus Actinophytocola. The sequence goes on along the minus strand of NZ_DASWSJ010000201.1, from coordinate 54,909 downwards.
GTGACCGCGCAGCGGTTGTCCTTCGTACCGAGCAGGCTGCGGATAATCGCACCCGCCGGCGAGCAGTTGCGCGTGACCGACGAGATCCGCGCACTGTGCAAGGCGATGCCGGACGCGATCCTCGAGAACCAGTACGGCCTGACCGAGACCCATCTGGTCACCGCGTACACAATGGACGGTGACCCGGACACCTTCCCGGAACTGCCGCCGATCGGACCGCCGGTCGACGGCGCCGTCGTTCGCCTGCTCGACGAGCGACTGCGGCCGGTGCCGGACGGTGTGCGTGGCGAGATCTATCTCGGCGGCAACAGCCTCGCCGAGGGCTACGAGGGGCGCCCCGACCTCACCGACGAGCGATTCGTCCAGGACCCGTGCGGCCCGGCCGGTTCCCGGCTGATCCGCTCGGGCGATCTGGGCCGGCGACTGCCCGGCGGCGCGATCGTGTGCGATGGCCGAACCGACCGGCAGGCGAAGGTACGCGGGTTCCGGGTCGAGCCTGCCGAGGTGGAGCTGGCGATCCTCGAGAGCGACCCCGGAGTGCGCGAGGCGGCGGTGGTCGTCCAAACAGGACGCGGCAGCGGTGCGGCCGACGGTGACTCCTTCCTCACCGCGTTTCTGGTCGGCGAAGAGGAGGCCGTCGACCTGGAGGCGCTGCGCCGCACGTTGCGCACGAGGCTGCCCGACTACCTCGTTCCGAAGTATCTCGAGTGGCTGGCCACGATGCCGCTTACCCCGAGCGGCAAGAGGGCGGACGCCGAGTTGGTCCGCCGTCGACCTGGGGTGACCAGGCGACCTGACTACGTGGCGCCGCGCGATCCGCGGGAACGGGCGATCGCCGACATGATGTCGGAGATAGTCGGCGTTGCGCGGGTCGGCGTGCACGACGACTTCTTCGCGCTCGGTGGAACCTCGTTGAGCGTGATGCGGCTGGTGGTGACGATAGAGAACCGCTTCGGCGTGGAGATGTCCATCTCGAAGTTCGCGGCAGCGCCAACGGTGGCCGAGTTGGCGACCCAGCTGCGCGGTGAACGCGCCGAGGACGCCTATGACCCACTGGTGGCGATTCGGCCGGGTGGTACGCGCCCACCGATATTTCTCGTGCACCCGATCGGCGGAAGTGTGTTGCCGTACGTCGCGATAGCGCGGCACCTGCCGGACGACCAACCGCTGTATGGGCTGCAGGCAGCCGGGATCGAGCCGGGGACGCGGCCTCTCACGTCGTTCGCGGACATGGCCCGGAGTTATGTGGATGCGATCAGGCGAGTGCAGCCGCAAGGCCCGTACAACATCGGCGGCTGGTCACTCGGCGGGACGATCGCGTTCGAGATGGTGCACCAGTTGGTCGCCGGTGGCGACGAGGTCGACAACGTCATCCTGATCGATCCCATGGGCGTGCGAACCTCGGACCTGGCGGCAGTCGACGGCGATCTGCTCCACGACTGGTTCATGTGGGAACTGCTGTGGCCGGACCGGGGCGCCGCCGCGCCACCAGTGTCGTTTCCGGCACGGGCCGATACCGAAGAGGCGAAACTGCGGTTCGTCCTCGAGCAGGCGATAGCGAACGGTGTGCTACCCGGTGGTGCGTCGATCAATCTGGTGCGCAGGCTGTTCGGCGTGTTCAAGGCGGTGATCCCCGCCAGCGCCGGCTACCGGCCACGGCCGGTGTCGACCGATCTCACCGTGCTGAACGCCGTGCGTCCACTGCCCGACATCCTGGCTCGAACCCTTGCCTCGGCGGGAAACCTGAACCAGAGCGCTGCGGAGAAGTGGCGCGAACTGACCACGGGTCACGTCGACCTGGTCGACATACCGGGTGACCATTTCACCATAATGGAAGAGCCGAACGTGCAGCACGTGGCCGGGGAGATCGCCAAGTCGATGGCGAACCGCACCCATCTCGCGGCAACCAAGGCCACCGAATCGGCGAGGCGTCGCGCCGTGCGGGTCGAGCATCCGGTCGACGGCGTTGCGCTGGTGACGTTGGACCGCGCCGAGTCCCTGAACGGAATCGACGGCGCGATGGCCGACGAGCTGGTCGAGGTCTTCGCCGGGCTCGCCGCCGACGAGGTGGTCTCGGTGGTCGTCGTGACCGGTGCCGGCCAAGGCTTCAGCGTCGGCGCCGGCCTGCCCGCCGGCCGGGAATCCTCACCGGTCGAACTGACTCGGCGAGTCAACCTGGCGGTGGTCGCGCTGAACCGGCTGCCGCAGTTGACGATCGCGGCGGTCAACGGTCCCGCGATGGGAGCAGGGTGGGGGCTGGCGATGGCCTGTGACATCAGGGTCGCCGGCCCGACCGTCCGGTTCGGCGCCCCGCTCGCGCGGGTGGGAGCCGGCCCGGACTCGGGACTGTCCCACACTCTCCCGCGAACGATCGGGTACGCCCGGGCCGTGGAGCTGCTCGCGACAGGACGCATCGTCCATGAGGACGAAGCCGTGCGCCTCGGGCTGGTTTCCTCCGTGGTCGGCAATCCGGTGGAGGAGGCGATCGGCCTCGCGAGCACGATCGCCGCGGCGCCGGTCCAGTCGGTGCGATCTGTCAAGAGCACCGTTCAAGCGGCATCGATGGGATACGCCTCAGCATGAAGATCGACTCCGGCGAGGATGCGAAGACAGTCACACGGGCGATAGAGGTGATCGTCGAGGCGGAGAAAGCCGACTTCGACGGGGGGATGGTCGCCGAGACACGGTTCGACCCTTTCCTGCTGCTGACCGCGGCGGCGGCCCGGACGTCGCGGATCGAGCTGATCACGGCCGTCGCCATCGCCTTCGCGCGAAATCCCATGACCGTCGCCATGCAGGCGAACGATCTGCACGAGCTGTCCGGAGGCCGGCTCGTGCTCGGCCTCGGGTCGCAGGTCGAAACGCACATCACCCGGCGGTTCAGCATGCCGTGGGCCAGTCCGGCTGCCCGGTTGCGGGAGTTCGTGCTCGCCGTCCGGGCGATCTGGCGCTCCTGGGAGACCGGCGAGCGGCTCAGCTTCGCCGGCGAGTTCTACACGCACAACCTGATGACACCGATGTTCGCCCCCGGCCCCAACCCGCACGGAAATCCCAGGATCTACCTCGCCGCGGTCGGCCCGACCATGACCGAGATGGCGGCCGAGGTGGCCGACGGCATGGTGTGCAGCCCCGCCACCACCGAGCGCTACCTGCGCGAGGTGACCATGCCGGCGGTCGAGCGCGGCCGGTTGAAGGCTGGCAAGTCGGCGGCCGGTTTCGAGATCTGCTGCGCGGCGGTCACGGCGAGCGGCTCGACACCCGCGGAGATCGACGCGGCGATGACCTCGGCCCGTGCGCGGGTCGCCTTCTTCGGCTCGACGCCCACGTATCGCGCGGTCTTCGGCCTGCACGGGTGGGCGGAGCTGCACGAAGAGCTGTACGGACTGTCCGTGCTCGGCCAGTGGGACGAGATGACGGCGTTGATCGACGACGAGGTACTGCACACCTTCGCCGTGGTCGGCACGCCCACGGAGGTCGCGACGGAGGTGACCAGACGCTACGGCGACATCGCCCACCGGGTCGGCCTCACCGGCACAGAGGCGACCGACCCGGCCCGGTGGACGCGGACCCTCGCCGCCATCCGGTCACGCTGACCCCAGTACGTTGACGGCGCGGGCCACGACCAGAACGACCACCGCCAGGGCGATCGCGGCCTGGATCATCATGATCATTTTGGCCCAGCGGGACAACGGCAGCACGTCCGTCGGGCTGAACGCTGTCGTGTTGGTGAAGGACAGGTACAGGTAGTCGGCGAAGTACGGCTCCCAGTCCGGGTGCGCCAGCTCGGGGGTCTGCATCTGCGCGAACAGGAAGTCCGGGTACGTGCGCGACGCCGCGGCGCGGGCGGCCGGGCCGCCGCGGTCGAGCTCCCAGTAGACCATGGCGAAGGCCAGCACGTTGGTGCCCCAGATGGCGGCTCCGACCTCGAGCAACTCCGCCGCGCCGACCGACCGGCCGCCGACGAGCTGAAGCACCAGCAGCACCGCCGACCAGCCGTTGGACAACCCCACCACCACGGTCAACGCCAGACTCACACCGCGCAGCACCGTCGACTCGCGGTCCACGCGGAACGGGTTCGCCACCATCAGCGCGGCCAGCAGCACGATCTCGAGGACGGGCAGCACGTACCGGGCCTGCGGCACCATCGAGTCGGGCAACATCAACTGGAGCACGACCACGACCACCACGGCCAGCGCGGCCGGCCAGCGGTGCTCGCCGCGGGTGCGGCGCAACCACGCGGGCCGGTGCGTGGTGCCCTCGTCCTTCATCTGCATCCGCCGAGTCTCGCCCGCCCGCGACGACCGTGCCACACGCGCCACGGTGGGCCACCGAACCGCCGGCGGTACTCGCGGCCGAGGTGCGACGTGCTTTTCCTAGCCCCGGAGCGCGGGCGATCGGTCAGGTGGAGAAGGGGGAGGACGCTCCTTCCGCGCGGGTGCGGCCGCGGCGGCCGGTCGCCGAGAGGGGGAGGGCGATCTCCTCGAGCGACTTGCCCTCCGCGTCCACGGCGAGGAAGCGGGCGACCAGGCCGCCGGCGATCATGATGGCCGCGCCGAGCAGGTAGCCGATGAACAGCCGGATCGGGTGGTCGCCGTTGCCGATCAGGGCGCCGTAGATGACCGGGCCGAGCGCGCCGAAGCACTGCGCGATGGCGAAGAACACCGCGATCGCCTTCGCGCGCACCTCCAGCGGGAAGATCTCGCTCACCGTGAGGTAGGCGGCGCTGGCGCCGGCGGAGGCGAAGAAGAAGATCACACACCACGCGATGGTCTGGGTGATCGCGTTGAGCGCCCCGGCGTAGAACAGCGTCGCCGTGATCGCGAGCAGGACACCGGAGATGATGTAGGTGCTCGCGAGCATGGTCCGGCGGCCGATGGTGTCGAACAGGTGCCCGATCGTGAGGGGACCGACCAGGTTGCCCAACGCGAACGCGATCAGGTAGATCGGCGTGGCTTCCGAGGACACCCCGTAGAACTTGCCGAGCACCAGCGTGTAGGTGAAGAAGATCGCGTTGTACAGGAACGACTGGCTGATCATCAGCGAGGCGCCCAGGATCGCCCTGGTCGGGTACTCCCGGAACAGCACCCTGGTCAACGCGGCGTAGCCGATGTCCTCGGCCGGCGTCACCTCGATGGCTTTGCTCTCGTCGACCGGAGGCAGGGTGTAGCCGGCCTGCTCGACCTCGCGCTCGATCCGGGTGATCGACTCCTCGGCCTCGTGCGCCTTGCCGTGCATGATCTGCCACCGCGGGCTCTCCGGCAGGTGCCGGCGCACCAGCAGGATCACCAGACCCAGCACGGGACCGATCAGGAAGCCGAGCCGCCACCCGAGCGACAGCTCGATCCTGTTCAGCAGGATGAACGTGCCGATGGTGCCGAGCACGGCGCCGGCCCAGTAGGTGCCGTTGACGGCGATGTCGACCCGGCCCCGGTAGCGCGCCGGGATCAGCTCGTCGATCGCGGAGTTGATCGCGGCGTACTCGCCGCCGATGCCCATGCCGGCGATTACCCGGGTGGCGTAGAGGAAGATCACCCAGCCCGCCCCGTTGCCGAGGGTCAGCGCGGTGAGACCGCTGCCGATCAGGTACACCGCCAGCGTCAGCATGAACAGGTTCCGGCGGCCCAGCTTGTCGGACAGGTTGCCGAAGAACAGCGCGCCGACCACCTCGCCGGCCAGGTAGACCGTCGCCAGCAGCCCGACCGCGGTCGAGGACAGGTTGAGGGTCTCGGGCTTGGTCAGCGTGTCGGCGACCGCGCTCGCGACCGTGATCTCGAGGCCGTCGAGGACCCAGGCCACCCCCAGGGCGACCACCATCCGGGTGTGGAACTTCGACCAGGGCAGCCGGTCGATCCGGGCCGGGATGAGGGTGAGCACCGGGGACGGTGCCGCATCGGGCGTTGCCGCCATGACGACCTCCTCGGAAGCAGGACGAGCCTTTCCGCCTTACCCCGAGCCCGAGCACTCAAACTCACTCGCCGGCCCGCGACCAAGGGCCGTCCGCCGCCGCGACGGCGCACGGCCCTTGTCGTCACCGTCGGTTACCACTCACAACCGTTGGTCACGAGCAACATCGACGACCAGCAGCCGGTGCAGCAGCCCGTGCTCAGCGCGGGCTCCTGGCCCGTCGTTTCCACGGCCGGCATCAGGTCGAGCTCAGGCGCGTCCAAATTCACCGTGTCATCCCTCCCTCCATCTGTGCGGTGACCGCCGGCGCGGATGTCGCCGGCGAGCCGATGAGCGGGCGCTCCCCACCGTGGCGCAGCCGCAGCAGGAAGGAGAGCGCGCCCGCGTAGCCGTTGCCGAACGAGGCGCCCACGTTGCCGCTCTCGTCGGGGGTGAGCCGGCGGCCGCCGCGCACCACCGTGCGGGCGGCGATGACCTCGGCGGTCTCCTCGGCCCAGTCGCGGTAGCGCGGCTCGCCGAGTACCTGGGCGCAGTCGAGCAGGAAGTCCCCATCCGAAGCCAGGCCGTGGCACCACACCGGGTGTGCGGTCCAGTTCGCGCACCGGACGGCGACCGCGGCGGCCTCGGCCAGCTCGCGGGCCGTCGCGGAGCCGGTGGCCACGAAGTAGCGGAGCAGGAACGTGCCGACCCCGGTGGACCCGTTGCACAGCCCGGTCAACCGGACGGCGTCGGCGTTCTCGTCCGGTTCCCCACCCGCCCAGAACGCCGCCGCGCCATCGCGATCCACCACGCCGGCAAGGGTCTCCGCGCAGCGCCGGGCGACGTCGGCATACCGCTCGTCACCGGTGCCGCCGGCCGCGTCCAGCAGGAAGCTGCCGATGCCGGCGACCCCGTGCGCGAAGCCCCAGTGCACCTCCCCGGCGAGCGTCGACTCCCCGGTCGCCGTCCAGCTGACCCGAGCACCGTCGGCCCGCATCGCGCCGAGCACCTCCTCCGCGCACCCCCGCGCCCGGTCCAGCAGCTCGGGGGAACCCGTGGCGCGCCACAGCCGCAGCAACGCGAGGCCGGCACCGGCCAGCCCGTGGAACACGTCCGGGACCGGCCACCGCGTCGGCAGCCGGTGCGCCAGCCCGAGTCCGGCGTCGCTGATCGAGGCGTCGCCGAGCAGTTCGCCCGACTCGAACAGGGTGACCGCGGTGCCGGCCCGGCCGAACAGCAGGCCGGGCAGCACCTTGGCCTCGGCGCCGAGCCGGCCGACGATCCACCGCGCGGTGCTGTCCACAGTGGACAGCGGGACCGGTTCCCCGGCTCGCACCGCCTGGTTCAGCACCGCCAGCACGCCCGCCGCGCCGAGCTGGACCGAGCACGGGTCGTACCGGCGCCCCGCGACGGTCGGCCGCCACAGCCATCGTGCGTCCGGTGTCATCGTCTCGCCGATCGCCGCGAGCATGTCCTCGATCAGCCCGTCCACCGACAGCGGTGAAATAGGGAGCGGTGAACCAGGCGGCGGCGAACCAGGCGGCGGGTCAACAGGCTGCGGCGAACCAGGCGGCAGGTCAACGGGTTCCCGCAAGCGGGCGCGCACGTCGGCCAGCGACGGCCGCGCGGCCGGGTCGTCGGCGAGCAGCTCCGTGATCACCGGGCGCAGCGCCGCGACGACGGGGTTGCGCACCGCCATCCGCTCGACCAGGTCGACCACCCGGGCGCCTTCGGCCGTCGGCGGATGCGACCCGGACGCCAGATACATCAGCGTGGCGCCGAGGCCGTAGAGATCGGCGGTGACAGCCGGCGCCGGGGCGACCAACCGCGTTCTGGCGATCTCCTCCGGGGCCGTGTACGCCTTGGTGGTCAGCCGGACGGTGACCTCCCACGACCGCAGCGCCGACTCCAGGTCGATCAGCACCAGCCGGCCCTCGTCGGTGACCATGACGTTGTTCGGGGTGAGGTCCCCGAGCACGTACCCGGCCGCGTGCACCTCGGCGATCAGGTCGACCAGCTGGGTGGCCAGGTCCAGCACCACGGAGCTGTCCATGGCCAGTGCGCCCGACGCGGTCGGCCGGAGGTTGCGCGCCACGAAGCGCCGCAGCGGCACGCCGGAGACCTTCTCCACGGCGACGAACATGTCGCCGTTCTCGTTGAGCAGCCCGAGAAGTCGCGGGGTGGCGCCGATCGGCCCCAGCGCGTCGAGCGTCCTGGCCTCGGCCCGCGCCCGGTTGAGCGAGTCGGTGCCGTCCACGGCGGCCGCGGTGAACCGGCGGAACCGCTTGAGGATCACCTCGGTGCCGGTCTCGGTGTCGGTGGCCAGGTAGACCCCGCCGCGGTTGGACTGGCGGATCGCCTCGCGCACCTGGAAACGCCCGCCGATCCGCACCGACCGCGGCACCTTCGCCGGTTCGATGTGCTTGTCCTGGAACGGATCGCTCAGCCAGTCCGGCACCGGGCGGCCGATGCCGCGCCGGTCGACGACCACGTCTCCGTTGCCGTCACGCAGGATCGGGGCGTACTCGCCGTCGTCGGTCAGCGTGGTCTCCCGCACGAACGGTCCGTACCGGTAGAAGACCTGGGAGCTCGACCGGAACCTGCGGTCGGTCAGGATGAGCTGACCCGGCAGGCCGAGGGTGGCCTCGTGCAGCGCCGCCGCGACCCGCACCGCGTGCTCGTCGTCAACCGGATACGCGGTCACGAACTTGCCCGCCGAGGTGCGGTCCGCGTTCGGCTCGAGCAGCAGCTGCAGCTGCCGCATGGTCTTCGCGAACTTGAACGCGCACCGGTGTTCGGCGAACACCTCGACACACCGCGACAGCACGACGCACGCCGACAGCGGTGTCGCCGGCACATGAAGTTTCCAGCCCTGCTTGGGAGTTCGGCGACCGGCCGGCCGCACGTAGTGCCAGAACTCGTCGATGGTGTGCCGCCATGCCCACGGATCGTGCCGCCCGAGTGCCGCGTCGGAACAGTCCGCGAGCAGGTCGGCGTCCTCGTGCATCATCGTTGTCTGCCCCCTACCACTCGGTAAGCAGAGTCCCGAGAACGCGCCCTGATACCCGGGATTCCGATTCCCGCCCATAGGGGCACCCCGATGGGACCCATCGGGGCCACATTGCCCGGATCGTGTATTTCGGAGGTGTGGTCGCTCCCTTGTCTGATGGCTTTGTCCGCAGAGCACACCGAGGGAGACACAGTTGAGAAACCACAACGGAAGACGCCGCAGGACCGTGGCGTTGACGCTCGCGGCGGCCGGTGCCGCGGCCGCGGTCCTCACGTCGCTGGCCACGGGTCCCGCCGCCGCGTCGCCGGCGGCGACGCCCCAGCCCGCCGGCCTCACCATGGTCAACGGCGCCGGCAAGACCGTCACGTTACCCGCGGCCGCCGCGAACGCGCTGAAGTCCGCGGCTGGTCACACCGGCAACGCCGGCAAGACCGACGCCGCGAAGGCGAAGCCGGGCGCGGGCGCGCCGAACTCGGTCATCGGGCCCGACGGGCGGGTGCAGGAGTACGCGCCGGCCAGCTTCCCGTGGGGGGCCATCGCCCACCTGGAGACCAACCAGGGCGGCTGCACCGGCTTCATGCTCAGCCGCGACGTCCTGGTCACCGCCGGGCACTGCGTGCACTGGAACGGCAGCTGGGTCACCTCCTACACCGTCACGCCGGGGCGGACGGGCAACAGCAAGCCGTTCGGCACCTGCAGCGGTGGCATCAACGACGTCTGGACGACCGGGAACTGGATCAACGGCTACCCGTCGGACTACGACTTCGGGCTGGTCAAGCTGACCTGCGACGTCGGCTACTCCACCGGCTGGTTCGGCTGGTGGTACAACACCGGTGAGAACCTGGCGAACCAGTACTTCTACGTCGAGGGCTACCCGGGCGACAAGCCGTACGGGACGATGTGGTGGGACGGCGACTACACCTACTCGCAGACCGCCAACAAGCTCTGGTACTGGGTCGACTCCGCGGGCGGGCAGAGCGGGTCACCGGTCTACCACTACGACTCCGTGAGTCCCGGGCTGTGCGGCGGCTGGTGCGTGACCGGCATCCACACCAACGGGGTGGCCGGCGCGAACCCGGCGAACAGCGGCACCCGGTTCCGGCCGGAGGTCATGTCGTTCATCAACTACTGGATCTCGCAGCCGTAGGGCTTCGGGCCGGGTACGGGAAACCCTCCCGTGCCCGGCCCGGGTGCGACCAGGCAGTGCCGGTGCGACGTCCTGTCCGTACGAAGGCTGACTGCCGGGCTAGCACCTCAGCCGGCTGGGGCCAGTCGAGGCTGTCGTGGCCCAGCAGGTCGGGGAGCGTGGTGGTGCTCCACCGCGAGGTCTCCCGGCGAGGCCGCGGAGCAGGCGATGGAGTGCGAGTTCAACTGCCCCAGCGGCGCGATCCGGACCCGGCTGCTGGAGCGACGCCGACCCACCGGCCGCGACACCTGAAGGCGGAGACCGGCGCAACCTCGGGTGGGCCGGACGGGGCAGGTGCTGCCGCTGCCCGGCCTACCCCGCGTGAGGGATTTCCCGGCTGGCACCGGCGTTTCCGCACGTGCCGGCGGGTTTCCCGACGAGGGTGACCAAGCAGCCGCCGCGACGTCGCGGCGGGACCGTCGCGACCCGTTATCCCTTGGTAGCTCCCCGCGTCCCAGCGTGGAGCGTTCGCGAGGGAAGGGAAACAATGGGTATCTCCAGATACCGGTTAGCCGCGGGCACCCTGCTCCTGTGCCTGTGCGTGACCGCATCCGTCGTGGCGCCTGCATCCGCCGCGACCGTGGTCAGCATCCACACATTGCAAGGCACACAACGCAAGTCGACCTACACCGACGTCACCGTGACCGGTGTGGTCACCGGGATCCGCACCGGCACCGCGGGCGGGTTCTGGCTCCAGGAGACCAGCCCGGACACCGACGCCCGCACCAGCGAAGGCGTCTACGTCTACACCGCCGCCACGCCGAACACGGTGGTGGGCAACAAGCTCCAGGTCACCGGCCGGGTCTCCGAGTTCTACCCGGGCGGCACGTCGGCAGGCGGCCAGTCGCTGACCGAGCTCACCCAGCCGACCTGGACGACCGTCTCCACCGGCAACCCGCTCCCCGCCCCGGTGGTGCTCACCGACGCGTCGATCCCCAGTGCCTACACCGCGTCCGGGAACCTGGAGAGCCAGACCCTGGCTCCCTCGACGTACGCGCTGGACCTGTTCGAGTCGCTGGAAGGCATGCGGGTTCAGGTGAACAACGCGCGGGTGGTGGGCGCGACGACCCCCTACGGCGAGCTGTTCGTCACCGCCAAGCCCGCGCAGAACCCCACGCCGCGCGGCGGCACGGTCTACGGCTCGTACGCGGCGCAGAACTCCGGCCGGCTCAAGGTCGAGTCGCTGGCCGGGGGCACGTTCCCACAGGCGAACGTGGGTGACGTGGTCACCGGCGGCACGGTCGGACCGCTGGACTACGACAACTTCGGCGGCTACCTCATCGCCGCCACCCAGCTCGGCCCGGTGCAGAACAACGGCCTGCCCGCCGAGCAGACCACCGCGCAGGCGGCGGCCGAGCTCGCCGTCGCGACCTACAACGTGGAGAACCTCGACCCCGGCGACCCGCAGACGAAGTTCGACCGGCTGGCCGCGGGCATCGTGACCAACCTCCGCTCGCCCGACATCGTTGCCGTGGAGGAGATCCAGGACAACAACGGCCCGGTCAACGACTCGGTCGTCGCCGCCGACCAGACCTACGGCAAGCTCGTCAACGCCATCACCGCCAAGGGCGGGCCGACCTACACCTACCGGCAGATCAACCCGGTCGACGACCAGGACGGCGGCGAGCCCGGCGGCAACATCCGGGTCGGGTTCCTCGTCAACCCGGCCAGGGTCACCTTCACCGACCGGGCCGGCGGCACCTCGACGGCCGCGGTGTCGGTGGTGAACAACGGCGGCAAGGCGCAGCTGTCGTACTCGCCGGGGCGGGTCAGCCCGGCGAACACGAACTGGTCGGCCACCCGCAAGCCGCTCGCCGGCGAGTTCGTGTTCCAGGGCAGAACGGTCATCGTGATCGCCAACCACTTCAGCTCCAAGGGTGGCGACCAGCCGCTGCACGCCCGCACCCAGCCGCCGACCCGCGGCTCGGAGACCAAGCGGGGCGCGCAGGCCGGCGTCGTGAACACGTTCGTGAAGCAGATCTTCGCGGTGCAGGCGGACGCGCGCGTGGTGGTGCTCGGGGACATCAACGACTACGAGTTCTCGACGACGATGTCGAACCTGGTGTCCGGCACCGGCATGGTGGACCTGATCACGACCTTGCCGGCGGGCGAGCGCTACAGCTACGTCTACGAGGGCAACTCCCAGGTTCTCGACCACATCGTCACCAGCTCGTCGTTCGTGGGCACCGGCTATGACGTGGTGCACGTGAACGCCGAGTTCGCCGACCGGGCCAGCGACCACGACCCGCAGGTCGTCCGGCTCAAGCCCTAGCTACCAGGCGGTGGTGGGGCCACCGGCCCCGCCACCGCCGGTCGGCCTGGGACCAGCGAGCGGTAGAGCTCCAGGTGGGCGGCGGCCGCGGTCTGCCAGCTGTAGCCCGCGGCCAGGTTCTGGCCGGCCTCCCGCAGCGACTCCGGGTCCTCGGCCGCGGCGCGCAGCTGGCCGGCGAACCCGGCCGGGTCGGCCGCGAACCGGGCCACGCCGTCGAACACCTCGCGCAGCACGGGAAGGTCGCGGGTGACGAGCGGCACCCCGGCGGCGAGCGCCTCCATGGCGGCGAGCCCGAAACCCTCCTTTGTGGACGGAAAGGCGAACACGTCGGCCGCCGCCACCAGGGACGGCAGCTCGTCGTGGTCCACCGGGCCCAGCACGATCGGGTGGACGCCCAGCTCGGCGGCGCGCTTGTCGAAGCGGGTGCGGTAGTCCCGGTAGTCGAACAGGGTCTCCCCGCCCGCGATCACGAGCCGCCGGGAGGTCCCGTGCATCAGGGCGTAGGCCTCGAGCAGGTCCACGGTGCCCTTGCGCGGTTCGATCCCGCCGACGGCGAGCACGTAGCGGCCGAGCCGGTCGCGCCAGCGCCGGCGGTCCGGGGCGGCGGCGGGACCGGCCGCGGCGGCGAACCGCGCGGCGTCGACCCCGTTGGGGATCACCGTCGCGGTGAGGCCCCACCCTTCGGCGAGCTCCCCGGCCACGGCGGCGGAGACGCAGACGTGTGCGAACGGTCGCGTGATCGCCCGCTCGTGGCAGGCCACCAGCTCGGGCGTGGTGAAGTGGTCGAGGTGGTGCACGGTCCGCACACAGCGGGACACGGCGTTGGCGCTGATGCAGTCCTGCGCGTGCACGACGTCGAACCCGGCCGGGTCGAAGGCCGCGCGCAGCGTCTCGATGGACCGCAGGATCCGCGGGCCGACGCCCTCGCCGTCGACGTCGGGGAACCGCACGATCCGCTGCCGGACCCGCGGGTCCACCGCGCGGAAGAAGCCGCTGTCCCCGCCGCGGCCCAGGGTCCACACCGTCACGTCCTGACCGGCCTCGGCCAGCGCCTCGGCGAGCGCCAGGGTGTGCACGACCCCGCCCCGCGGCCTGGTGGAATAGCTCAGCAAGGCGATTCTCAACGATACGTCTCCGGTTTCCGCTCATCGAGATGCCGCAGAACCCGTCGGGCGTTGGCGATCTCGGCGGCCACGTCCAGCTCGGCCACCGCGATCCCGGCCTTGCTCCACGTGCGGGCCAGGATGTCGCCACCGGGACCGACCACCTTGGCCTGGCCGAGGAAGCGCATCCCGCCCATCGCCCCGGTCTGGTTCGACGAGACCAGCACGAACTGGTTCTCCGCGGCCCTGGCCTGGTCGTAGAGGTCGAACAGCCGGGACTGGCGGTCCTGGGTCATCCGCGGCGCGCGGTTGGTGATGCTCGTCGGCCACGCGGACAGGCAGGCCACGATCTCGGCCCCGTCCAGGGCCAGGCTGCGCGCCGACTCGGGAAAGGTCTTGTCGTAGTCGATGAGCATGCCGACCCGGCCGGCCGGGGTGTCGAACGCGGCGAACGACTCTCCCGCCGAGTACGCGGCCACCTCACCCGGCGGCTGGTGCACCTTGCGGTGCCGGCCGAGCACGCCGTCCCCGCTCAGGCAGACCGCCGCGTTGTACCGTTCCTCCCCGTCGGCCTCGCAGTAGCCCACGCACACCACCATCTCGGCGGCGAGCGAGGAGACCTCCTTGAGATACGGATCGTCCGCGGCCAACGCCGGTGGCAGCGCCTCCGTGTCCGGATGCCGCAGGTCGGCCAGGTAGCCGCCCAGCGCCGCGTCCGGCAGCACCAGCAGCGAGACGCCCGAACCGCGGGCGTGGTCGATCAGCGTGGCGATGCGCTGCAGGTCGAAATCGAGGTCCCGGCCGAAATGCGCGGCCACCGCACCGATACGCGTCAAACCCATGTCTCAGTATCTCGTCACGGCTAGTTCCGGCTCGCCGCCACCCAGGCCTGGATACGCGTCGGGCCGCCGGTCACCCAGGTGTCCCATGGACCGCCGCGCGGCCTCCAGCGCCCGCGGCACGTCGAGCTCCGCGACGGCCATCCCCTCGGCGACCCCGGTGCCGGCGATGATCTCGCCGCCGGGGTCGACCACCTTGGCGCTGGCCACGAACCGCAGGTCGCCGAAGACGCCCGACTGGTTCGCCGAGAGCCAGACGATCTGGTTCTCCAACGCCCGGGCCCGGTCGAACAGGTCGAACCTGCGCGTCCACCGGTCCTGCGCCAGGTCCGCCGCCGGATGGGTGCGGCTACCGGGCCACGCCGACACGCAGACCACGATCTCCGCGCCGTCGAGCGCCAGGGACCGCGCCGACTCGGGGAACGCCTTGTCGTAGCAGATCATCATGCCGAGCCGGCCGACCGGCGTGTCGAACGCGGCGAACCCCTTGCCCGCCCGGTAGGTGGCGTCCTCGGACAGCGGCTGGTGGACCTTGCGGTGGTTGCCGAGCACGCCGTCGCCGCTCACGCAGACCACGCTGTTGTACAGCAGGCCGTCCGCCTCTTCGCAGTACCCGGCGGTCACCACCAGGTCGCCGGCCAGCGCGGCGAGCCCGCGGATCTCGGGTCCGTCGACGGCCAGGGCCGGCGGCCCTTCCGCGCCGCCGTCGAGGTTCGCCAGGTAGCCGCCCAGGCAGGCCTCCGGCAGCGCCAGCAGCGTGACCCCGTCGGCCCGCGCCTGGTCGATCAGGCGCGAGATCCGCGCGATGTCCGCTTCGAGGTCGCGGTCGAACGGCGCCGCCACCGCGGCCATTCTCAATGTGGTCATGAACGGCCCAATCCCGTCACCCCGGCGTCGATCACCCGGGTCTGTTCTCCATCCGGCCAGCGCAGCGTCACGCCGCTGCCCGCGACCAGCTCCCCGCATTCGGCGCTCACGGCGGGCCCGGCGTCGAGCGGGTCCGTGGTGAGCATCGCGAACCCGGGAAAGCAGGTGAGCCAGTCGCCCACCGTCGCCCCGGCCGGGCGTGGCACCTCCGCCACCTCCAGCACCGCGCCGCACCCGCTGGCTTCGGCGAGCATGCCCAGGGTCCCGGCGGTGCCGGCCATGGACACGTCCTTGGCGGCCGCCGGGCGGGCCCGCGCGACGGCGCCGAGCATCGCACGCAGTTCGGGAGTCCGCCTCGACGTCGTGGAGTCCCACTGCCGCCCGGCGTATCCCGGCCGCCATCGGCCGCCGAGATCCGCGGTGAGCCAGACCCGGTCCCCTGGCTTGCCGCCCCCGCCCGGCACCGGGTCCGCGGCGCGGCCGAGCGCGGTGACCGACAGGCTCGCCGGCACCCCGAGCTGCGTGTGCCCGCCGAGGACCGGCACGGCGTACGCCTCGCTCGCCCGCCGCAGACCCGCCAGCACCCGGGTGGCGAAGGAACGGTCCCGCGCGCCGAGAGCGTCGAGCAGCCCGACCGGTTCGGCGCCCATCGCGGCGAGGTCGTTGACGTTGACCAGGACCGAGCACCAGCCGGCCCACTCGGGGTCACGCTCCACCATGGACGGCAGGATCGCGTCGCACGCGGCCACGAGATCGCTGCCCGGCACCGGAACGCCGTCGTCGCCGACGAACCCCGGCACCCCGGTCAGCCCGCCCAGCAGCCCGCCGAGGTCGCTCTTGGTGGCCTTCGCCAGCGCGGCGATCCGCCCGATCGGCCAGCGCATCAGCACGTGGGGTGTCCCGGCCACGGTCACCGGCCGGATCGGCGCCCAGCCCAGCGTGGTGAACAAGGCTTCGTTGCGGGCCTGCACGGTGGCTTCGAACCGCAGCACGCCGGCGTTCTCCGCGTACGCGCAGGCCGCCCGCACCAGCGCCGGGCCGATCCGGCCGCGGCTCGCCGCCCGCACCACCAGCCGGCCGCCGTTCCACCACCCGAGATCCGGGCCGTCGTCGACCGGTCCGAGCCGCACGCCGCCGAGGACGGTGCCCTCCCGGTCGCGGGCCACCAGGACGACGGTGCGCGCGTCGTCGTCGCGGGCGTCCCGGTCGTGGTCGGCGAACAGGCCCTGCTCGTGCACGAACACCTCGCGGCGCACCGCGTGGTAGGCCGCGAGCGTCGCGGTGTCGGTGGCCTGCTCGATCCGGAACGCCGGCTGCCGCGCGACGCTCGCCGGATCACCCAGCAAGGTGAGCACATCGGGAATCACGGTCAGCCTCCCGCCGCGCTCAACGCACTGCACGCACCACAGGCCGCGCACCCGGCGCCCTGGTCGGCCCCGGTCATCCCGGCCGTCCGCAGCAACCGGGCGACCCGGCCGGTGACGTCCGCGACCAGCGCGGGCGGCGGGGTCTCGGCACCGTCGCGCCTGGCCAGCGTGCCGAGCATCGGACGCATCGGCACCACGAACGGGTACACGCCGCGGTCGATCAGCCGGGCCGCACCCGCCACCAGGTCGTCGGGGTCCTCGCCGAGACCGATCAGCAGGTAGGTCGACACGCGGTTGCGGCCGAACACCCGCACCGCCTCGTCCCAGGCGGCCTCGTACTCCGCCAGCGGGACCGTCGACTTGCCCGGCAGCCATTGCCGCCGGATCTCGTCGTCGAGCGACTCGATGTGGATCCCGACCGAGGTCGCGCCCGCCTCGTGCAGGTCGGCGAGCACGGACAGCTCGCCCGGCGGTTCGATCTGCACCTGGATCGGCAGGCCCGGCACCGCGGCCAGCACCGCCCGCACACAACGCACGAGATGCCGCGCGCCACGGTCCGGTCCGGCGGTGGTGCCGGTGGTCATCACCATCTGCCTGATGCCGTCCAGCCGCACGGCGGCCTCGGCGACCTCGGCCAGCTGCGCGGGCGTCTTCGCGGCCACGGTCGAACCCGCCCGCAGTGACTCCTCGATCGCGCAGAACCGGCACCGCTGGTCCTCGGCGTACCGGATGCAGGTCTGCACCACCGTGGTGGCCAGGACGTCCCGGCCGTGCAGCAGCGCGATCTGCTGGTACGGCACGCCATCGGCGGTCGTCAGGTCGTAGAACCTGGGCCGGGCCACCGGTTCGACGGACAGCCCCAGGTCGAGCCGGTCGTTGAACACCCGTCCGTCCCGGATGGTGTAGGGGCTCTCGGGGTTCAGGGGCAGCGCCGCGTTGGCGCCGTCGATCACCACATGTCCGTCATCGCTCGGGCCGGCGCCCTTGCTGCGTCGCACCGGGGCGTCCCAGCGAACTCCCTGCACGGCGAGATCCACCCGGGCGGCAAGTGTCGCCTCTGCCTGCTCATCTGTGTCAGCGCGCACGACCACTCCTCGAGACGGTTTGAATTTCAGTGAACACAAGGGGTATTTCTGCTTCGTGACATCCGGAATACGGCTGGGTTAGTGGTGTTACGGAGACATTTCACGACGAGACGTGCGCCGGGGCGGACGCATCGTAACGCCCGCCCCGGCCGGTGAACCTCCGTTATCAGGGAATCGGCTTGCCGAGCGCGAGCAGGGCGGCCGGCGCGAGGAACGTGTAAAGAGAAGTGATGGTGAGGATCGCGCCGAGCACCTTTCCGGGCAGCTTGCCGTACGTCGTCGCGGCCACCGAGAGGAATGCGATGAACCACACGACCAGAATCGACTGCAGCATCCAGCTGCCGTCGAAGAACTTCCACCAGAGCAGCGGCACGATCGCCACCGGAACGGCCAGGTTGCCGACCGGTTGCAGGTCGAGCCCCTTGATCAGGGTCACGCCGAGCGCGGTGAAGAAGGTCGCGTAGAACGTCACGATGCCCGCGAGCGGAATGCCCACCTCGTCCGGCGCCCTGGCGATGATCACGGCCGCCTGCACGCCGTCGACGATGCCGGCGAGCAGGGTTACCCAGCCGACGGTCTTCAGCGGGTTCGGACCGTAGTCCGCCCCTTTCGTACCAATACCCAGAAACGCGAGACCATTTAGCCATACAGCCAGTCCGGAGACGACGAAGATTACGGTGATTGGCGGCACTGTGTTTCCCTTCATAGGGTGAGAGAGATTCAGCGCGGCCGCCCGGTGCCACCGTCGTGGTAGAATCGGAGTTGTCGCGGCCAACGCCCGCGCCCGGCGGGGGAGAGGCAACTCAGGTCCGCCGGGCCTTCTGGTGGAGGGTTTACTGCGGCAATTGGCGCGGGCTTCCGGGCACACCGGACGTACCAGGTCCGGGGTGTCCGGAAGCCCACGTTCCAGGGAGAGGCGAAGTCGACAGGGCTACCACATGTAGGTGGAGTTGATGATCGCTCCCTTGCGGGCGTAGTGGATCAGCGCGTCCTGCACGTCCAGCGGGTGGGTCGGGATGACGCCCTCGATCAGGTCCTCCTCCCGCAGCCCGTGCAGCGAAAGACCGAACCGGCAGCAGAACACCTTGCCGCCCTCCTTGATGAAGGTCTTCAGCTGGTCGTTGATGTTGTGCTCGCCGGGGAACGCCGAGTTCCCGGTGGTCGGGAAGCCCCGGGTCGCCATGGCGTTCATCGCACCCGGCCCATAGAAGTAGATCGCCGTCTCGAATCCCTTCCGCAGCGCGCGGGTCGCCTGCAGAATCGCGACGAAACTCACCGACGACTCGTGCGCGATACCGTGCACCAGCGTGAAATAGGACTGGCCCGGGTCCGCCTGGTAATCCGGGAAAACCTTGGTCCCGCCGTACAGGCTGGAGCCCTCCGGGAGAGACGGGTGCGGGATTTCGTTCAGGCTCGTCTGCTCGGTCTCGGTCAACTCGGACACGCATGCTCCTCTTTTGTTTGACAGGATGTTGTTTCCACTACGGTGTCATCCGTAGAGCTTTTCGAAGGTGCCGCGGAAGGCGAGCTCCGCCAGTTCCCCGGCGCCGGCCGCGGCGTGCAGCCGGGCGTACTCCCCGGCGTGGTCGCCCCATGGCTCGTCACTGGCGAACAGGACGCGGTCGTGGCCGACGCCGCGCCGGTCGATCTCCTGCGCCAGCCAGCGGGGCGCGAAGCCGATCGACCAGGACAGGTCCGTGTAGACCCGCTTGCCGGCCTCGATCCAGTCGAAGAACCGGGTCCCGATGAGCTTGATGTGACCGCTCATGCCGCCGCCGAAATGCACCAGGTGCAGGGCGACGTCGTCGCCGTAGGACTCGACCAGCTGCCCGACCTCGTCGATGTCCGAGGCGGCACCGGGCGAGGTGTGCACGTGTACCACCAGGTCGTGCTCGCGAGCCGCGGCGAAGATGGCGTCCAGCCCCGCGCGACACTCCGGTGCGGCCGCCCGCCCGCCGAGCAGGAAGCTGAGCTTGAGTGCCCGGACCCCCGGTTCCCCGGCGAGCGCCAGCGCGCTCGCGGTCCGCTCCGCGTCGCGGGGGAGCGGCGAGACCCACAACCCCGCGCGGATCCGGTCGTCGTGGGCGGCCGCCTCGACGCAGAGCTCGTTGAAGGAGAAGGCGACCTCGGGATCGGGCACGCCGTAGTTCGGAATGACGAGCGCCCGTTCGGTGCCTTCGGCGTCGAGATCCGAAATCAGCTCGGCTATGGTCGAACGCGCGTTGACGTCGGGTCGTACCGCGGGGCCCCCGTAGAACGGGTAAGCAGGCATGACACCGATATGTCGGTGCGCATCAGAGATGCCTCGGTCAGCCATGAGGGAATCCTGTCCATAACTCATGTCGAAATGATGTAATCGAGAACAAATCGACGTTTCCGATGTTTCGGATACGTGAACGCTTCCCCTATGCGACCGTTCGGGGGGCGGTCCAGTATTCATCGCTGGGGAAGGTGCTGTCGGGAGTTCCGGCGATCCAGTGCACTTCACTTCCGGCGCCCGGCTTGGCCACGGACTGCACGGTCTGGATATAGGAGGCGAGATATTCGGCGTCCGCCGCCACGCCGCAGAACCGGCCGGAACCCCACGTGTACTGCCAGGGCAGGCCGATGAAGTACAGGCCGGGGCGGCTGGTGACCCCCCGGTCGTGGGTGGGATAGCCGCGGCCGTCGAAGACGGGCACCTCGATCCACCGGTGGTCGCGGCCGAATCCCGTACTCCACACGACGGACGTGATCCCCGCCGCCTCGAGGTCCACTTCGGACGGTCCGGTGCGGGGTTCCCACCCCGGCACGTACCGTTCCTCGGCCGGCGCGTCGATGCCCGCCGCGGCCAGGTAGTCGTCGATCGAGTCCTTGATCCCCTCGGAGACCGCGTCGGCGCCGTCCAGGTTCTTCTTGAGGTCGTCCGCGAACCGCAGCCTGGCGCCGTCGATGCCGGTGAGCCTGCCGTGCAACCGCATGCCCTGCCGGGCGAACGCGCGCAGGTCGATGTCGTGGCCGCCGTCGCGTCCGGTGACGTAATGGTTGGCACGGAACCGAACGGCGTCGGCGTCGGCGAACTGGTCGATGCCGCGCCGGTAGTAGCCCATGTCCTCGAGCCAGGCCACCACGTCCCGGCCGCGGTAGAACCGGGCGACGCGAGGTGCGCTGCCCACCGCGAGATGCACCCGGCGGCCGGCCAGGTGGAGATCCTCGGCGATCTGGCAACCGGACTGGCCGGTGCCCACCACGAGGATCTCGCCCGGCGGAAGCTGGCCGGGGTTGCGGTATTCCGAGGAGTGCAGCTGCGTGATGCCCGCCGGCAGGCGCTCGGCCATCCGTGGCTTCAGCGGCACCTGGTAGGGGCCGGTCGCCAGCACGACCTGGTCGGCGGTCAGCTCACCGGCGGTCGTGGTGATCCTGAAGCCGAGGTCGGCGTCCTGCCGAAGCCGGGTCGCGGTCACCCCCTCGGCGAGCGGGGCATCGAAGGACTTCACGTAGTCCTCGATGTAGCGCGCGATGTCGTCGCGCACCATGAAACCGTCCGGATCCTCGCCCTGGTAAGGAAAACCGGGCAGCTGGCACTGCCAGTTCGGGGTCACCAGGCAGAAGGTGTCCCAGCGCCGGTTCCGCCACTCGCCGCCGGGACGGTCCCGTTCCAGCACGACGTGGTCGACGCCGGCCCGCGTGAGGCAGTAGCTCATCGACAGGCCGGCCTGACCACCCCCGACGACGACGACCGAGCGGTGCGAGCCGGCCAGCTCCGCGTTCATCGCTCGAACTCCAGCAACCGCACGCTCGCGCCCTCGCCGGTGAACCGTGCGGCCGTGTGCTCGATCTCGGCGAGCTGGGCGAGGGCCTGCGAGCAGCCGTAACCGTAGATCCCGCGCACCCGCTCCGACGCCGCCGACAGTGCCTTCCTGCTCCGGTCGACGAATTCCGCCACCGGATAGGAGGTGCCGGCTGAGAAGAAGTCCTCGACCACGGTCGAGGGCGAGTAGCACCGCTGTTCGGACGCGTCCGGCCAGCGCACACGGAACAGAACCTCGGGCACGGGTTTGCCTCCCTGCACTGCTGCGATCAGAGACCAGACCGTCGGCGGTCCACCCCGGAACGGCGGTGCCGACGACTGCCACAAGTTGACCGGTTGACTGTTTCCAACTCGTTTCATCAGGAACAGCTACGCGTTACCGAGCAGCCGCCCGTGTAACGGAATCGCCGGCCAACCGTGCGATCGGTGGCATGTGTGGACCGCTCCCGCCCGGCTCAGCCGCCGTCCTTGGCCAGCCGGTAGCCGACGCCGCGCACGGTCTCGAGGGCGGTGCGGTCGAAGGGCTTGTCGATCTTGTGTCGGAGGTAGCGGATGTACACGTCGACCACGTTGGAGTCGCCCTCGTAGTGGGCGTCCCACACGCCGTGCAGGATCTCGGTCCTCGTCAGCACCCGGCCGGCGTGCCGGAGCAGGAACTCCAGCAGCCCGAACTCGCGCGGGGTCAGCTCGATCGCCGTGAGCCCGCGGCTCACCCGGCGGGTGGCGGAGTCGAGGGTGAGGTCGCCGGCGGTCAGCACGGCCGGGCGCTGCGGCGCGGCGCGGCGGACCAGCGCGCGGAGCCGGGCCAGCAGCACCACGAACGAGAACGGCTTGACCAGGTAGTCGTCCGCGCCGAGGTCGAACGCGTCGGCCTGGTCGTACTCGCCGTCCTTGGCGGTCAGCATCAGCACCGGGGTCCACACGTCCCGCCGCCGCAGCTCGGCCAGCACCCGGTAGCCGGACAGCGCCGGCAGCGCGATGTCCAGCACGACCACGTCGTAGTGACCGGTACAGGCGGACTCCAGCCCGGACCTTCCGTCGCGCTCGACGCTCACTCCGACGTGCTCGGCGGCGAGCCCGCGTCGCACCGCCTCGGCGACGTCCGGGTCGTCCTCGACCAGCAGTACCCGCATACGGCCATCGTGCCCGTCGAAAATGAGGACACGCTGAGAGCGAGCTTGCGAGCGAGTCGGTATCACAGGGCAACCGTCGTGAGAGCGGGCCCGCCGCGAACTCGCGACGGGCCCGCCCGGGCAGCGTGCGGCTCGCTACTTGGCCGCCGGCTCGTCGGCGTGGTTGCCTTCGTCGCCGGTCGCCTCGTGCTGGACGTTGTCCTTGTCCGGACCGGTGGACTCACCGGCATCCGGGGCCTCGGCCTTCTCGGCCTTGTCCGGGGTGTCACCCGGCTCGGCCTTGTCCGGAGCGGCCGCCGGGGCGGGCGCCTGCTGCACGGCGGGGGCCGCCGGCACCCCCGGGGTGCTGGCCGGGGTGGACGCCGACGCGAACGCCGTACCGCCGACCACGCCACCGATCGCGACAGCGGCCGCGGCGGCGAGGACCATCTTCTTGCTTGTGTTCACTATCTCCTCCTGAGGTCATCCGGTGGCTCTCACCGGATGCCGCGAGCCTGCCCCCGACCCACTGGCACGACGGTGAGAGCGGATGAGAGGACGATGAGAACCGGCGAGAAACCGGCCACTCTCAGGCTCCGCACAGCGGCCGCGTCCTACGGTTGGCTCATGGGCATGCGGCACGGACCGGTCGGCTGGTGGCAGCGGCGCTCGCTGCGTGCCCGGCTGACCCTGGCCGCGACGCTGATCTTCGGCATCAGCGTGACCGCGCTCTCGGTGCTGATCCTGTTCGGTGTGCAGGGCTCCCTGCAGGCCTCGGTCGACGACGTGGCCCGGCAGCGTGCCCACGACGTCGCCATCCTCGCGGAGGGCGGCAAGGTCACCGGCCCGATCCCCAACACCGGCGAGGACATCAGCGCCGTGCAGATCCTGGACGCGGCCGGCAACGTGCTGGCCAGCGGGGCCGACCTGGTCGGCAACGAGCCGATGATGACCAACCCGCTGCCGGCCGTGTTGCTGACCGGTGGCGCCGTCACCCGCTCCGACCTGCCGATCGGCGACGGCACGGCCTACCGGGTGGTGACCGCGCCGACGACCATGGGCGGCCGGCCCGCCACGATCGTCGTGGCGGCCTCGCTCGCCCAGCAGGAACGCACGATGGCGGCCCTGCGCACGGGGCTCGCGCTCGGCATGTCCACGCTGGTCGGCGTGCTGGCCCTGACCACCTGGGTGCTCACCGCCAGGACCCTGCGGCCGGTCGACCGGCTCCGCGGCGAGGTCGACGACATCAGCGCGACCGACCTGCACCGCAGGCTCGCCCTGCCGCCCTCCGCCGACGAGGTCCACCGCCTGGCCACCACCCTGAACCGGATGCTGAGCCGGCTCGAGGCGGCGTCGAACGCCCAGCGCCGGTTCGTCGGCGACGCCGCGCACGAGCTGCGCAGCCCGCTGACCGCGATCACCGCCCAGGTGGACAACGCCATCCGGCATCCGGAGACCGCGCCGTGGACCGAGGTCGGGCCGGTGCTGATGTCCGGTCTGCGCCGGCTGGAGTCGTTGATGGACGACCTGCTCGCGCTGGCCCGCCTCGACGACCCCGACCAGTCCTTCCGCACCCAGCGCGACGTGGACCTCGACGACCTCGTGCACGCGGAGATAGCCCGCGCCCGGCAGGCCACGACCCGCACGATCGACGCGGCCGGCGTCGGCCCGGCCCGGGTCCGTGCCGACCCGAGGGAGCTGACCCGGGTGGTGCGCAACCTGCTCGACAACGCCGTCCGGCACGCCGGGCACCGCGTCGCCGTCCACCTCGGCGACGCCTACGGCGTGGTCGACTTCGTGGTGGCCGACGACGGCCCGGGCGTCCCCGCCGACCAGCGCGACCAGGTGTTCGACCGCTTCACCCGGCTCGACGAGGCCCGCGTGCGCGACTCCGGCGGCACGGGCCTGGGCCTGGCCATCGTGCGAGAGCTGACCCACGCGAACGGCGGGCGCGCGTGGATCCACGACCCACCACCCGACCGGGCGAGCACCTACCCCGGTGCGTGGGTGCACGTCCAGCTGCCGAGCGCCGCCCCGCCGTCGGACCGGAGCTGACCGGGCCGCGCGGAGTACGGCGCGGTCATCGTCCGGTCACCGCACACCCATTCCCCGGTCGAGCCGCGGTCGCCGGAACACTTTGTACGGGATAAATTCCCGGCCGGGACGTGACGGTTTACCGGTTTCTATATCTGCGCCATATTCTGCGTATACCCGCTTCCGCGCGCTATGGACCCGTATACCCCTCCCGCGTATCGTTCTGACAGTTCGTGTTCAGGCGATTTCCCATCTTTGTTTGTCCACAGGGGACGGTATTCATGAAGACGGTGACCAAGCTCGGGGCTTTCGTGCTCGCCCTGATACTGGTGTTCGCGAGCTCCTATGTGGTCGGTCGGGTGGTCGGCCCGGCACCCGCGCCGGCAGCGGCCGCGACGGCGGCGCCGGCCGAGGAGGAGGGCCCCGGCGGCCTGATGATCTCCCAGGAAAGCATGACGCTGAAGGTGCTCGACGACACCTTCCAGGCGGGCAAGCGGCAGACCCTCGCGTTCCAGGTCCAGGAACGGGACGGCAAGCCGCTGCTGCAGTACAAGACGCAGCACGACAAGCTGCTGCACCTGATCGTCGCGCGGCACGACCTGTCCAACTTCCAGCACGTCCACCCGAACCTGGGCGCCGACGGCACCTGGCGGATCCCGCTGACGTTCGCCGACGCCGGCGAGTACCGGATCTTCGCCGACTTCTTCCCGGCCTGGGGCATCCACCCCACCACGCTCGGCGCGGACATCTCGGTGGCCGGCGACTACCAGCCCAAGGCGCTGCCGGCACCGTCGAACACCGCGACCGTCGACGGCTACACCGTGACGCTGAGCGGAAAGCTCGTGCCCGGCAAGGTCAGCAAGCTCGCGCTGCGCGTGTCGAGGGCCGGCCGGCCGGTCACGGACCTCGAGCCCTACCTCGCCGCCTACGGCCACCTGGTGGCGTTGCGCGACGGGGACATGGCCTACCTGCACGTCCACCCGGACGGCATGCCCGGCGACGGGAAGACCAAGCCGGGCCCGGAGATCGATTTCTTCACGACCGTGCCCTCCTACGGCCCGTACCGGCTGTACCTGGACTTCCAGCACCAGGGTGTGGTGCGCACCGCCGAGTTCACGGTCGACGTCGGGGGCCCGAACCCGCCGCCGCACGGCCTGACCCCGGCGGAGTTCGAGAAGGCCAAGAAGATCAACCTCGCGGGCGGCAACAGCGCCGACGCGGGTGTCGGCGGCGGCACGGGAGGGGCGACGCATGGCCACGGCGGCTGACCGGGTCGAGCTGCTCATCGGCGGCATGACCTGCGCGTCGTGCGCGGCGCGGATCGAGAACCACCTCAACGAGCTCGACGGCGTGCACGCGACGGTCAACTACGCCACGGAGAAGGCCAGGGTCACCCACCCGGCAGCGGTGTCGGAGGCGGACGTGGTCGCCGCGATCGAGGAGCTCGGCTACACCGCGAAGCCGGTGCCGAAGCCGGTTCGGCCGGCGAGGACCGGTGAGCTGGAGATCGTCGTCGGCGGCATGACGTGTGCGTCGTGCGCGGCGCGGATCGAGAACCATCTCAACGAGCTCGACGGGGTCACCGCGAGCGTCAACTACGCCACGGAGAAGGCGAGGGTGTCGCACCCGCCCGCGGTGTCGGCGGCCGAGGTGGTCGCCGCGATCGAGGAGCTGGGCTACACGGCGGAGCTGCCGGCCGCGCCGGAGGCCGAGGAGTCCGAAGTGGACGACGCGGTGGCCGGGCACGACGCCGAGCTGCGCGCGGCCCGCGACCGGGTGCTCATCGTCGCCGTGCTCACGGTGCCGGTGATCGCGATGGCGATGGTCCCGCTGTTCCAGTTCGACTACTGGCAGTGGGCGTCGCTGGCGCTCGCCGGGCCCGTGGTCGTGTGGGGCGCGTTCCCGTTCCACAAGGCCGCGCTCGCGAACCTGCGCCACGGCGCGGCGACAATGGACACGCTGATCTCCGTCGGCACGAGCTCGGCGTTCCTCTGGTCGCTGTACACGCTGTTCCTCGGCGAGGCCGGCATGCCGGGCATGAAG
Source organism: Actinophytocola sp. (assembly GCF_036402745.1). GTDB lineage: Bacteria > Actinomycetota > Actinomycetes > Mycobacteriales > Pseudonocardiaceae > Actinophytocola. The sequence goes on along the minus strand of NZ_DASWSJ010000201.1, from coordinate 28,318 downwards.
CACCCGTTCCGCATCACGATCGAGCGAACGGCCGGCGAGGCCAACCTGTACCTCGAGGTGGCCGCCGGGGTGACCCTGTTCATCCTCTGTGGACGGTACTTCGAGGCGCGGGCCAAGCGCCGCTCCGGGGCGGCGCTGCGGGCCCTGTTGTCCTTGGGCGCCAAGGACGTCGCCGTGCTGCGCGGCGGGGTCGAGACGACGATCCCGGTCGCCGAGCTCGCGGTCGGCGACCGGTTCGTGGTGCGGCCGGGGGAGAAGGTGGCGACCGACGGGGTGGTCGAGGAAGGCTCCTCGGCGGTCGACGCGAGCATGCTCACCGGTGAGTCGGTACCGGTCGAGGCCGGGCCCGGCGACGAGGTCGTCGGGGCCACGGTCAACGTCGGCGGCCGGCTGGTCGTGCGGGCCACCCGGGTCGGCGCGGACACCCAGCTCGCCCAGATGGCCAAGCTCGTCGAGGACGCGCAGACCGGCAAGGCACAGATCCAGCGGCTGGCCGACCAGGTGTCCGCGGTGTTCGTGCCCGGCGTCATCGGGCTGTCGCTGGCCACGCTCGGCTACTGGTTCGGCACCGGCGCCCCGGCCGCGGCGGCGTTCACCGCGGCGGTCGCCGTGCTGATCGTCGCGTGCCCGTGCGCCCTGGGGCTGGCCACGCCGACCGCGTTGCTGGTCGGCACCGGCCGGGGCGCGCAGCTGGGCATCCTCATCAAGGGCCCGGAGGTGCTGGAGTCCACCCGCAAGGTCGACACCGTGGTGCTGGACAAGACCGGCACGGTCACCACCGGCGAGATGTCGCTCGTGGACGTCGTGCCGGCCGACGGGGTCACGGGCGACGAGCTGCTGCGGCTCGCCGGCGGCATCGAGGACGCCTCGGAGCACCCGATCGCGCGAGCCATCGCGGCCGGGGCGAAGGAGAGGGTCGGCGTCCTGCCGGTCGCGACAGACTTCGTCAACGAGGCCGGGCTCGGCGTGCGGGGCACCGTGGCCGGTCACGAGGTGGTCGTCGGCCGGGCCGACGCGGCGGAGCTGCCGGCCGAGCTGGTGGCGGCGCGGGCCGCGGCGGCCGCGGCCGGCCGGACGTCGGTCGTGGTCAGCTGGGACGGCGTGGCGCGCGGCCTGCTCGTCGTGTCCGACACGGTCAAGCCGACCAGCGTGGCGGCGGTCAGGCAGCTGCGGGCGCTCGGCCTCAGGCCGATCCTGCTGACCGGTGACAACGAGGCCGTGGCCAGGGCGGTCGCGGCGGAGGTGGGCATCACCGAGGTGATCGCCGAGGTGCTGCCGGCCGGCAAGGTCGAGCAGGTCAAGCGGCTGCAGGCCGAGGGCCGCGTGGTGGCCATGGTCGGCGACGGGGTCAACGACGCCGCCGCGCTCGCCCAGGCCGACCTCGGGCTCGCCATGGGCACCGGCACCGACGTCGCGATCGAGGCGGCGGACCTCACGCTGGTGCGTGGTGACCTGCGGGTGGTCGCGGACGCGATCCGCCTGTCGCGCCGCACGCTCGGCACGATCAGGTCCAACCTGTTCTGGGCGTTCGCCTACAACCTCGCCGCGATCCCGCTCGCGGCGAGCGGGTTGCTCAACCCCATGCTCGCCGGCCTGATCATGGCGGGCAGCTCGGTGTTCGTGGTGTCCAACAGCCTGCGCCTGCGCGCGTTCACGCCCCGGGCCGGCGGCGACCTCCCGAGCCGCGCCGGGCAGGTGAGCGCCGTCGAGCCGAGAGCGATGGTGACCGCCTCCTGATCGTCCACCGCATGGGCGGTGTGGCCGCGACGCCGGCCACACCGCCCACGCAGGTCCACCGTGGCCATTCCACCGTGGCCATTTCCATCGTGGCCATCGTCCACGCCTCCCACGCCTGGCCGATGCGCGAGCACCAGCGGCGCGGGGGCGGTGAGCCGGTCACGCCGCCGCGGCGAGCCCCCGGCCCCAGCCGGTCGACAGGTCCGCGGCGACGACGTCCCGCAGGTAGGCCCGATCGATCGCCGCGGGCGGCGCGACCTCGACGCCGTGGCGGCGCAGCGCGGCGTCGTCGAAGCGCCTGCGGTGGTGCAGGTACGGCAGGAACCCGGCCGCGCGCTCGTAGAAGGCACGCTCGGCGCGGGTCGGCTCGGCCGGCTCCGTGGGGGTCATCCGCAGCCGCACCCGCCGGACGTCCTCGATGGCCTGGAAGATCGTGCGCACCGGGGTGTCGGTGGGATGTACCACGTGGACGGTGTGCGTGCCGGGGCCGGTGACCCGCTCGCCGAGGCGCAGCATGGTCCGCGCCGCCCACCCGGCCTGGAGCAGGTTGAGGAACGCGCGGGGCTCGGCGAAGATCCGCAGCAGCAGCCGGGAGGACCGGGCCGGAGCCTGCGCGACGATGCCCGCGATGGTCCTGCCCAGCACGCGCAGCGGGTGCTCCGGCAGCGCGTCGGCCGGGAGTGGGCCGGGGACCAGGATGCCCGGCCGGACGATCAGCGCGCCGCGGCCGTGCCGGTTGGCCCAGCGCCGGACCAGGCCCTCCGTCATGTGCTTGGCGCGCTCGGCGGAGCTCTCGAACTCGGCCACCTCGGCGCTGTGCTGCTCGAGGAACGTGCCCGTCCGCGTCCGCCCGGCGACGAACGCGGTGCTGACATGGCGCAGCGGCGCGGCCGGGTGCAGGCGCGCGGCGAACCGGAGCACGTTCTCGGTGCCGCTCACCGTGGTGGGCCACACATCCGTGTCGTGTCCACTTGGGACGACCGACGTGGGGACGTGCCACAGCTCGGTGGCCCGCGCCGCGAGCGCGCGTTCCTGGAGGGGGGACAGCCCGAGCGAGTGGTGCGTGGTGTTCACGTCGACCACCGCCAGCAGGTCGCGCAGCCGGGCCGGCAGCCTGCCGATCGCCCCGTCCGCGGCGAGAAATCGTTCGACTCGTTCCCGGGCGGGGACGTCGTCCGGGTCGGCCAGCACGGTGACGTGCCGGCCGGCGAGCAGGTGCTCCCGGACGAGGTGGAGACCGAGAAATCCGGCGCCGCCCGTCATCAACAACGTCATGTGCAGCCTCTCGGCAAGGTGTTGGGAACGCAGGGATTCGCCACGGCAAGGATAACCCCTCCGGCCGCGTACCCCGGTAATCACGCGGTCAGTGCGGGGTAGGTATCCGGTAATTCCCAGGGGTTTCGCCGAAAGTCGTGGAATCGGGGGAACCGGAGCCGCGCTGATCACGACTACTGTCCCGAGACCGCAGTGAAGATGTGTGGACGACGATGTGAGTTTTTCATGCGGTCTCCGTGCAGGACGTCACCCGGAAGTGAGTAAGGGGAATGGGCGATCGTAGGAACCCAGCAGGACGGAACAGTCCATCTTTAATCGCTCCCAACCATCATTTAGAGGACTTCTCATGAAAATTTCCCCACAGGTCGGCAAGAAGTTCGGCGTCATCGTCGAGGGCTTCGACGCCGAGACCGCTTCGGCGGAGGACATCGCGGAGCTGAAGAAGACCGTCTACACCAACAAGATCGCCGTGCTGAAGAACCAGGGCCTGGACCCGGCGCAGTTCCTCGCGCTGGGCAGGCGGATGGGTGAGGTGGCCGAGTACTACGAGCCGGTCTACCACCACCCGCAGGTCAAGGAGGTGTTCGTCTCCTCCAACGTGAAGGAGGACGACGGCCGGCAGGTCGGTGTGCCCAAGACAGGGAAGTTCTGGCACTCCGACTACCAGTTCATGCCCCGGCCCTTCGACCTCACGCTGATCTACCCGCAGGTGGTGCCGTCGCAGAACCGCGGCACGTTCTTCATCAACATGGCCGACGCCTACGAGAAGCTGTCGGAGGACCTGAAGCTGGCGGTGAAGGCCACCACGGCGACGCACAGCGTGCTGCGGTACTTCAAGATCCGGCCCACCGACGTCTACCGGCCGATCTCGGAGATCATCAACGAGGTCAACGGGAAGACCCCGCCGGTGACCGGCGCCACCGCCGTCACGCACCCGTTCACGGGCGAGACCATCCTCTACGTCAGCGAGGGTTTCACCGTGTCCGTCCAGGACGGCGACGGCAACGACCGGGCGGACCTGCTGGCGGAGCTGCTCGAGGCGGTGGGCCAGCTCGACCGGACCTACGAGCACGAGAACATCCACCTGCAGACGTTCGAGAAGGGCGACATGCTGGTGTGGGACAACCGCACGCTCGTCCACCGGGCGCTGCACACGGCCACCCCGGAGCCGGCGGTGTCCTATCGGGTCACGGTCTACGACAACGACACCGACGTCGTGGCGTAGGAGTCAAGTCAGGCGCAGGCAGAACTCCAGACTGCTGCGGAAACCTCAGGTCGTGGGAACGGTTCCCGGCGGGTCGGCTTCGGCCGCACCCGCCGGATCCGTGATATCTCGGCTCACGACCCAGGGGTGAGGCAGTCATGGCAGAGCGGTTGACTCCGGCGGCCATTCGCGCGGACGTCGCGGAGTTGCTCCATCGGAACCCGGACGAGGGCTCCGACCCGGAGAACCTGTTCGAGTGCGGGCTGGACTCGATCCGCCTGCTGACCCTGCTGGAGCGGTGGCGCGAGGCGGGGATGGAGATCAGCTTCGTCGAGCTGGCCGAGCGGCCGACCCTGGCGAGCTGGGTGAGCCTGCTGATGTCGCGGCAGCCGGCGGCCCTGGATGCCTGACAGCGAGCGCCTGCCGCGGCTCGCGCTGACCGCCGCGCAGGAGGGCACCTGGACCGGGCAGCAGTTCGACCCGGACAGTCCCGCCTTCAACACCGCCGAGTACGTGGAGATCCACGGGCCGGTGGACGTGCGGCTGTTCGAGACCGCGGTGCGCACGGCCGTCGGCGAGACCGACGCGCTCACCGTGCGGTTCGGCACCGACGCCGACGAGCGGCCGTGGCAGGAGCTCGCCGTCTGTCCCGAGTGGACGATGTACCTGGCCGACGTGCGCGCCGAGCCGGACCCGGTGGCCGCCGCGGTGGCCTGGATGCGCGCGGACCTGGCCGAGCCCGTCGACCTGCGGCGCGGCCCGGTGTTCGGGCAGGCGCTGTTCCGGGCCGGACCCGAGCACTTCCTGTGGTACCAGCGGGTGCACCACATCGCGCTCGACGGGTACGGCCTGTCCCTCGTCGCCCGGCGGGTGGCCGAGGTCTACACCGCCCTGGTGGCGGGCCGGGAACCGCCCGAGCGCGGCTTCGGCGCGCTGCGGGACGTCGTCGACGAGAGTCTGTCCTATCAGGACTCGGCGCGGTTCGCGGCGGACCGCGACTACTGGCTGGCCAAGGCCGACGGCCGGGCGGCGCCGGTGGTGCTCGCGAGCAGGTCCGGGTCCCCGGCGCGCTCCGTGGTGCGGGAGAGCGTCGACCTCGGCGCAGCGGACGTCGATGCGCTCAAGGATGTCGCGAGCCAGGCGGGTGCGATGTGGAGCGAGGTGCTCACCGCCACGTTCGCCGCCTACCTGCACCGGATGACGGGCGCCGCCGAGCTCGTGCTGGCGCTGCCGGTGATGGCACGCCTCGGCTCGGTGTCGCTGCGGGTGCCGTGCATGGTGACCAACGTCGTGCCGCTGTGGGTCCGGGTCGACCCCGGCGCGAGCCTCGTCGACCTCACCATCCAGGTCTCGGCCGAGCTGGCGGCCGGCCGGCCGCACCTGCGCTACCGGTACGAGCAGCTGCGCCGCGACCTGAAGCTGGTCGCGAGCGAGCGCAAGCTGTTCGGCCCGTCGGTCAACATCATGCCGTTCGACTACGGCCTGCGCTTCGCCGGACATCGCGGCGTGGTGCGCAACGTCGGCGCCGGGCTGGTCGAGGACCTGGTGCTGCACGTGTACGACCGGGCGGACGGCAGCGGCCTGCGGGTCGTCGTGGACGCCAACCCGGGCTGCTACACGCAGGAGGAGGTCGCCACCCACCTGCGCCGGTTCCTGACCTTCCTCCGCCGCGCCACCGCCGCGCCGGCCGGTCCCGTCGCGGAGCTCGACCTGCTGCTGGCCGGCGAGCGGCGGCTGCTGCTCGAGGAGTGGAACGACACCGCCCGCGACGTGCCGCCGGTGACCGTGCCGGACCTGTTCGAGGCGCAGGCAGCCAGCACCCCCGGGCGGACCGCGCTCGTCGCCGCCGGTGGCACCCTCACCTTCGCCGAGCTCAACCGGCGGGCGAACCGGCTGGCCCGGCTCCTCGTCGAAGACGGCGCCGCGCCGGAGCTGTACGTCGGGCTGCTGCTGCCGCGCACCGCCGACGCGATCGTGGCCCTGCTCGCGGTGCTCAAGGCCGGCGCGGGCTACGTGCCGATCGACCCCGACTACCCGGCCCGGCGGGTCGAGCTGATGGTCGCCGACAGCGCGCCGGTCGTGCTGCTCACCACCCGGGCGTTGCGCGCGACGGCCGAGTCCGCCGCCGGGACCGGCACGGTGCGGGTCGTCGTGCTCGACGAGCCCGCCACCGCGACCCGCCTCGGCGGGCTGTCGGACCGGGACCTCACCGACGGCGAGCGGCCCGCGCCGCTCACGCCGCACAACCCGGGCTGCCTCATCTACACCTCCGGCTCCACCGGGACGCCCAAGGGCGTGGTGATCGAGCACAGTGGACTGGTCAACCTGTTCCACCACCACCGCGACGTGCTGGTCCGGCCGGCCGCCGGCCGCGGGGTCATCCGCGCCGCGCTGTCCGCGTCGCTGTCATTCGACACGTCGTGGGAGGGCCTGCTCTGGCTGCTGGACGGCCACGAGCTGCACTTCATCGACGAGGACCGGCGCCGCGAGCCCGAGGCGATGCTGGCCTACGTCGTCGAGCAGCGCATCGACTTCCTCGACATCACGCCGACCTACGCCGAGGAGCTCGTGGCGGCCGGCCTGCTGGCCGAGGGCCGGCACCGGCCCGCGGTGCTCGCGCTCGGCGGCGAGGCCACCGGCCCCGCGCTGTGGACCACGCTGCGCGGCGTGCCGGAGATCGCGACCTACAACCTGTACGGCCCCACCGAGTGCACTGTGGACACGCTGCACTGCAGGCTGGCCGAGAGCCCGGACCCGATCGTGGGCCGCCCGCTCGCCAACACCAGGGCCTACGTGCTCGACGCCGGGCGCCGGCTGGTGCCACCCGGCGTCGTCGGCGAGCTGTACCTCAGTGGCACGCCGCTGGCCCGCGGCTACCACAACCGGCCCGACCTCACGGCGGAGCGGTTCGTCGACGACCCGTTCGGGCCGCCCGGCACCCGCATGTACCGCACGGGGGACCTCGCGCGGTGGCGCGCGGACGGCACGCTGGAGTTCCTCGGCCGCGCGGACGACCAGGTCAAGATCCGCGGCTACCGCATCGAGCTGGGTGAGATCGAGAGTGTCCTCTCCGGACACCCGGCCGTCGCGCAGACGGCCGTGGTGGCCCGCGAGGACACCGCCGGCCGGCGGCGGCTCGTCGGCTACGTCGTCCCGGCCGGTGGGGCCGCACCGGAACCCGCGGCACTGCGCCAGTTCCTCGCCGAGCGGCTGCCGGACTACCTGGTGCCGCCCGCGTTCGTGGCGATGGACCGGCTGCCGCGCACCACCAACGGCAAGCTCGACCGCGAGGCGCTGCCCGCACCCGACCGCGGCGCCACGGCCGCCGGCCGCGCGCCCCGCGACCATCGCGAGACGCTCCTGTGTGGACTGTTCGCGGAGCTGCTCGGGCTCGAGCGGGTCGACCTCGACGACGACTTCTTCTCCCTCGGTGGCCACTCGCTGCTCGTCGGCCGGCTCGTCGGGCGGATCCGCGCCGAGCTCGGCGTGCGCATCGGCATCCGCACGGTGTTCGAGGCGCCGACGGTGGCGAAGCTGGCGGCCAAGCTCGGCACCGGCGTCGCCGGCGCAGCCGACCCGCTGCTTCCGTTGCGTACCACGGGAAGCCGGCCGCCGCTGTTCTGCGTCGCCGCCGCCGCCGGGCTCGCGTGGTCCTACGCCGGGCTGCTCGCGCACCTGCCGGACCAGCCGGTGTACGGGCTGCAGACGGTGGCGCGGTCGGCGAGCGTGGCCGAGCTTGCCGCCGGTCACCTGCGGCGGATCCGGGAGCTCCAGCCCGCGGGCCCGTACCACCTGCTGGGCTGGTCGTTCGGCGGTCTCGTCGCGCACGAGCTGGCGGCCCAGCTGCAGGAGCAGGGCCAGCCGGTGGCGCTCGTCGCGCTGCTCGACTCCTACCCGTTCCCGGCGGCCTGGCGCGACCGCCCGCCGCCGACGGAGGACGAGTTCGTCACCGAGGTCCTCGGTGCGTCCGGCGAGCACGCCGAGCTGTACGAGGTGTTCCTGCACAACTCGAGCCTCGGCGCCGGGTGGACGCCTCGGACGGTCACCGGCGACGTGCTCCTGTTCGAGGCGACCGCGGGCAAGACCCCGGACTGGCCGGGGCCGGCGACCTGGGCGTCGCATGTGGACGGACAGGTGCGTGTACACCGGGTCGCCGGGACCCACCACGGCATGACCGGCGCGGCCGCGCTCGCCCACGTCGGCGCCGTGCTGGCCGAGCGCACCGGCCTGCGGAGGGCGTCGTGATCGGTCGCCGCGAGTGGCTCGGCCTCGGCACCGTGCTGGCCGCCACCTTCATGACCCAGGTCGACGGCTTCATCGTCAACGTGGCGAGCCCGTCGATCCAGCTCGACCTCGGCGCCGGCTTCGACCAGATCCAGTTCGTCGGCGCCGCCTACGTGGTCGCGTTCGGCGCGCTGCTGATCACCGGCGCCCGGCTCGGCGACCGGGTGGGGCACCGGACCGTGTTCCTCTACGGCGTCGCCGGCTTCACCCTCACCTCGCTGCTGTGCGGGCTCGCGCCGAGCGCGGAGCTGCTCATCCTGGCCCGGTTCCTGCAGGGCGCGACGGCCGCGTTCATGGCCCCGCAGGTCCTGTCGATCATCCGGGCCGCCGTGCCCGACACCGACCAGCGGGCGAAGGCCGTCGGGGTGTACGGCGTGGTGATCGGCCTCGGCGTGATCAGCGGGATCGCCGGCGGCGGGATCCTCGTCGACCTGGACCTCGCCGGGCTCGGCTGGCGGCCCGTGCTGCTGGTGAACGTGCCGATCGGGCTGGCGATCCTGCTGCTCGGCCGGTTACTGCCGGCCGGCGCGGCGAGCCCGGCGAGCCGGCTCGACCTCGCCGGCGCCGCGCTCACCACGGTCGGGCTGCCGGCCCTGCTGGTCCCGCTCATCTTCGGCCCGGGCGGCGCCTGGTGGCTCTGGCTCGGCCTGCCGGTCGCGCTCGCGGTGTTCGCCGGGCTCGCGGCACAGCAGCACCGGCTGCTCGCCCGCGGCGGCGCCCCGCTGTTCCCGCCGCGGGTGCTGACCGCGCGTGGCATGCGGCTGAGCCTGCTGACCGTGCTGTCGCTGTTCGCCACGAACTCCGGGCTGTTCCTGGTGTTCACCTACTACCTGCAGACGGGCCTCGGCATCGAGCCGCTGCTGGCCGGCCTGATGTTCGTGCCGCTCGGGTTCGGCTTCTCCGTCGCGTCGGCGGCCAACCGGTGGCTCACCAGCCGCGTCCGCGTGCCCATCCCCGTCGTCGGCTGCGCCACGGTCGCCGGTGTCCTGCTCGCGGGGGCGGCGATCACGCGGGCGCCGGAGTCCGCGCAGCCTGCCCTGCTCGCGGTGATGATCGGCCTCGCCGGCCTCGGGCAGGGGATGGTCGTCCCGCCGCTGGTGGCCGGGATCCTCAGCCGGGTCGAGCCGGCCGACGCGGGCGCCGCGTCCGGCATGGCCGCGACGGTCACCCAGCTCGGCCTCGCGCTCGGCGTCGCGGTCACCGGCGGCTGGTACCGCACGGTGCTCGGCGCCACGCCGGGCGATCCCGGCGTGCCGTTCGACGAGCACAGAACGGCGTTCGCGGCCGCGGCGGTGCTGCTGGCCGTGCTCGCCACCGGCACCAGCCTGCTGGGCGCCCGGCTGCACCGGCTGCCGGCCGAGCCGGCCCCAGCTCCCAGGACCGAACCGAAACCCATGGCGGTGTCCATGTCGGCTGCCGCCCCGACCCCCCGGAGGAGCCCCCGATGAAGATCAAGCGGACTGTCCTGGTGGCTGTAGGCGCCTTGTGTCTCGCCACGACGGCGGCGTGCGCCACGCCGACCACCGCCGCCGAGCCCGATGCCAGGGCGGGCACCGGCTACCCGGTGACGATCACCAACTGCGGCAAGGACTACACGTTCACGAAGGCGCCGAGCCGGGTGGTCGTGATGAACGGCGGCTCGGTCGCCGAGGTCTCGGCCCTGCTCGAGCTGGGCCTGGGCGACAAGATCGTCGCCAACGCGCAGTCCTACGGGGACTCCGAGGTGCCGGGCCGGGTCGACGCGATCAAGAAGCTGCCCACCGGGGACATCAAGCTCAACGACATGATGGACATCCCGCGCGAGGCGATGATCGGCCTGGCCCCGGACTTCGTGATCTCCACCTACGACGGCGGGTTCCGCGCCGAGGCCGGCTTCGCCACCCGCGAGGACCTGGCCCAGATCGGCGCCAACACCTACGCGCCGCAGAGCGCGTGCGGCGAGGTCGGCACGGTGAGCCACAAGCCGACCATCGAGGACAGCTACGCGATGCTGCGTGACCTCGGCAAGATCTTCGGGGTCGGCGATAAGGCCGAGAAGATCATCGCCACCTCGAAGGACCGGATCGCCGCCGTGGAGAAGAAGGTCGCCGGCGCACCGGAGCAGAAGGCGATGCTGATCATCCCCGGCATGGCGATGGGCGGGGAGTTCAGCTCCGTGGGTGGCAACGGGATCTGGAACGACATCATGGCGAAGGCCGGTGTGGTCAACACGTTCGCCGGCGCGACCAAGGACATGTTCGCCAGCCTGAGCAAGGAGCAGGTGGCCAAGGCCGACGTGGAGGCGCTGATCGTGGTGAACTACCAGTCGCCGGACTCCGACGCCGACGCGAAGGCGTTGTTCAAGGAGTTCCCGCAGTGGGACGCGGCCAAGAACAACCGCTACGTCGTGCTGTCCGACTCGATCTACCTCGGCCCGAGCAACCACGTCGCCGTCGAGGACATCGCCAAGGCCTTCCACCCCGACGTGTTCTGATGACGACCACACCAACACCGACCGGCACGCGAACCGCGTCCCGGCCGCGTCCGCTCGCCCGAGCGGACCGGTCGGGGGCCCGGTCGGGGGCGCGGTCGGCGCCGTTGCACGCGGTACCGCTGCCGCTGTGCCTGGTCGTGCTCGGCGCGGTCCTGGTGGTCGTGATCCTCGCGGCGGCCGCGATCGGCTCGGTGTCGGTGTCCCTCGGCGACAGCTGGCAGGTCGTGCGGGCGCACGTGTTCGGCGGCACGGTGGACCCGGCCTACGACCAGATCGTGTGGAACTTCCGGATCCCGCGGGTGCTGCTGGCCGCACTGTGCGGGGCGGGGCTGGCGGTGACCGGGGTGGTGCTCCAGGCCCTGGTGAGCAACCCGCTGGCGGACCCGTTCATCCTCGGGGTGTCGGCGGGCGGCTCGGTCGGCGCGGTCGCGGTGATGGCGCTGGGCGCGGGTGCGCTCGGCGGCCTCGGCGTGTCCGCCGCGGCGTTCGCTGGGGCCATGCTCGCGGTGGCACTGGTGTTCCTGCTCGGGCAGCAGCGCGGCAAGCTCAACCCGGTGCGCCTGGTGCTCGCCGGGGTCGCGGTCAGCTACGTGTTCACCTCGATCACGAGCTTCCTGCAGCTGCAGACCGAGCCGAACAACATGCGCCAGATCATGTTCTGGCTCCTCGGCAGTGTCGCGGGAGCGCACTGGGACCAGCTCCAGGTCGCCGGGGTCGTGGTGGTCGCGTCGACGGTGCTGCTGAGCCTGTCCGGCCGCCAGCTCAACGCGCTGGTCACCGGCGACGAGTCGGCGACCGCGCTCGGCATCGACGTCAAACGGCTGCGGCTGGTCCTGATCGTGCTGACCTCGCTGGTGGCCGGCGTGCTCATCGGGGTCGCGGGCGGGATCGGCTTCGTGGGCCTGATGGTGCCGCACCTGGTGCGGCTGGCCTTCGGTGTCGACCACCGCCGGCTGCTGCCGCTGGCCGCCGTGGTCGGCGCGATCTACCTGGTGGTCGTCGACCTGCTGTCGCGGACCGTCGACCCGCCCAACGAGCTCCCGCTCAACATCCTGACCGCCCTGTTCGGCGCGCCGTTGTTCATCTGGCTGATGCGCCGGGATCGGAGCCTGGCCCACTCATGAGACTTCAGGTGCAGCGGGTGAGCGTGACGATCGGCGCCACGCCGATCCTGACCGACGTCAGCCTCGACGTCTCGCCCGGCGAGTTCGTCGGCCTGATCGGGCCCAACGGCAGCGGAAAGTCGACGCTGCTGCGCACGATCTACCGGTCGATACGGCCCTGCGGCGGGGTGGTGCTGCTCGGTGCGACGGACGTGTGGGCGATGTCGGCCCGCGCGGCCGCCCAGCACACCGCCGCGGTGCTGCAGAACAGCCCGACCCCGCCGGGGCTGACCGTGCGCGAGGTGGCCGAGCTCGGCCGCACCCCGCACCACGGCATGTTCGACCGCGCCACCCGCGCGGACCACGAGATCGTCGCCGACGCGCTCGAGCGAACCGGGATGCTCGACCACGCCGACCGGATCTACGGGTCGCTGTCCGGCGGCGAGCGCCAGCGGGTGCTCCTCGCCCGCGCGCTCGCGCAGCAGCCGAAGCTACTGGTGCTCGACGAGCCCACCAACCACCTCGACATCCGCGCCCGGTTCGAGCTGCTGGAGCTGGTGCACACGGTCGGCGTCACCACCCTGGCCGTGCTGCACGACCTGGATCTGGCGGCCCGCAGCTGTGACCGGCTGGTGGTGCTGAACCACGGCCGGATCGTCGCGGCGGGCCCGGTCCTCGAGGCGCTCAGCCCCGCGGTGCTCTCCGAGGTGTTCGGCGTGACCGCGGTGACCGAGCGTCATGACGACGGGATCGTCCGCGTGACCTACGGCGCCCGCCCACTCGCGAAGGCGAGCTAGCTGTACTGGCACGCCGGGTCACGGTGAATGGCCGCACTCGCCGGTGAGTGTGCGGCATTCGGCAGGCGGGCGCCCTGCGCGCCCCGCTGTGTGCGCCGTCACTTTACGAGAGATATTCGGATCATCATCCGAACGAATGCCGGCCGGTGGACCCCGTCTCGTGTGGCGTGGCCCCCCGGCCGATCTTCGAGGGTTCCGGAACCCGAATTTCGCTCGGGTCAGGCGGCCTTTGTCGGCTCGGTTCGGCGAATTGAAATCGCCACGCCGTCGTCCCATATGTCCGATACGGGTCGGCGCCGGACGCCGGCGGCGGAGCTGGCCGGCGGGGCCGGCCCGCGCCGCACCGGCGGCACGCGGCCGAGCAGCACGACGAGCACGAAACCGAGCGCGGTCAGCACGTAGGACCCCAGGCCGCCCCCGCTCGACTGCCCGGACACGAGCCCCCAGGACAGCACGGCGACGAACGCGCCGAGCAGGGGCACCAGCCCGGCCGGCTGCGTGCGGCGGGCGGCCACCGCGCTGAAGGCGACGCCCAGCGCCAGGTTCCACGCGGCCGTGTCGTAGCCGACCACGGGCTCGACGCTGCTGTGGAAGGCCAGCGCGAACAAGGCGGACACGCCCTGCACCGCGCCGACCGTGCCCAGTGCCATCCGCGGCCCGGTCGACCCGAGCGACGTGCCGGCCGGCACCCTCGCCAGAACCGCGTCCGTCACGTCCGGCCAGGCGACCGCGGCCGTGGTCCTGGTCCGCCTGGTGATCAGCGCGGCGTCGTTGTACCAGAGCGCGCAGTCGACGCAGCACTCCAGGTGGAGGTCGAGGTCGCTCGGCTGCCGCGCGTCCTCCGGTCCCTCCTCGTCGTCGAGGCGGGCGGACAGGGCTTCTCGGTATTCTTCGCAGTCCACGTAGTAGTAGTCGGTCACACCGGGTGCTCGGTTCCAGCAGGTCTTCAATTATCGGCACGAAGTTCGCTGGACCCGCACTCGCTCACGTTCTCCCGGGAGATGTGAATAGCTACAGTCCACATTATGTCGGATGTAGCTGCGGATGACACGATTACGAATTTAGCCCTTGCTGCCGGACGCGGTGACCGTGATGCGGCGAATGCCCTTATTCGAAACACGCAGCGTGATGTCTGGCGGTTTCTCGTCTACTTGGCGGGCCCGTCGGACGCCGAGGACCTCACGCAGGAGACGTTCGTGCGCGCGCTGGGTAGCGCGCACCGGTTCACGGCGCGCAGCCACGCGCGCACGTGGCTGCTGGCCATCGCCCGCCGGGTGGCGGCCGATCACTTCCGGGCCGCGTCGACGCGGCCCAAGATCGCCGACCAGGACTGGCAAACCGCCGCCGAGCAGCGCGGAACGCCCAATCTGCCCGGGGTGGAAGACACGGTATCGATCAACCTCGCGGTTCGGACATTGTCGAACGACCGGCGGGCCGCCTTCGTGCTGACCCAGGTCCTCGGGCTGGGATACGCGGAGGCGGCGCAGGTGTGCGGCTGCCCGGTCGGCACCATCCGCTCCCGGGTCGCGCGGGCCCGCCGGGACCTGGTTGAGGTATTGGGCCTAAGCCTTCGCCATACTCCGGCCGGAGGCCGGTAGTGCGAATGGCGCAGTGCCGTTTCGGTGGTTGCGGCCTGCGTATGGATTCCAGCTGTTCGACGTAACCAATTTACCCGGGTGTAGCGCGGTTCGTGTAATGTCTCCTGGCAGCAAGTCATTTCTCTGAGTTTCTTGTGGCGGGCGAGCGCGGCGAGGGTCGGACGTGGACGGTATGACGGTCGGTACGGGCGCCGGGTCGGCGGCCGGTGAGCCACGCGACGGCTCACCGCGCCGGGGACCTGTCGCGCGGGCCGGCCGGCGGCCGGTCCATGGCGCCGGCCGGGGAACGTCGCCGACCATGACTTCGGGTCAGGCTTCGGGTCATGGCCTACAGGCCACTTGGGACTCTCGCCGTACGGGGATTCGTCGGGGTACAGGAGTCAGGGCCGTGTACGTTCCGCAGTCGCCAGCGCTTGCCGCGCATCAGCACCATCCGAGGGCCGACGAGCCGAGATGTGGCGTCGTCCGTCCCCCGTTCGCGCTCCGGTTACCGTAGCGGCATCGGGGGTCAGGTCGTGGACTCTTCCGCCGCACCCGCGCACTTAGCGCCCGACACCAAGACCGCTCCGTTCCCCGCCCCGCGTCTCGCGGTCGGGGTGGTCACCGCGGTCTTCGTCAGCATCAGCCTGATCGGCTTCCTGCACGTGCTGTTCCTGAACGTCGGCCCGGGTGAGATCGCGCTGTCGTTCACGTGCATCGTCGCCCTGCTGCTGATGCAGCTGCTCTGGTACGGCCGTGCCGCGGCGCGGCTGCGCTCGCCGTTCGGGTACGGCATCCTGGCCGCCCAGGCGTGCCTGGTCTACCTGCCCATCATGATCTTCGGGCAGGCCTGGGTCGGCATGCCGGGGTTCCTCGCGGGCAGTGTGCTGCTCGTGCTGCGCCCGGCCGCGGCCTGGACCGCGTTCGCCGCGATCGTCGCCAGCATGGGCGTCGCGCAGCTGATGTTCACCGGCGCGCCCATCGACATCCTCTACACGTCGATCTCCACGGTCACGACCGGTCTGGTGGTCTACGGCCTGTCCCGGCTCACCGCGCTCGTCGTGGAGGTGCAGTCGACCCGCGCCGAGATCGCCCGCATGGCCGTGCTGCGGGAGCGGCTGCGGTTCGCCCGCGACCTGCACGACCTCCTCGGCTACAGCCTCTCGGCGATCACGCTGAAGATCGAGCTCACCCACCGGCTGATGGAGAAGTCGCCGCAGGAGGCGAGCGACCAGCTGCTGGAGATCCTCGAGATCTCCCGGCTGGCGCTGTCCGACGCGCGCACGGTCGCCACCGGGTACCGGGAGCTCTCGCTGGAGGAGGAGTGCCGCTCGGCGGTCTCGGTGCTCTCGGCCGCCGACATCAGCGTCCAGCTCGACAGCGACCACACCGACCTGCCGGTCCGGGTGAGCACGGTGCTGGCCACCGTGCTGCGGGAGGGTGTGACGAACCTGTTGCGGCACAGCAAGGCCAAGCACTGCGAGATCACCATCCGGCAGACGCAGGACCACGCCTCGATCGAGATCGTCAACGACGACGTGCCGCGCTCGCCGAAGACGCCGAAGGACACCGGCCGCAGCGGGCTGCACAACCTGGCGGGGCGGGCCGCGGAGATCGGTGGGTCGGTGACCGTCGAGCAGGAGCCGAACATGTTCCGGCTGCGGGTGGACGTCCCGCTGCGGTTCGAGCGTCGCGGGTCGGCCGGCCGGTCATAGCCAGCCGGCCTCCCGGGCGATGCGGATGGCGTCGACGCGGTTGCGGGCGGCGAGCTTGCCGATGACCGTCGTCAGGTAGTTGCGCACGGTGCCGACCGAGAGGAAGAGCCGGGAGGCGATGTCGACGGCCTGCATCCCCTCCGCGGTGAGCCGCAGCACCTCGGTCTCGCGTGCGGTCAGCGGGCACTCCGCGCTGTCCCAGGCGGCCATGGCGAGCTGGCTGTCGACGACCCGGTGCCCTGCGGCGACGCTGCGGATGGCGTCGGCGAGCTGCGCGGGTGGCGCGTCCTTCAGCAGGAAGCCGGTGACCTTCGCCGATAACGCGCGGCGCAGGTTTCCCGGGCGGCCGAGGCCGGTGAGGATCAGCGTCCGGATCTCCGGCAGGTGCTCGTGGATCTCGCTGACGGCCGTGAGACCGTCCTTGCCGGGCAGGTCGATGTCGACGACCGCGACGTCGGGCCGGAACTTCTGGGCCGTGGCCAGGATGTCGGTGCCGTTGGAGACCTCGGCCACCACCTCGATGTCCGGCTCGAGGTTGAGCAGCGCGACAAGAGCTCCCCGGACCATGTGCATGTCCTCGGCCAGCATCACCTTGATCATCCGCGGCTGTCCCTTCGGGCTGCCCGATCCGTACCTGTTCTATCACGCCGTCATGCGCCCGCACAGCCTTCCATGGTTGGCTCTTGTTAGCGCTTTCAGTGGCTCGCTTTCAGTGGCTACGGCAGGGGCAGGCCCACGATGAACTCGCCGACGCTGACCTCGGCCGGCCAGTCGAGCCCGAACGCGGCGGTGGCCACCTCGCTGTCGCCCGTCGCGAGGGCGCACGGCGCGAGGCCAAGCCGCGTGGCGACGAGGTAGAGCGTCTGCTGCAGCACACCGACGTGCTTGAGCGTGGTGGCGTAACAGATGCCGTCGTAGACCCACGACAGCCGGCCCATCCGGGCGGTCATCGTGATGAGCGTCGGCGGCCGCCGGTACGAGCCCGTGAGCACCATCGCGCTGTCGAGCAGCTCGCCCGCGTCCGCCGCGTCCTCGTTGATGAGCGTGAGCGCGTGGCTCTGCGGGTCGTAGTGGTAGATCCCGCGCGGCAGGCCGTCGCAGCGGTCCACGGTGAGGTAGAGGTCGAGCTCGTAGAGCGACCCCACGCTCGGGTACGGGCGCTCGGAGACGGTGTAGCGCACCCCGCCCGCGCCGACGGTCTCGGTCTGCGAGCGGACCCTGGCCGCCCGGAACAGCAGCTCGCCGAGCTGGCGCACGGACGGCCCCTCGTCGGCGAACTCGCGCACCGAGTGGCGGGTCTCGATGGCGTCGGTCAGCGACATCTCGGTGCCGGCCGACGCGGTCACGTCCGGCCGGTACAGCGGGAACCGGCGGCCGGGGGGCACGGGCTTCACCGCGGGCAGCGGCGGCATGTCGGGTGCGTTGCGGAACACCGCGCCGGCCGGGTCGTCGTGGCGGCCGAGCCGGCTGCGCGAGTGGAACAGCAGGTCGTGCGGCGACCAGGTGAGCAGGTCGCGGTCGGCGTCCTCGGGGAACTGGGGCGGCGCGTCGCCGACGCCGGGCTCGCCGCTCACGACCATGCCCGTGGCCGCGAGGTAGGAGACGATCTCGGTCACCAGCGACTGCGCCACGTTGATGCCCTGCGCGATGTCGGCGCTGGTCGTGGCCCGCCCCAGCGAGCCGACCACCCACGTGGCGAGCGGCAGGTGCAGCACGACGCGGTGGTGCGACAGCGGGGACTCCAGCAGCAGCTCGCCGTCGCTCTCCCGGACGAAGGCGAACTGGGACAGCCGGATCGGCAGCGCGGCGTCCAGCTTCGGCAGCTCGAGGACCCCGAGCGGGGAGACGGGGGTGGCCGACAGGAGCGGGGTGGAGGAGTCCCGCAGGCCGAGGGAGCGCACGACACAGCCGGGCAGCCGCAGGAACACCTTGCCCAGGTCGTCGCGGTCCAGGCCCGCGACGTTGGCGAGGGCGACCGGCCCGAGGGTCATCCGGTAGAGGCTGTCCTCGGTCGCCGGCGCCGGCGAGTCCACCGTGATGTCGCCCCACCGGGTCAGGATGACCAGGCTGCCGTCGGCAGCCGGTTCGATGACGACGTCATCCCGGAAGGACCACAGCGGGAGGCTCAGGTCGGGGGTAGCGCCGGGGTCGGCAGACACTTGTCGCTCCTCGGTGTGCGCGCACGCGCCGCCCGCGTACACGTCACGTCACACGAATAGGGGGATCGGGTTGAGGTTCTCGTAGGCGGTCGGCTCCGTCAGCCGGCCCAGCCCGACGGGGACGTCGAACAGCCGCCCGGGCGCGAACCGCGCCCAGAAGCCACGCATGCCCGGCACGATCGCCTTCACCACGGGGAGCCCGACGTCCGGGCGGGTCTGGTCGAGGACCATGACGTCGAGGCCCAGGCCTTCCAGTCGCTGCTGGACCGAGGTGATGTCCTGATGGAGGTCGTTGGTCGGGACGTGTCGGTAGTCGGCGGGGGTTCGGGGCCGCACGGCGGGATCGGGCCGCAGGTACGGCATGCCGTCCCAGGTGGCGGTGCGCCACCAGTGCACGGCGTCGGGGTCGGACCAGTCGTACTCCCCGCCTTGTCCCGCCGCCACCACGGCGGGCATCAGCTGGTTCATCTCGGTGAGCGCCCGGACGAGCGCCACCTGGGGATCGAGGTGTGCCCCGAACCCGAACATGACGTCCTCGTGCGGTCCGTCGGTGCGACGCGACAGCGCTGCCATGGTCGGAATCCCTACGTCTGACGACAGGTCCAGCACCCAGACGTCCCGGTGTAGAGCCGCGTAGACGTCACGCAGCCCATCGATCCAGCGCACCTCGAAGCTGTCGAGGTCTACCCCAGGCGCCTGTGTTCGGTTGTACCACCACAGCGCGACCGAGTCCCGCTCGACCACCTCGAGGAGACCCTGTAACAAGGCGTCTTCAAGGCTGCTTCCAGCGGCGTTTCCGTTGGAGTCGGCCGAGAGCGACCCGCCGCCGCCGTGCTCGGCCGGAACGTCGAAGTACAGCAGGCCCGTCGGCAGCAGGCGGTGCCGGTTCCCGGTCAGCGACCACACCGGGGTCCAGCTGGTCACCGCGTTCTCGTCGAAGGGGTCGCACACGTACTGGAACGACGAGTGCGTCGAGTTCCACGCCGCGCGGTCGGCGTACTGGCGCTCATCGAACCGCAGGCACTCGTTGGGGTGCACGGCTTCCCCGCCCAGCTCGGCGTAGCTGGCGACGACGCGCTCCTCGTCGCCGTGGAAGTAGCCGCTGTGCCGCTCGATCGCCTCGCACAGCGCGCTCACCTTGCCGTGCAAGGGGGTGATGCCCTTGCCGCCGTTCTCCGCGCGCGCCGAGCGCATGTGGTCGAAGTGCCGGCGCGGGTTGAGCGCGAGGTTCGGCCCGGCGCGGAAGGAGTTGAAGAACGCGGGCCCGCGCTCGTCGCGGGTGATCTCCTTGAGCACGCCGGTGACGGGGCTGATCAGGTGCTCGTAGGCGCTCAGCACGTCTTCCGGTGGCATGGACCGGTGCCCGCCGCCGCTGCGGCTGGCCTTCGCGCGGTGGCCGATGTGGACGGGCCGGCGGGCCTGCCGGCGCATGAGCTCGGCGTCGCCGCACGCCGGGCACTGCGGGCGCGCGCGCAGCTCGTGGTGCCGCCCGGCCAGGTCGAGGCTGTCGAGTGTCCACACCGCACGCTGCCCGTCCTGGCGCAGGCCGGCCACCCACTTGACGGCCTCGAGGGCGATCAGGTGCAGGGCGGCCGCGCCGAGCGGGGGCAGCGACACCGCCGGCGGGGTGAGTGCGCAGCGCTGGTCCACCAGGGCCCGCAGGTGGGTCTCGGCCTGGCGGTGGCCGCGCAGCCGGTGGGCGAGGCAGTGCCAACAGGCGGTCGGCGCGCCGGGGTCGGCCGGGAGACCGGCGGGGTCGGCCGGGAGGCCGGGCGCCGGGTCGAAGACCGGGCCGATCCACACCTGGGTGCCGCCGGGCTTCGCGAGCAGCCACGGGCGGCCGGCCGCGCGGTGCAGCGTGTCGACCCGGGCGAGAGAGGCGTCGAGGTAGTCGGCGCAGAACACGACGGACAGGTCGGCGTCGCCGATGCGGTCGGCCGAGCCCGGGACGACGGTGAGCCCGGCCGCCTGCAGGGCACCCAGGGCGGCGCCGGCGTCGACGCCGCCGAGCACGGTGGCCTCGACCCGGGTGCCGCGCAGGCGGCGTACGGCGCTCCCGGGATCCAGCCCGGCCGCCTCCCAGTAGGCGAGGCTCGGCTGGTCGGCCTGGGTGTCGAGTGCGGTCTCCAGCGGCTCGCGCAGGGCCACCAGCCCGGCGTCGACCAGCCGCATGACGATCGAGCCGGCCTCGGCCAGCGGCAGGCCGTCGGGGATGTCCCGGCACAGTCCGGCCAGGTCACGGGTGCCGTCGAGGAGCGGGGCCAGCGCCTCGACGTGCGCGCCGGCGACGGAGGTGGCGTCCCGCTCGGAGAGCAGGTACACCGCCTCGCCGCGGACCACGTGGGCTCGGAGGTGCCGCTTGAAGCCGATTCGTAGACCTGCGTCCTGGCTTGAGGTGGTCATGACTCCTCCTCGACCGCTTGACCGCCGCTTGAGCGGGGCTCGAGTCCAAGGGTCCTTGCGCGCGTAGGTACTGGACAAGTGCGGGGGTCATGTGCTCACACCTCAATACTCATCGCCCATTTATGACACCGTCACTATCGTCCGGCTGCCGGCCCGGAATAACGTGGAGTCTCCTGATACCCGTGATTTATAGATCGTCGCATCCTCCCGGGACAACCCCGCCGGACTACCCCCGGCGGCAGAGTTCGGTGGATCTGGCTGATAGCGAGGTCCTGAAATGGTCACGAAATTAGCTGAGCTGGGATTAATGACGCAGGAGGAGAAGCTTGCTCTCCTCGCCACGTTGCTGGAGACGACGTCACCCCCGGAGTCGGACCCCGAACCGAGCCCGGACTCGCCCGTGCTGGTGCGGCCCCGCGAACCCGAGCAGAACTCGCTCGCCGACCTCCGGTTCGAGCTGCTCGGCCCCCTGGTCATCCGGCACGAGGACCTGGACGTGGCGCCGAGCGCGCCGAAGCTGCGGCTGATCCTGTCCACGCTGCTGTTCAACGCGAACAAGCCGGTCGGCGCGTCCGTGCTGGTCAGGGAGCTGTGGAGCGACCGGGCGCCGCGCACCGCGCACTCGACCCTGCAGACCTACATGTTCAAGCTGCGCCGCCTCTTCCACGACGTGCTCGGCCTGTCGGTGGAGCACATCACCCGCGAGGTGCTGCAGACCTGCTCGGGCGGCTACGTGTTGCGCGTGGACCCCCAGCAGCTCGACATCACCGAGTTCGACCAGCTGGTCACCGCCGGCTCCGCCGCGATGCACGCCGGTGACTACGCGAAGGCCGCCACCGACCTGCGCCGCTCGCTGGCCCTGTGGCGTGGCAACGTCGTCCACCACGGACAGTGGGGAACCCTGCTGCGGGCCCAGGTCGCCCGCCTGGAGGAGCGCCGCTTCTACGCGCACACCACCAGGATCGACGCCGACCTGTGCCTGGGCCAGCACCGCGAGATGATCAGCGAGCTCGCCTCCCTGGTCGTCGAGCACGCGTTGCACGAGTCCGCGCACGCGATGCTGATGATCGCGCTGTACCGGGCCGGCCGCGCCTCCGCCGCACTCGAGGTCTACATGCGGTTCCGGCAGCGGATGCTCCACGAGCTGGGCATCGAGCCGTCCGAGCGGATCCGGGCCCTGCACATGGCGCTGCTCTCGACCGACCCGGTGCTCGCCGACCGGTCGCTCACCTCGGACATGCTGCTCGACCGGCTGGTCCGGCCGAGCCAGCCGCGCCGCCGGGAGAATTCGTCCACTGTTACCGGTGGATGACTCCGACCGATTACGGTGAAATCAATTCCTGTGGGCGCGCTGAGGAGGAAACAATGACATCGCAGATTAATCTGAATACCGGACAGCTGAACTTCGCCAACGACCCGGAACTGCTTTCGGACGTCCTGCGCCCGTACGCGCGCCCGAAGACCGAATACCTCAAGTCCGCCACGGTGACGGTGGCCAACGGGCTCGCGAGCGCGGAGGGGGAGTTCTCCATCCCCTTCCCGTGCTACATCGACGACACCGGCCACCTCAACTCGGTCGAGGTCAACATCTGCTTCAACCAGCTGATGTACTACCTGATCGCCAAGTGCGTGCAGGAGCGGGCGCTGCCGGCGTTCGACGACTGGACCATGGACGACTACTGGGCCAAGCAGCTGCCGGACATCCTCATCGCCAGGTTCGAGAGCAAGTTCAAGCGCCCGATCGACTCGTCCGCCTTCACCGGCGAGGTCTCCTTCGCCGAGTTCAGCCAGACCAACCGCAGCCGGCCGGTCCAGGTGGTCGACATGCCGTGGCAGTTCCGGGACGCCGCCGGCGGCTTCGCCGAGGGCGAGGTGCGGATGGCACTGGTCGACCCGCCGGGCATGAGCGTGCGCGCCGACGCCGCCTGACCCGCCGGACCTGAGTCGACAAGGAGAACACGGTGACACCTCAGTTGCGCACGCTCGTCGACGTGGTGCGCCAGCACGCCGCCCGGCAGCCGGACACGACCGCGATCATCTGCGAGGGCCGGCGGATCGACTACGCCGGGCTGCACCGGGTGAGCAACCAGGTCGCGCACGGCATCCAGGCCGCCGGCGTCCGCCCGGGCGACCGCATCGCCTACCTCGGCAAGGAGTCCGAGCACTACTACGAGCTGCTGTTCGGCGCCGCGAAGAGCGGTGCGGTGCTGGTGCCGATCAACTGGCGGCTGGCCGCCGACGAGGTCGAGCACATCCTGCGTGACTCCGGCACCGCGCTGCTGTTCGTCGACACCGACGCGGAGGCGACCGCCGAGCGGCTCGCCCCGGAGCTGCCGAACCTGACCACCGTGCTGCGCCTGGACGAGCCCGGCGCGCCGGGCGCGGGGTTCGCGTCGTGGGTGGGCGCGCAGCCGGACGTCAACCTGCTGTCCAGGGTCACCCCGGACACCCCGCTCGTGCAGATGTACACCAGCGGCACCACCGGCCTGCCCAAGGGCGTGGTGCTCGGCCACCGCAGCTTCTTCGCGGTGCGCAACGCCCTCGCCAAGGCCGGCGAGGACTGGATCGACTGGCGCGAGGGCGACCGCAGCCTGATCGGCATGGCCGGCTTCCACATCGGCGGGATCTGGTGGGCGACGCAGGGCTTCGCGTCGGGCGTCACCAACGTCGTCATGCGCGAGTTCACCACGGCGGGCGCGGTCGAGCTGATCCGCACGCTGGGTGTCACCACCGCGTGCATGGTGCCCGCGATGCTGCGGCTGTTGCTCGCCGAGCCCGGCGTCACCCAGGACGACTTCACCACCCTCCGCAAGATCATCTACGGCGGCGCGCCCATCTCGGCCGCGCTGCTCGCCCGGTGCGTCGAGGGCTTCGGCTGCGAGTTCGCCCAGATCTACGGGCTGACCGAGACCGGGAACACCGCGATGTGCCTGCCGCCTGCCGACCACACGCCGGACAGCGGCAAGATGCAGGCGGCCGGCCGGCCGTACCCGGGCTTCCAGGTCAAGGTCGCCGACAGCGCGGGCAACCCGCTGCCGGCGGGGGAGATCGGCGAGGTCTGGCTGCGCACCCCGGCCGCGATGCTGGAGTACTGGAACCTGCCGGAGGCGACGGCGAAGACGCTGGTCGACGGCTGGGTCGTGACCGGCGACGCGGGTGTGCTCGACGAGGACGGCTACCTGTTCATCCGCGACCGGATCAAGGACATGATCATCGTCGCGGGGGAGAACGTGTACCCGGCCGAGATCGAGCACGTCATCGGCCGGCACCCGAAGGTGGCCGAGTCGGCCGTCGTCGGCGTGCCGGACGACCGCTGGGGCGAGATCGTGCACGCGTTCGTGGTGCCGGTCGAGGGCGAGGAGCTCACCGAGCGGGAGCTCGCGCTGTTCCTCAAGGGAAAGCTCGCCACGTTCAAGCAGCCGCTGCGCTACGAGCTCATCGACAAGGTGCCGCGCAACCCGAGCGGCAAGATCCTCCGGCGGGAGCTGCGCGAGCGCTTCTGGCAGGGCCACGAGCGCCGGGTGAGCTGAGTCCCAAGGAGACGGTCGACCAGGGCGCCCGCCGAGCATGTCTCGGCGGGCGCCGACTTGTGTCTGCCACCGCACCCAGTCGGGCCGGTAAGGGCGCCGCCCCGGGAGCACGTGCCCCGGGGCGGCGGTGGGTCAGGCGGCGCCGAGCTCGTCGTCGAGGATGTCGAACAGGTCGTCTGCCGTCGCGGAGGTCAGGTCGGCCTCCTCCGTCGCCGCCGGCGCGGTGGTCTTGTCCCGCCACTTCGTCAGCAGGCGTTGCAGTGCCGCGGCGATGTCGGTCTCGCCCGTGTCGGCCGACTCGACCAGGTCCAGCGTCGCCTCGAGCTTCGCGATGCCGTCCACCAGCGTGCGGACCCGCAGCGTCGCCTGGCTGCCGCCCAGCTCCGGGAGCAGGTGCTCGACGAGCGCCCCCGGCGTCGGGTAGTCGAACGTCAGGGTGGCCGGCAGGCGCAGGCCGGTCGCGGTGTTGAGCCGGTTGCGTAGCTCCACCGCGGTCAGCGAGTCGAACCCGAGCTGCTTGAACTGCTGCTCGGCCGGAATCGTCTCCTGCGAGGTGTGCGCCAGCACCGTGGCCACGCTGGTCCGCACCAGCTCCAGCAGCACCTTCCGCTGCTCGTCCTCGGTGCGGCCGGCCAGCTGCTCCGCCAGCGCGACCGTCGTGGCCCGCTGCTGGCCCGCGCGGCGGCTCCTGGTGAACGACCGCAGCGGCGCGGCCACCCCGGTCGCGGTGCGCAGGGCCGCCTGGTCCAGCTTGATCGGCACCAGGTGCGGCTCGTCCGCCCGGCAGGCGAGGTCGAACAGGGCCAGCCCCTCCTCGACGGTGTGCGCGTGCACGCCGCCGCGGTTGATGCGGGCCAGGTCCGCCTCGCTGAGGTGGCTGGTCATCGCGCTGCCCTCGGCCCACAGGCCCCACGACAGCGCCGTCGCCCGGCGCCCGGCCGCGTGCCGGTGGGCCGCCAGCGCGTCGAGGAAACCGTTGGCCGCGGCGTAGTTCGCCTGCCCCGCGGTGCCGAGGATGCTCGTGGCCGACGAGAACAGCACGAACAGCTCCACGTCGCCGGCCAGCTCGTCGAGGTTGAGCGCGGCGTCGACCTTGGGCCGCAGCACCGGGTCCACCCGCTCGGGCGTGAGCGACTCGACCGTCGCGTCGTCCACCACGCCGGCCGCGTGGATCACGCCGGCCAGGTCCGGGATCGTCGCGAGCAGCGCGGCCAGCGCCTCGCGGTCGGCCGCGTCGCAGGCGGCGATCTCGACCTGGGCACCGAGTTCGGTCAGCGCCGTCTGGAGTTCGGTGGCGCCGGTGGCGTCGGGGCCGCGGCGGGAGGTGAGCACCAGGTGTCGCGCGCCGTGCGAGGTGACGAGGTGGCGGGCGAGGGCGGCGCTGAGCGTGCCGGTGCCGCCGGTGATCAGCACGGTCCCATCGGGGTCGAACAGCCGGGTGTCCGATGTGGACGCTACCGCCTTCGCCAGCCGTGGCACCGTGATGGCGCCGGTGCGGATGGCGAGCTGCGGCTCACCCGTGGCGAGCGCGGCGGGCAACAGCTGCTCGGACTCGTCGGCGCCGTCGACGTCGACGAGCGTGAACCGGTCCGGGTGCTCGGTCTGCGCCGAGCGGACCAGACCCCACACGGCCGCGCCGGCGAGATCCTCGCCGGTGGTCGCGCCTTGGGTGACCACTGCCAGCCGGCCGGTCCCGGCGAGCGACTCCTGCACCGCGGCGAGCGCCTGGTGGACCGCCGCGCGGACCGCCGCCGCGTCGGTGCCGGCCTCGATGCGCAGCTCCACGACGTCGGCCGCCAGCTCGGCGGGACCCGTGGTCGCCGGCACCCAGTCCAGCCGGTACAGCGACTCCGGGCCCGTGCTCAGCGCGTCGGCGGACACCGGCCGCGCGACCAGCGACTCGACCGACGCGACCGGCGTGCCGGTGCCGTCGGTCAGCTCCAGCGCGTACGCGTCCTGGCCGGTCGGGGCGATCCGCACGCGCAGCGCCGTCGCCTGGTTCGCGAACACCCGGACCCCGCTCCAGCTGAACGGGAGCACGACCTGCCGGTCCTCCCGCTCCGGCACGAACATCGCGTGCAGTGCCGCGTCGAGCAGCGCCGGGTGGATCCCGTACCGCTCGGCGCCCGCCCGCACGTCCTCGGGCAGCGCGACCTCGGCGAAGAGCTCGCCGTCCCGTTGCCACACGGCGGTCAGGCCCTGGAACGCCGGGCCGTAGTCGACGCCGAGGTCCGCGATCCGGTCGTAGAGGTCGTCGATCGCCACCGGGTCCGCGCCGGCCGGCGGCCACTCGGCGGGCCGGTCGGCGCTCGCCGGGTCGGGGTCCGCGCTGAGCAGGCCGCTCGCGTGGTGCGCCCAGGGCTCGTCGCTTTCGGCGCCCTCCCGGCGGGAGTGGACGCGCAGCGCGCGGCGGCCGGCGTCGTCCGGCTCGCCGACCTCGACCTGCACGTGCACCGCGTCCTGCTCGGTGAGCACCAGCGGAGCGTGCAGGGTCAGCTCGTCGACGAGGTCCAGCTCGGTGTGCTCCGCGGCGCGCCGGGCCAGCTCGACGAACGCGGCCCCGGGCAGCAGGGTCGTGCCGAGCACCGCGTGGTCGGCGAGCCAGGCGTGATCCCGCAAGGACAGCCGGCCGGTGAGCACGACCCGCTCGGAGTCGGCCAGCCCGAGCGCGGCGCCCAGCAGCGGGTGATCGGTCGCGCCGAGCCCGAGGCCGGTCGCGCTGCCCCCCGACTCCGGGGTGATCAGCCAGTACCGCTGGTGCTGGAAGGCGTACGTCGGCAGGTCCACCCGGCCGGCGCCGGGGAACAGCGCCGGCAGGTCCAGCCGGACCCCGCGGGTGTGCAGCCGGCCGAGCGCCTCGGTCACCGTGAGGACCTCGTCGCGGTTGCGGCGTGCTGTTGGGATGAAGTTGTCGTTGCCGAGTGCGGTCAGTGTGGCGTCGGGGCCGGCTTCGAGGAAGGTGCGTACTCCGGTGGTGTCGAGGGTGGTGATGGTGTCGGCGAAGCGGACGGTGGCGCGGACCTGGTTGACCCAGTAGTCGGGGTCGGTGAGGTCGGCGGTCTGTCCGGTGACGGTGGAGACGATGGGGATGGTGGGCTCGTGGTAGGTCACGCTCGCGGTGATGTCCCGGAATTCGTCGAGGATCGGGTTCATCAGTGGTGAGTGGAAGGCGTGGGACACGGTGAGCTGTTTGGTCTTGCGGCCTTGTTCGGCGAACACCCCGGCGACCGTGTGGGCGGCGTGTTCGTCGCCGGAGATGACCACGGAGTCGGGGCTGTTGATGGCGGCGATCCCGACCGTGTCGGTGAGCAGCGGGGCGACTTCGGCCTCGGTGGCCTGGACGGCGATCATGGCACCGCCGGTGGGCAGGGCCTGCATCAACCGACCCCGCGCGGACACCACCCTGCACGCGTCCTCCAACGACCACACACCAGCGACATACGCCGCCGCCAGCTCACCGATCGAGTGCCCCGCCACATAGTCCGGTCGGATACCCCAGGACTGCAGCAGCCGGAACAACGCCACCTCGAACGCGAACAACGCGGGCTGGGTGTTCCCCGTCTCGTCCAGCCCGTCGCCGGAGGCGATCACCTCACCCAAACCCGGATCCAGGTGCGCACACACCTCGTCGAACGCCGCCGCGAACACCGGAAACGCCTCGCACAACACCTGCCCCATACCGGCACGCTGCGCACCCTGACCGGTGAACAACACCGCCAGCTTGCCGCCGACCACCGAGCCGGAAGCCACCTCCTCGCCGTCGACCAGCACAGCGCGGTGGTCGAACGTCGCCCTGGTGGTCGCCAGCGAGTAGCCGACGTCCACCGGGTTCTGGTCCACAAGGGACCGCAACCGTTCTGCTTGGGCGAGCACCGCGGCCGCGGTCCTGGCCGACAGGACCCACGGCACCACAGGCAGGTCGGCCGAGGGCTCCGGCTCGGCCTCCGCCGGCGGCTCCTCGATGACGACGTGGGCGTTCGTGCCGCTGATCCCGAACGACGACACCCCGGCCCGGCGTGGATGACCGTTGGCCTCCCACGGCACCGGCGAGGCCAGCAGCC
>NZ_DASWSJ010000200.1:0-3068 GCF_036402745.1 Actinophytocola sp. | reverse complement strand
CGCAGTGCGCGGAGGCGGCCACAACGTCGCGGGGAAGGCCGTCTGTGACGACGGGATCGTCATCGACCTCTCGCCGATGAAGGGCATGCGAGTGGATCCCACCCGGCGGGTCGCGCAGGCCCAGGCGGGTCTGACGTGGGGTGAGTTCGATCGGGAGACGCAGGCGTTCGGGCTCGCCACCACCGGTGGGGCGGTGTCGACGACGGGCATCGCGGGACTCACCCTCGGCGGCGGTATCGGCTGGTTGCAACGCAAGTACGGATTGACCTGCGACAACCTGCTTTCGGCCGATGTCTTGACTGCCGACGGTCGTTTCCTCACCGCCAGCGCCACGGACAACGCCGATCTCTTTTGGGGGCTGCGCGGCGGCGGCGGCAACTTCGGGATCGTCACCTCGTTCGAGTACCGCCTGCACGAGGTCGGACCGGTGCTCGGGGGCCCGGCGGTGTACCCGTTCAGTTCCGCCAAGGACGTGTTCAGGTTCTACCGGGACTACTCGCAGTCGGCGCCGGACGACGTGTTCCTCGAGTTCGGGATGGCGACGCTCCCCGACGGACAGCGGGTCGTCATGCTGTTCGTGGTCTACGTCGGCCCGCTCGAGGCCGGTGAGGACGTCGTGCGGCCGATCCGCGAGTTCGGCTCGCCGCTGGAGGTCGCGATCGTGCCGATGAGCTACTGCGACGTGCAGCGCGCCTATGACGGCGACTTCCCCTTCGGCCTGCTCAACTACTGGAAGTCCAGCAACCTTCGCGAGCTGAGCGACGACGCCATCGACACGATGGTCGCCTTCATGGAGACCGCCCCGTCGGATCGGCCGGCGGTGATCATCGATCAGTTCGGCGGGGCCGTGGCCCGGGTGCCGAACGACGCCACGGCCTTCGGGCACCGCGACGCCGCCTACGACCTGATCATCGCCGCCATCTGGTCGGACCGGGCAGAGCAGGAGGCGCATATCGACTGGGCGCGCAGGTTCTGGGACGCCATGCAGCCGTACGCCAGTGGTGACGTGTACGTGAACTACCTCAGCGACGAGGGCGACGAGCGGGTGCGCGCCGCGTACGGCCACCACTACGCCCGGCTGGTCGAGCTGAAGCGCAGGTATGACCCACAGAACGTGTTCCGGAACAACCAGAACATCAGGCCTTAGCGACTGCGGCGTTTCGGAGCGGCACCGAGGTCATCAGGGGAGGCGTTCACCCCGCATCGGGTCGACGGAGGGATCGAGCCAGTCGCCGAGGATTACTCCTGCACAGTCCGGTCGTCGCATGTGAGGGAGGCCGTCCCCTGCGGACGCGCTGGTGTCCGGGCCGCGGTAGACGCGGGCAGCCCACGTAAAGGCATCCGATGCAGCCCGAACTGCAGGGGCACGAACTACATGCAGTGAACGCGCTTGATGACTACCAGATGACGGCTCAGGCGTTGCGGGTCCTCCGCCTGGATGGAGCCGGTTCCTGCTGCCTCGGTCGTCCTGCCACGTCCTAGCAGAGTCCGCGCGCGTGTCGGACATGACGGCGGAGTGGGGACGATGTGCCCGAGACGAGTGGAGCCCGGACGGCAAGGATGGATAGGCGGCCGGCTGTCCGTTGATGGGAGGACGGCGTTTCCGCCGCCGCATCCACCGGTCGCCGGACAGACCGCACCATGCCTCGGCCGGAAGTCTCGGGACGGGGTCGGGATCCGCACGGCCAGGTTTGCGAGGTCTGCACCATGAGCATCGCGGTTCTTCCCCGCACGCCGGTCCGGACGGAGCCGGTCCTTCCGCCC
Source organism: Actinophytocola sp. (assembly GCF_036402745.1). Taxonomy (GTDB): domain Bacteria; phylum Actinomycetota; class Actinomycetes; order Mycobacteriales; family Pseudonocardiaceae; genus Actinophytocola. The sequence continues at coordinate 1,304 of NZ_DASWSJ010000200.1, read as the reverse complement.
ATCAGGACTCCCGCGAAAACCTCGGCCCGCCGGCCCGGGCGGGGCCGGCGGACGGGGGCTCACGCCGCTGTCCCGACACGCCAGGCGATGCTGCCGTTCCTGCGCTGGCTGGCGTTCGCGCTCGCCGGCAACGCCGGCGTCGCGGTGCTCGTGGTGCTGGTGGTGGTCCGCGGCACGTCGGTCCCGTCCGCGCTGACCTACACCATCACCGCGGCGAGTACCAACGTCGGGCTCGCCGCGCTGGTACGGCAGCAGTACTTCGTCAACGTTCTGTTCCGGATGGCCACGTCGGTTCCGCTCCGTTGGCCGCTGCGCGTCCGCTCGGCGCTCGCGCAGGTGTACCAGTTCAGCGGTGGGGTCCATGTCGGTTGCGCTCTGTCGGCCATCGGTTGGTTCACCGCCTTCATGGCACTTACGGCGGTCCGCGTGCTCATCGGCCCGGCGAGCGGCCTGGAGGTCGCCGTGCTCGCCGTTGCCGCCGTGATCCTGGCCGTCCTCGGCGGCATGGTGGTGTGCGCGCGTCCGACCGCGCGCGAGCGGCACCACAACCGGTTCGAGCTGACCCACCGCTACGGCGGCTGGCTGTCCGTGGTGCTCTTCGCCGTGCTGACCGTGCTGATGGCGGGGAGTGCCGGTGGCTCCATCGTCGCGGCGATGGCCGCGTCCCCCGGCACGTGGATCGTGCTGGCCGTCGCCGTATTCGTCGGGATCCCGTGGCTGCAACTGCGCCGCGTGCCGGTGTCGGTCGTGACGCCGTCCGATCACGTGGCGCTGGTCACCCTCGATCGCGGACGTCGGGTACGGCCGGGCACAGCGAGCCGGATCGCCCGCCGGCCGCTCGGCGAGTGGCACGCCTTCGCCGACATGCCCTCGGGCGACGCCGACGCCTCCCGGATGGCCGTCTCCCGCGTGGGTGACTGGACTGCCCGGTTCATCGCCGACCGACCGGAGTCGGTGTGGGTGCGCGGCGTCCCGACGGCCGGCGTCGTCACGGTGGCGCGACTGTTCAACCGGGTCGTGTGGGTGGCCACCGGCAGCGGAATCGCTCCGTGCCTGCCGCAGCTTCTCTGCGATCCGACGCCCGCCCGGCTGGTGTGGGTGACCCGCAACCCCGAGCGGACCTACGGTCCCGAGCTGCTGGGTGAGATCCTCGCCGCCCAGCCGGACACGATCCTGTGCGACACCGACGCGCACAGCCAGCCCGACCTGGCCGGGCTGGCCTACCGCGCGTGCCAGGACACCGGCGCCGAGGCGGTCATCTGCATCTCGAACAAGAAGACCACCCTGCGGGTGGTCGCCCAGCT
>NZ_DASWSJ010000199.1:0-1624 GCF_036402745.1 Actinophytocola sp. | reverse complement strand
CTTCATCCAGCAGATCGACCATCTGTCCTTTTCCGAGGCGGTCGAGCTGCTCGCCGGCCGGGCCAACATCGAGCTGCACTACGAGGACGACAGCGGTCGGGCCACCGGTGCTCCCGACCGCGCCCACGTCGGCCAGCGGGCGCGGTTGGTGGCGGCCAACACCGCTGCCGCGGCGTTCTTCGCCGAACAGCTCGGTACCCCGGAGGCCGCTCCGGCCCGTCAGTTCCTCGCCGAGCGCGGCTTCGACCGGCAGGTGGCGCTGGACTTCGGCTGTGGCTTCGCCCCCGGCGGCTGGGACGGCCTGACCCGGCACCTGCGCGGGCTGGGCTTCACCCAGGCCGAGCTGGTGACCGGCGGTCTGGCCAAGGAGTCCTCGCGCGGCACGTTGATCGACCGGTTCCACCGGCGGCTGGTCTGGCCGATCCGCGACATCACCGGCGACGTCATCGGCTTCGGCGCCCGCAAGCTCATGGACGACGATCCGGGGCCGAAGTACCTGAACACGCCCGAGACCCCGCTCTACAAGAAGAGCACCGTGCTCTACGGGATCGACCGCGCCAAGCGCGACATCGCCAAGCGTCACCAGGCGGTCGTCGTCGAGGGGTACACCGACGTCATGGCCTGCCACCTCGCCGGCGTGACCACCGCAGTCGCATCGTGCGGAACGGCGTTCGGTGGTGAGCACATCAGCGTGCTCCGCCGGCTGCTGATGGATCAGGACGAGTTCCGTGGCGAGGTCGTCTACACCTTCGACGGCGACGCGGCGGGGCAGGCCGCGGCGATGAAGACCTTCGCCGAGGATCAGCGCTTCGTGGGCCAGACGTTCGTCGCGGTCGAGCCCGACGGGCACGACCCGTGCGAGCTGCGTCAGGAGCACGGCGATGCCGCCGTCCGCGATCTCGTCGCCCGGCGGACCCCGCTGATCGAGTTCGTGCTGAAGACGACGCTCGCCGGCTACGACCTGGACACCGTGGAGGGCCGGGTCGCAGCGCTGGACAAGACCGCCCCGCTGCTGGCCCAGGTGAAGGACCACGCCCTGCGCCCGGCCTATGCCCGGCGGCTGGCCGGGATGCTGGGGCTGCCCGACGAGTCCGAGGTCGTCGAGCGCGTGCGGCGACTCGCCGGGAACGGGGCCGAGCGGCCGCGGCCGCGCGCTCGAGCGGCGCAGCGGACGCCGGACCAGACCGCGGTGGAGGTCGAGCGGGAGTCGGTGAAGGCGGCGCTGCAGGTGCCCGAGATCGCCGGCCCGTCGTTCGACGCCATCCCTCCCGGGGCCTACACCGATCCCGACTACGCAGCGGTGGCGGCCGCCGTGGCGTCCGCCGGTGGTGCCGCCGCCGTGACGGTCACCGGCGCGGCGTGGCTGGACCGGGTCGCTGAGCACTGTCCGCGGGAGTCCGCGCGGGCCCAGCTGACCGCGCTGGCGGTCGAGTCCATGCGTTCGGTCGGCGAGAACGACGTCCTCTACGTGAACGCGCTGATGGCGCGGATGCAGGAGATCTACACGGTGCGCCAGATCGCGGGGGTGAAGGGCAAGCTGCAGCGGATGAACCCGGTGGAGTCCTCCGACGAGTACATGAAGGCCTTCAAGCAATTGATGGATCTCGAGCAGCTGGCCATCTCG
>NZ_DASWSJ010000198.1:0-2115 GCF_036402745.1 Actinophytocola sp. | reverse complement strand
CGAGCTGATACCGGCCGGCCGCACCGCGCTCGTGCTCCAGGAGGTGCAGAACGGGGTGGTGGGCGTGGCGTCCGTGTTCCCGGCGCTCGCGGCCGCGGCCGCCGAGGTCGGCGTCGCCCGCAACGCCGCGCGGTTGGCGGTCGCGGCCCGCGCGGCGGGCGTGCCCGTGGTGCACGCGACCGCCGAGAACCTGTCCGGCGGCTTCGGCGCGAATCGGAACGCCCGGCTGTTCGCCGCCGCGCGCAAGGCGGGGGCGGACAACACGCCCGGCACGTCGTCGGTGCGACCCCTGGCCATGGTCCACGACGCGGGCGACGTGATCCTGCCCCGCTACCACGGGCTGTCGCCGATGGCCGACGGGCAGCTCGACGCGCTGCTGCGCAACACCGGCATCACGTCGATCGTGGTCGCCGGGGTGTCGTTGAACGTGGCGATCCCGAACCTGGTGTTCGACGCGGTGAACCGCGCGTACCGAGTCGTCGTGGTCACCGACGCGGTCGCCGGCGTGCCGCTGGAGTTCGGCGCCCGGGTGCTTGAGCACACCGTCGGGTTGATCGCCACCCTGGCCACCGCGGACGAGGTGGTCACGACGTGGTCGGCACGCGAAGGCCGATGATCCCGGAGGGATCCACCAACGGGCAGCACCAGCGAACGAGGCCGTCAGCGGTGGCCGGGCGCTGCGCAGGGGACTGTTGTTCGACCAGGCCGGGACACTGGTCGGGAGCGTCGCCCGAGAACGCCTGTCGCGGCGCCGGTCCGGGTGATCGTGCTCACGGCACCGGGTGCCCGCCGATGAAGGTCATGCGTACCCGGTCGCTGTCCGGATCGGCGAGCATGTCCGCGCGAGCTCCGTGCAGCAGCACGAGATCCGCCGCGGTGCCGACCCGCACCGTGCGTGGCCGGCCGCCGGGATCGGTTGCGGGACAAAGGTAACCGGTCAACGCCTCGGCCGCGGTGCTGCGCTCGGCGGGGCTGGCGACCCGGCCGGAACGGGTGCGGCGGTCCACGGACGCCGAGATGACCGCCCACGGATCGAGCGGGCCGTAGGGCGCGTCGCTGGACAGCGCGACCGGCACTCCCGCCGCCCGCAGCGTCGCGACCCGGTAGAGGTCGGGGTGGTCCTCGGCGGGCAGGTCACGAAGGAAGTCGTCGCCGCGGTCAGCCAGGAAACCGGGCTGCGTGACGACCCGCAGTCCCCGCCGCGCGAGCTCGGCGACGAGTTCGCCGGGGACGAGCGCGGCGTGCTCGATCCGGTCGCCCGGCACCGTGCCGGCAGCGGCGAGCGCGGCCAGCAGGAGCACCAGCGCCTCCCTGGTCACGCAGTGCACGGCTACCGCGCGACCGGTGGCGTGCGCGGCCCGGACGGTCTCGACGAGACTGTCCAGCTCGGGCAGCGCGGAGTCGGCGAGCACGATCTTGTACGGCCCGGCCGACGGCGAGCCCGGCGCCGGGGTGTGCGGCGGATCCACCGGCACACCAAGGAGATGTACGCGCTGGGGCAGCGCACCGGTGCGCATGTCGTCGGCGATGGCGTCGATCGCGGCCCGGTCGAGATCCGGGGTCGCGTCGGTGACGCTGGTGATCCCGAGCCGGGCGAGCCGCGCGCCGACCTCGCGCAGACCGGGCGGGCCAGTGCGGGGGAGCCGGGTCCGCAACCAGTCGTCCGCGCGCCAGAGCCGGCCGGTCGGCGTGCCGCGCGGGTCGCGCTCGATGCCCGGATGGACGTCGACGTCGACGGCGACGGCGACGTCGAGGGCGACCATCGCCGCGGTGTTGAGCATCCACAGCGCGCCACTGCGATGCTGGAGGCGAACCGGTCGGGCCCGGTGCAGCCGGTCGAGCGCCACGGCATCCAGCGGGCCGGCGACCGACTCGGCGTAGCCGATGCCGCGGACCCAGCCGTGCTCGTCGGCCCTCGCCCCGGCCAGCGCCGCCGCGAGCGCCGCCGGATCGGACACGTCCGGCGGACCGCATCGGACGGAGCCCCGTTGTGCGGCAAGGGCATGCAGGTGCAGGTGGTGGTCGCACAGACCCGGCAGCAGGGCCCCGCCGCGCGCCTCGACCACGGTCTCGCCGGCCAGCCGGGTGAGCCGCGGCGCGAGCTCGGTGACCAGG
>NZ_DASWSJ010000197.1:0-23164 GCF_036402745.1 Actinophytocola sp. | reverse complement strand
CTGGAGACGATCTGGTACCTGGGACCGGCGCTCGTGTTCTTCCGCACGCTGATGCTCGGCGAGCCGGTGGACGGCGCGTTCGTACGCCGCACCGTCGACGAGGTCGTGCTGCCCGTCACGCGCGCCGCCACCTGACCGCGGTCCGGCGGCCGGGGCCGCGCGTGTGCTCGACGGGCCGTTCGGGTGGCCTGGGGCTGTCCCCTGCCGAGTCGTCCGGAGCGGCCGTATGAGTGCCCAGGCCGACGAGGTCGTCGCGCAGGACGAGCCGGCGGGGCGGGAGCCGGTCGAGGGACCGACCGGCCCGGAGACTCATCCGACCGGCATACCGGTACCAGCGAAACTCACCACCTCGCCACCGATCGGCGGCGGCACGCGGAATCTGGCAGATCGTTCGGCACAGACGACGGTGTTCGCCAGGTCCGAAACGGGGGCCGCCGTGGTTTCCCGGGCCGGTCTGAGTCCGGTCGAGTACGCCGCGCCCGCGAGCACCAGTATCGCCAGCACCGCGGTCGTGGTGTACAGGCCGACGGCGGCCCGCCGAGTGCGTGGCCGGCTGATCACCAGCCAGCTCACCGCCATGCCGGCGAGGTGCACACCGGTGTGCAGCAACGTGATCCGCGTGTCGCCGGGCGCGGAGAGCCACGCCCGCGCGAACTCCGTCGCCGCGAGCGTGGCCGCCGCCGCGCACAGCCAGGGCGCGAACGTGCGCAGCGCACCCCGTATCCACGCGAACCGAGGGTCCCGGTTGAAGATCACGTAGGCCGGCGCGCCGGTGGCCGCGAGCACCAACGGGATCACGCGTTGCGGCAGGTCGAGACCACCGGACAGCAACAACTCCGCGACCACCACCGCGGAGGCGGCACTCCACACCCACACCGCGGTGCGGTGTGCCGGCGGACCGGTGAACCCACGCAGCATCGTGAACGCGGCCACCACCATGACCGCCGCCAGCAACAGGACCCGCAGCGCCGTCGGGCCTATCGAGATGCCGACGGAACCATGGTCGTGCACGGTCTCAGCTCGTTGCCGCGGCGCCGGCGGTGGCCGGCGCGAACGTGGCACACGTGCACTTCATCAGAGCCTGGTCCGCGGGCGTGGGCCGCAGGTGCTTCACGATAGCCACGACCATCGGGATGAAGACGATCGTGTTGTAGAACAGGTGCAGCTCGATGCGGGGGAAGACCAGCTGGGCGATGCTGGTCGGCACGGCGGCGCCGAGCAGGTACGCGCCGGTCATGGCCTGCACCAGCAGCAGCAGGTGCTCGAAGTGGTGCCAGATCTGGATCCACATGGCCGTGTTCCACCACGTGCGCGCGCTGCCGGTGAACCCGTGCCGCAACACGATGAACGCGATCATCATGGTGATCGCGTAGCCGTAGTGCAGCCATTCCGACTTCACCAGCACCGGGTACGCCAGCCCGAGCAGGCCGCCCGCGGCCGGGCGCGGCCAGTGCAGGACGTAGACCTGTATCGCCTGTGCGACGTGCTCGGCCCAGTGCGCGAGCACGATCACCGCGTAGATCATCAACGCGGTCTTGTGGTAGCGGGTGTTGAGCAGCCCGTCCGGGCCCAGCCAGCGGCGAGCCGCGACTGAAGTGGTCATTGCCGATTCCTCCTCACGGAGCACTAGCCCGATGCCATCCTCTTGTCGGCGCACGCGCACCCGCATCTCCTGGCGTGCGCAGCGTCGCGGACACACCCTGGTGGCGATTCGTCGCGGCGCTCGTGCGCGCCTGATCTTCGTGACCAACGTTCAGGTACCGCTCCGCCGGTGTCAACCGGCCGAGTGCCGTATGCGCGAGTGCTCCTTTCGCGTGCGAAGCACTGCTCTTGGAAATTGCCGCGCTGCGTAGCGCACGCATGGAGTGGAGCTGTCGAAGCCCGGCTTGTCAGAATTCTGGAGGTCCGGGCTCTATTGTTTTGCGGAATTCGAGCCGTGGTGTACCGCCATGTGTTCGGGCCGTCGGTGCAGTGCTGACGACATGTTCCCTTCGGAGGTTCAACAGATGAAATCAACATTGGGCTGGCTGCGCCGGCAGTTGCCCGGAGTTATCGCTGTCGTGGCAATCGTCCTGGGATACTTCGTGGTGTCGCTCCCGACGGTGTCCGCGGCCGACCAGGAGCAGATGGCGAGCAAGTACTCGTTCAACCCGCGGACCATCGCGCTCCCCGCGGCCGACAAGCAGCAGACGATCCGCAAGGTCAACAAGGACTACAAGAACATCGCGGCGTGGGTCTCGTCGGTCGGCGCGGCCGTCGCGATGAACGACCTGGACGGCGACGGGCTGTCGAACGACCTCTGCCTGGTCGACACCCGCACGGACCAGGTCGTGATCACCCCGACGCCGGGCAAGGGGGGTGACCGCTACGCGCCGTTCGCGCTGAAGTCGGACCTGCCCATGAACGACGTCATGGCGCCGATGGGCTGCGTCCCCGGGGACTACAACGAGGACGGCCGCATGGACCTCCTGGTCTACATGTGGGGCCGCACCCCGATCATCTACCTGGCCAAGGCCGACGCGACCAAGCTGACGGCGGACGCCTACCAGGCGGCCGAGCTGGTGCCCGGCGCCAACTCGAAGAACGGCCGCTACACCGGTCCACAGTGGAACACCAACGCCGCGACCGTCGGCGACTTCGACGGTGACGGCCACCAGGACATCTTCATCGGCAACTACTTCCCGGACGGGCCGGTGCTGGACGACACCAAGAGTGGTGGCGTCACGATGAACCACTCGATGTCGCACGCGCTCAACAGCGGCGAGAAGTACATCCTCCGCTTCACCGGCGCCTCGGCCTCGACCGTGCACTTCCAGGAGGCGAAGGGCGCGCTGCCGGGTGCCGCCACCCACGGCTGGTCGCTGGGCGCCAGCGCGACCGACCTGGACGGCGACCTGTTGCCGGAGCTGTACATCGCGAACGACTTCGGCGTGGACCGGCTGCTGTACAACAAGTCCAGGCCGGGGCACATCGAGTTCGCCGAGGTGAAGGGCGTTCGCACGCCGGGTGTCCCGAAGTCCAAGCGTGTCGGCAACGACTCGTTCAAGGGCATGGGCGTGGACTTCGGCGACCTGGACGGCGACGGCATGTACGACATGTTCGTCAGCAACATCACCACGCCGTGGGGCATCCAGGAGAGCAACTTCCAGTTCATGAACACGGCCAAGGACAAGAGCGAGCTCCGCGACAAGATGGCGACCGGTGAGGCGCCGTGGAAGGACGTCAGCGGGGAGACGAACACCGCGTGGTCCGGTTGGGGCTGGGACGTCAAGATCGACGACTTCAACAACAGCGGCCAGTCGGTGATCGCGCAGGCGACCGGCTTCGTCAAGGGCGAGGTCAACCGCTGGCCGCAGCTGCAGGAGCTGGCCACCTCCAACGACGCGCTCGTGCCGAACCCCTACTTCTGGCCGAACGCCAGGAAGGGCGACGACATCGGCGGCAACCAGACGCTGCACTTCTTCGCCAAGGGCCCCGACGGTCAGTACGCCGACCTGGCGCCGCTGCTCGGCCTGGCCATCCCGGTGCCGACCCGCGGCATCGCGACCGGTGACGCGAACGGCGACGGCCTGCTCGACTTCGCGGTCGCCCGCCAGTACGCCGAGCCCGTCTTCTACGAGAACAAGAGCCCCTCACAGGGTTCGTTCCTCGGCCTCCGGCTGACGCTCGACGGCCAGACCGAGGGCGCCGCACCGGCGCCGGGCTCGCCGGCCATCGGCGCGCAGGTCACCGTGACCACGCCGGACGGTCGCAAGCACGTGGGTCGCGTGGACGGCGGCAGTGGCCACTCCGGCAAGCGCAGCCACGAGGTACACATCGGACTGGGCCAGAACGTGACCGGGCCCGTCGACGTCAAGCTCGAGTGGCGTGACCGCGACGGCCAGAAGCACCAGCAGGAACTGCGATTGACGCCCGGCTGGCACCGCTTCGGACTCAGCAGCAACGCCAAGGAGAGGTGAGGAAGTGGCAGAGCAGAAAACGGCGGCGGCGGGCCCGCGGCATGACCCGAAGGTCATCACCGCGCTACGCAGGTTCGCCATCTCGATCACGATCTTCAACATCATCGGTTACACCGTGCTCGGGTTCGAGCAGCCGTGGTCGTGGCCGTTCGCCGCGCTGGCCGTCGCCTACTTCACCGAGATCACGCTGGAGATCGTCGGCGCACGGGTCGAGGGCAGGGCACCGAGGTTCGCCGGCAACGGCGTCCGGGGCATGGTCGAGTTCCTCTACCCGGCGCACATCACCGCGCTCGCGTTGAACATGCTGATCTACACCAACGACCGGATCTGGGTGATGCTGTTCGGCGTGGTGATCGCCGTCAGCGCGAAGTGGGTCCTGCGCGCACCGGTCAGGGGCAGGATGCGGCACTACATGAACCCGTCGAACTTCGGGCTCGCGATGCTGCTCGTGCTGTTCCCGGCGTGGATCAGCATCGCTCCGCCGTACCACTTCACCGAGCACGTCAACGACTGGATCAGCTGGCTGATCGTCGCGATCATCATGATCTCCGGCACGGTGCTGAACTCGATGCTCACCGGCAGGATGTGGTTGATCGCGGGATGGCTGTCGTTCTTCGTCCTCCAGGCCTTCGTGCGTGGCTGGCTGTTCGACACGTCCATCCCGGCCGCGCTGGCGATGGGCACGGGTGTCGCCTTCGTCCTGTACACGAACTACATGGTCACCGACCCCGGCACGTCGCCGTCCAAGCCGCTGCCGCAGTTCGCGTTCGGGGCCGGCATCGCGGTGGTGTACGGCTTCCTGGTGATGGCCCACATCGCGTACGGGCTGTTCTTCGCCACCGCGATCGTGTGCCTGATCCGCGGCCTGTTCCACTGGTCGCTGCACATCATGAACATCGCCAAGCAGCGGGCGGAGGCCGGGCAGGACGCGCCGGCCGCCTCGGTCACACCGTTGCAGGTCGCCACTCCACGTGAGGACGTGGCGCGGTCGGCCTAGTCCGAACGAGTGACCCACGGGGCGGTACCGGAAACTCCGGTGCCGCCCCGTGATTTCCGTCCGGGGCCGCCCGACAATGTCGTTTCCCATTCGCCATTGCGTACGATATTGGTCGTTTTGCGCATTCGTCTCGGGGGTAGGCCATGAGAAAATGATTCATCTTGGTCGAGGGAGTCGAGGGCGCGATACTGCGGTTCTCCTCGCGTGGGCGACTGACGGTGGGAGAGGCTGAATGGGTCTACGGCTCTTGGGCCCATTGGAGTACTCCGCGAACGGCGAGGTGGTGGACCTCGGCGGCGCCCGTCAGCAGATCGTCCTGGCCGTGCTCGGTCTCAACGCGAACCGGGTCACCCCCATCGAGGCGCTGATCGACGCGGTGTGGAACACCGAGCCGCCCGTCACGGCCCGCGCGCAGGTGCAGATCTGCGTGTCGGGACTGCGCAAGGTGCTCGGCGACGCGGGCGCGCACGCGACGATCAGGACGCGCGCGCCCGGCTACCTGCTCGAGATCCCCCCCGAGGAGCTGGACATCGCCGAGTTCACCGAGCTCGTCGAGGCGGCCCGCACGCACGTCCGCGCCGACCGGCGGTCCGAGGCCGTCGCGACCCTGCGCAGGGCGCTGGCGCTGTGGCGCGGGCCCGCGCTCGCCAGCGTGCCGAGCGACGTCGCGGTCCGGGAAGCGACCTGGCTGGAGGCGGAACGGATAGCCGCGCTCATGGAGCGCATCCGGCTCGACCTCGAGTTCGGCCGCCACGAGGAGGTCGTCGGCGAGCTCGCCGCGCTGGTCGAGGCGCACCCGCTGAGCGAGCGGCTGTACGAGTACCTCGCGCTGGCGTTGTACCGGTCCGGCCGGCAGGCGGAGGCACTGGCGACCTGCCGGCGCGTGCGCGCCACGCTGATCGAGGAGCTGGGCATCGAGCCGGGAGACTGGCTCAAGCGGCTCGAGGCCGCGATCCTCAACCACGACCCGGGCCTCGAGCTCCGGCCGGTCGTGACCAAGCCGCAGGCGGGCGCGCCGCCGCCCAAGATCGCGGGACCACTGAACGTCGTGCCCCGCCGGTTACCGGTCAGCATCGCCGACTTCACCGGCCGCGAGGCCCAGCTCGTCGAGATCAGGCAGGTCCTCGCCGACGACGCCGGCCCGGCCACCGCCCGGTTCGGCACCCGCATCGTCGCGATCTCCGGCAAGGCCGGGGTGGGCAAGTCGGCGCTGGCCATCCGGGCGGCGCACGAGCTGCGGGGCGCCTACCCGGACGGCCACCTCTACGGCGACCTCGAGGTGCCCAACGGCGAGGACCGCGCCAGGGCGCTGCTCGCCCGCTTCCTGCGCGCGCTCGGTGTCGACGGCACGGCGATCCCCGATGACCAGGCCGAACGCGCGGACCTCTACCGCAGCAGGCTCGCCGGCAGCCGGGTGCTCGTCGTGCTCGACGGCGCGCGGGACGAGGACCAGATCCTGCCGCTGCTGCCCGCCGGCGCCGGGGCCGCGGTGCTCGTCACCAGCCGGACCCCGATGGCCGGCCTGCCCGGCGCCTACCAGATCCACATCGACGTGCTCGACCTCGACATGTCGCTGGCGATGCTCGGCAACATCATCGGGGAGAACCGGGTACGGGCCGAACGCGACAGCGCGATCGAGCTCGTCGACCTGTGCGGCCGGCTGCCGCTCGCGATCAGGGTCGCGGGCGCGCGGCTGGGCTCCCGCCCCAAGTGGCCGCTCGACCGCCTGGTCGCGCGGCTGCGCCACCAGCCGCGGCGGCTCGACGAGCTGTCCTACCACGGGCTCGAGGTGCGCTCCAGCATCGACGTCGGCTACCGGGCGCTGCCGGCGCAGGCGCGGCGACTGTTCCGGCTGTTCGCGCTGACCCCGACCGCAGACTTCCCGGACTGGACGGCGGCGCCGCTGCTGGACACCGACCGCCACGAGGCCGACGAGATGCTGGAGCTCCTGGTCGAGGCGCAGTTGCTGGACATCGTCCGGTATCCCGGCGAGCGGCTGCGCTACCGCTTCCACGACCTGATCCGCGTGTACGCCGCCGAACGCCTCGCGGACGAGGACGGGGAGCGCGCGGCCGCCGTGCGGCGGCTGCTCGGCGCCTGGCTCGCGCGTGCCGAGGAGGCGCACCGGGCGGAGTACGGCGGGGACTACACGATCCTGCACGGCGAGGCGACGCGCTGGCGGCCCACCGACGGCGGCGCGGCGGTCGAGGACCCCATCGCGTGGCTCGAGAGCGAGCGCAGGGGCCTCGTGGCCGCCGTGCACCTCGCCGGCGAGCAGGGGCTCGACGAGCTGTGCTGGGACCTCGCGCTCACCTCGGTGACGTTGTTCGAGGTCAAGGGGTACTTCGACGACTGGGAGGACGCCGCGGGGCACGCGCTCGACGCCACCAGGGCGGCCGGCAACCGCCGCGGCGAGGCGGCCATGCACTACACGCTCGGCACGATGCGGCTGTTCCAGCGGCGGATCGCCGAGGCGGACGAGCGCTTCCGCACCGCGCTGGCGATGTTCCGCGCGGTCGGTGACGAGCACGGCTGCGCGCTGGTGCTGCGCAACATGGCGACGGTCGAGGGGCTGCGGAGCCGCGAGACCGCCATGGCGGCGATCTACCGCGAGGCACTGGAGAAGATGCGCGTCGCCGGCGACAAGGTCGGCGAGGCGCACATCCTGCGCAACCTGGCCAAGGTGCGGCTCGACGAGAGCGACGTCGAGGGCGCCACCGAGCTGCTGCGGACCGCGTTGACCCGCTGCGAGGAGGTCGGCTACGTGCGCGGCGAGGCGCAGGTGCTGATCCGGTTCGCCGAGCTGCACCTGCACGTCAACCGCGTCGACCAGGCGCACCAGGCGCTGAACCGGGTGCTCCTGATCGTGCGGGACATCGGCGACCGCATCGGCGAGGCCCACGCGCTGTACCGGCTCGGCATCGTCCGCCAGCGCACCGGCCGGCTGGACAACGCCGAAAACACCTTGCAGCACGCGTTGTCGCTGGCCAGGCTCGCGGGCGAGCGCATGATCGAGGGGCAGGCGCTGCTCGGGCTCGCCGAGATCTCCCTGGCCCGCGGCGACACGGACACCGGCGAGGCGCACGCGACCGAGGCCCGCGCGGTGTTCGGGGAGCTCGGCGCCACGCTGTGGCTCGCGAAGTGCCTGATCCTGCTGTCCGACGTCAACCACGCGCTCGGGCGGATGCGGGAGGCGCGCCAAGATGTCGAGCAGGTCGGAGACCTGCTCGACAGCGTCGAGTCGGCGGAGGCCATGCGGCTGAAGGCGGAGCTGGAGGCGTTGCGGACGGCGTTGCTCAGCGGCGGTTCGGCCGGGGAGAACGGCGGCACCGGTTAGCGCCGCGCGCTGACCTGGGCCGGGGTTGGGGCGGGCGGCCAGTCGCTGTCGCCGAGTCCGAGCGGGGGAGCGGTGAACCGGCGGTTGATCGACATCTGTCCCGTCCTCACTGGTGATCCGACGATCTCGGGTGGTTCGAACTGCGTGAGGACAGTCAACGACCACCCGCTTTCGAGCTGGTTCCAGGTGCTTCAACGTCCGCTATCGCCTGGCGATAGCGAGGCCAGCCGGCGCAGGTCAGAAGCCTGCGACGACCCTCGGGGAGTTGAGCAGGTGTCCCATCCTGGCCCGCTTCGCGGAGAGATAGGCGACGTTGTGCGGCGACGGTTCGGTCTCCAGCGCGACCCGGCCGACGATGTCGATGCCGTAGCCGTGCAGGCCGCGGTACTTGGCCGGGTTGTTGGTCATCAGCTGGACCCTGCGCACTCCGAGGTCGCGCAGGATGTGCGCGCCGACGCCGTACTCGCGGCTGTCGACGGGCAGGCCGAGGCGCAGGTTCGCGTCCACCGTGTCGAGGTGCTGTTCCTGCTGGAGGCGGTACGCGCGCAGCTTGTGCGCCAGCCCGATGCCCCGGCCCTCCTGGCCGCGCAGGTAGACGACGACGCCCCGGCCCGCCTCGGCGATGCGCCGCATGGCGAGGTCGAGCTGCGGGCCGCAGTCGCACCGCAGGGACGCGAACAGGTCCCCGGTGAGGCACTCGCTGTGCACGCGCACCAGCACGTCCTCGCCGTCGGCGACGTTGCCCAGCACCATCGCGAGGTACTCCTCGCCGTCGGTGGTCGACCGGTAGGCGACGGCGCGGAACGTGCCGAGGGGCGTGGGCACGTCGGCGTCGGCTGCCCGCTCGACGAGGTCGGCGATCGAGCGGCGGTGCTCGATCAGCTCGGCGATCGTGACCACGGGCAGGTCGTGCTCCTGTGCGAAACGCTCGATCTCGGGGCGGCGCATCATGCCGGTGCGGTCCGCGTTCACGAGCTCGCACAGCAGCGCGGCCGGCGCGAGCCCGGCGAGGCGGCACAGCTCGACGCCGGCCTCGGTGTGCCCGGCCCGCTTGAGCACCCCGCCCGCCACGGCACGCAGCGGCATCATGTGGCCCGGCCGCGCGAGGTCCTCCGGCGTGGTCGACGCGTCCGCCAGCGCGACGGCGGTCGCGGCGCGGTCGCCCGCGCTGATCCCGGTCGTCGTGCCGTGCCGGTAGTCGACGCTGACGAGGAACGCGGTGCGGAGGCTCTCGGTGTTCTTCTCGACCATCAGGTCCAGCCCGAGCTCGGTCGCCCGCTCCTCGGTGATCGCCGTGCACAGGAAACCCGAGGTGTGCGCCAGGAAGAACGCCACGGTCTCCGGGGTGGCGTGCTCGGCGGCCACGATCAGGTCGCCCTCGTTCTCCCGGTCCTCGTCGTCGACGACGACCACGATTCCCCCACGGGCAAGCCGGCGGACCGCACGGTCCACCGAGGAATCCGCCATCAGTTGCCTCCCGGGAGAATTCTCCGCACGCGCGCAATTCCCACGCGACGCATTCGGCCTCGTCATTTCCGGTTGATACGGCCATCCTACGGATCAAAGCGGTGGCGGAGTTCTTCCAGTGTGCGTCGACCGGCAGGTTGCCCTATCGCCCGCCGATAAGCGACGGATAGGCCCTGCTAAGACCAGGCGTGAAGAGTCAGCGGCGCCGACACGAACGCCGGGCGCCCGGGTGACGAAGGGGCGTAGGACGGACCAATATCGAGAAACGAGAAGTGACATGCAAGTCGAGATTGGGGTTCTAGGGCCTCTGGAGGTCTCCGTAGACGGCATCTCGATCGTTCCCACCGCCAGCAAGCCCAGCCAGGTGCTGGCCGTGCTCGCCCTGAACGCGGGCCACCTGGTGACCGTCCGGGCGCTGTGCGACGAGATCTGGGGCTCCCGGCCACCGCGCAGCGGCGTGCAGACCCTCCAGACCTACATCCTGAAGCTGCGGGGGATGTTGGAGCACGCGCTCGCCGATCGCAGCGACACCTGCTCGAAGGACATCCTGATCACGCGCCGGCCCGGCTACGTGCTGGCCGTCGAGCCCGGCGACGTCGACGCGACGCGCTACGACCGGCTGTCCTCCGCCGGCCGGCAGGCCGTCAACGAGGGCGACCACGCCGCCGCGTCGCGCCTGCTCGCGGACGCGTTACGGCTCTGGCGCGGCCCGGCGTTCGCCGACCTGCCGGCCGGCCCGCTGCTCGGCGTCGAGGCCGTGCGGCTGGAGGAGAACCGGCTGGGGGACCTGTACCTGCGCATCGAGGCCGACCTGAAGCTCGGCCGCCACCACCAGCTCCTCGGCGAGCTCGCCGCGCTGTGCGCGCGCCACCCGCTGATGGAGAACTTCTGCACCCAGCACATGGTCGCGCTGTACCGGTGCGGCAGGCGCAGCCAGGCGCTCGAGGCGTACCGCAGGCTGCGCGCCGACATGGCCAACGAGCTCGGGGTGGAGCCCTCGCCGCAGGTGCGCAACCTGCACCAGGCGATCCTGTCCGGGCGGTCCTTGCTCGACCAGGAGAACCCCGCGATTCTTCGAACGCCGTTGAGCCCCCGCTAGTCCGGAAATCGAGCGAAAACGGACCGAGCTGGTCGCGGCAACCCGGGCGACCTTACCTTGGGCCCATCCGACCTGCGAGCTGATTACTACTCCAAGTGGTGTGAACTGATGGACAACGTTATCGAGAGCGCAGTCGAGCGTGTCATACGCGCGATGCGCGAAAATTTGGGCGATGTGATCACAATCGACGACATGGCGCGCACCGCCATGTTCAGCAAGTTCCATTTCACTCGGATATTCCAGCGGGTCACCGGGATCTCGCCGGGCCGGTTCCTGTCCGCGCTGCGGTTGCAGGAGGCCAAGCGGTTGCTGCTGACCAGCTCCATGACCGTCGCCGACATCAGCCACGTGGTCGGCTACAACAGCATCGGCACGTTCAGCTCGCGGTTCCGCGCCAGCGTCGGCGTCTCGCCGACCGAGTACCGGCAGTACCGCGGCTACGTGGCGCCGCTCGACGACGTGGCGCCACGCTCGGGTGTGCGCGGCACCGTGGTGCGCGGCCACGTCTCGGACCCCGAGTCGCGCGGGCCCGAGCACGTGCTGGTCGGCGTGTTCCGGGACCGGATCGCGCAGGGCCTCCCGATCCGCCACACGATCCTGCGTGGCGCGGGCGCCTTCGTGCTCGAGGACGTGCCGGAGGGCAGCTGGTTCGTCCAGGCGCACTCCGTCGAGACGGGCTACGACCAGTCCGATCCCGAGTCGGACTGCCTGGCGGCGTACGGCCCGGTGACCGTCCGGCGCGACGTCCCGGTCCTCGGTGTCGACCTGCGGCTGCAGGGGCGGCGGATCTTCGACCCACCGCCCCTGCTCGCTCAGCTCGACCAGCCGCTGCGTACCGCGGCCTGACCGGTCACCCGTGCTCTCGGTACCCGGTCACCGCCGCGGGCGTCACACCCAGGGTGCGACCGGGTACCACGGCAGGATCTCGCGCATGGCGAGCAGCCGGACATCCCAGTACAGCACGGTGAAGACGCCGACGACGAGCAACGCGGACCCGGTGAGCACCGTGAGCCGGTGTGGCTTCGCGACGAGCCAGCGCCGCACCGCGCCGCCCGCCACCAGCGTGCTGAGCAGCACCAGCAGGGCCAGCACGATGATGTTGCCGATGGACTGCAGCACGAACGCGCCCGCCCCGTAGAGCGGGTTGCCGGACTCCGCCGCGTCGCGGAACAGCATGCGGAACAAGGGGAACGGCCGGCCGATCAGGAACGCGCCGACCAGCATGCCGAAGAACACCAGGTGGGCGTTGGGAAAGCGCGTCGACAGCCGCGCGAACGGGTCGCGCACCAGGCGCAGCGCCGCCAGGCCGAGGTAGGTCATGGCGAGCCCGATCAGACCGAACACCACCATCGCCTGGACCATCCGGCCGGACAGCGCGCCCGGCACGTTCTCCGCGGTGTCGAACTGCGGCATGCCGGTGCCGACCAACCCGACGACGGCGCCGTAGACCGCGGACACCACGATCATGCCGGCGGCGAGCCACAGGATCGGCCGCACCGCCGCGCGTAACCGGCTCCACGTGCCGCCGGCGCCGCCGACGAGCGGCGCCATCGTGCCGAACACGGCGATGTTGCACGCGGTGAAGGTGCCGGCGAGCCCGGAGACGAAGGCGAACACGACCCCGCTGCCGACGCCGGCGATCGCGGTCCCCTTGGCGTCGTGGCCGAGCAGCGTGTTCGCCACGGAGTCACCGATCGCACTGTCCACGAAGGACGCCGACCAGATCACGGTGAGCACGAAGCCCGCGATCGCGCTCAGCACCACGACCCGCGTCCTGCGGCGTGGCGGTGGGCCGTACGCCAGCGGGCCCGGGGCCGCCTGCGCCGGACCGGCCGGTTCGGAGGGACGGGTCTCGAGTTGTGCCATGATCTCTCCTTCGGTGTTGACACCTGCCTCAGCCGGCGATCGCGTCCGGCGTCGGGTCGTTGACCATGAACCTGGGGTCGTCGAGCTGTTCGTCCCCGACGAGCAACGCGTGGTGCAGCTGGCGGAGGCGGGGAGAGGGGTCGACGCCGAACTGCTCGTGCATGGTCGTCGAGAGTCCTTGGTAGGCCTCGAGAGCCTGACCCGGGCGGCCCGACCGGTAGAGCGCGAGCATGTGCTGGGCGTGGAAGTGCTCGATGTAGGGGTGCCGCGCGCACAGGGCGGCGAGCTCGCCGAGCAGCTGGTGGTGCCGGCCGAGGACGAGTCCGGCGTCGATGCGCAGCGCGATGTCGGTGAGCCTGCTCTCCGCGAGGCTCATCGTCTCGATCTCCAGCTGTGGCCCGATGTTCACGTCCACGAGCACCGGTCCACGCCACAGCGCGAGCGCCGCGTCGAGCAGCTGGTCCGCCCGTGCGTGGTCACCGGCCCGCTCGGCCGTGCGGCCCATCGCCGACAACCGGGCATAGCGGACGGCGTCGACCGACTCCGGCTCGACCCGCAGCGTGTAGCCGGTGTGGCTGGTCGCCAGGATCTCGTGGGAGGCGTCGGCCTGGTCCGCGGGAAGGGCGCGGCGGATCAGCCTGCGAACGTGCAGGACATAGGTCTGCAGCGTGCCGGCGGCACTGCGCGGCATTCTCGTTCCCCACAGCTCCTCCATGATCGTAGAGGTATGCACCACGCTGCCGGCGTTGATCGCGAGAATCGCCAGTAGCTGACGAGTCTTCCTGGCCGTGGGTACCACGCAGACGTCGTTGAAAGCAACCTCCAGGGTGCCGAGCACGTTTATTTCAGCTCTCATGAGTCAACTCATTTCACCTGTGTTGTCCCCACAGGATAGGACCGCCGGTAATGGCTGGAATCTCCTGTAATGCTGGTGGTTCTCGCGCCTTCGTCGAGTGGGCGGGACACCGCATGTTCGGAGTGGCGGACCTGGCGCCCGGTCGTCGCCCCCTCGTCGCTGGGCGGGTCGGACACCGTACCGCATAACGGAAGTAGGCAGGGGCTGCCTGGCTGCTGCACTCTTGACCAAAAGTCGGCATGGTGTGTCGGGCCCGCACGGGCCGGCATCGTGGTGTTTGTCTGGCCGTTGGATGGTGAATGTGAGCAACGAGCGGATCGCCATTGTTGGTATCGGACTCCGGTACCCGGACGCGACTTCTCCGGAGGAGCTTTGGGAGAATGTGCTCGCGGGGCGGAGGGCGTTTCGGCGCTTTCCCGATGAGCGGATGAACGAGGCCGATTACTGGTCTGAGGACCCGCACGCGCCCGACCGTCACTACGCCAGTCGGGCCGCGGTCCTCAAGGACTTCGAGTTCGACCGGGTGAAGTACAAGATCGCCGGTAGCACCTACCGGTCGACCGACCTCACGCACTGGCTCGCCCTGGACACCGCCGCGACGGCGCTGGCCGACGCGGGGTTCCCCAACGGCGAGGGGCTGCCCAGGACGGGCACCGGGGTGGTGCTGGGCAACAGCCTCACCGGTGAGTTCTCCCGCGCGAACCTGATGCGCCTGCGCTGGCCGTACGTGCGGCGCACGCTGGCCGCCGCGCTGGCGGAGAAGGGCTGGAGCGACGAGGACACCGGCGCGTTCCTGCGCGAGCTGGAACCCCGGTACAAGGCGCCTTTCCCGGCGATCAACGAGGACACGCTCGCGGGCGGCCTCGCCAACACGATCGCCGGCCGGATCTGCAACTACTTCGACCTGGCCGGCGGCGGGTTCACCGTCGACGGCGCGTGCTCGTCGTCGCTGCTCGGCGTCGCCACGGCGGCGAAGGCGCTCGTCGACGGCGAGATGGACGTGGCGCTCGCCGGCGGGGTGGACCTGTCGATCGACCCGTTCGAGGTGATCGGCTTCGCCAAGACCGGCGCCCTCGCGACCAAGGAGATGAAGGTCTACGACAAGGACTCCAACGGTTTCTGGCCGGGTGAGGGCTGCGGCATCGTCGTGCTGATGCGCGAGGCCGACGCGCTCGCCACCGGCAGGCGCATCTACGCGTCGGTCACCGGCTGGGGCATCTCGTCGGACGGCAAGGGCGGCATCACCCGCCCGGAGGCCGCGGGGCACCGCCTCGCGCTCACCCGGGCCTACGACCGCGCCGGCTACGGCGTGGAGACCGTGTCCTACTTCGAGGGGCACGGCACCGGCACCGCGGTCGGCGACGAGACCGAGATCGAGGCACTCTCGAGCGCCCGGCGCCTCGCCGACCCGACCGCGCCGCCCGCGGCGCTGAGCACGGTCAAGGGCAACTTCGGGCACACCAAGGCGGCCGCGGGGGTCGCCGGGCTGATCAAGGCCACCCTCGCGGTGCACAACCAGGTCATCCCGCCGGCCACCGGCCACTACGACCCGCACCCGAAGCTGACCGCCGCCGACGCGACGATGTACGTGCCGGCCGAGCCCGAGCTGTGGCCCGCCCAGGCGCCGGTGCGGGCCGGGGTGTCCGCCATGGGTTTCGGCGGCATCAACTCCCACATCGCGATCGAGGAGGCCCCCGGCCGCACCCGGCGCGCCGAGGTGCCGGCCAGGACGCGTGCGCTGGTGGCCGGCCGCCAGGACGCCGACCTGCTGCTGCTCGACGGGCACACGCCCGACGAGCTGCGGGACCGCGCGGCGAACCTGGCCGGCCTGGTCGAGAAGCTGTCCTTCGCCGAGCTCGCCGACATCGCCGCCGGGCTCGCCGCCCAGCAGACCGGCGGGCGCTACCGCGCCGCGGTCGTCGCCGGCAACCCCACCGACGCCGCGCGCAAGCTCGGCCGCGTGGTCGACGAGCTGACGGCGGGGCGCACCGAGCTGCACGCGCAGGCCGACGGCGTCTTCCTGAGCCACTGGACGACGGCGCCCCGCATCGCCTACCTCTTCCCCGGTCAGGGCACCAGCCGGGACGCGGTCGGCGCGATCCGCCGCCGGTTCGCCGAGGCGGGCGAGGTCTTCCGCGCCGAGGCGGTGCCGGACGGCGGCGACGCCGTGGCGACCGAGGTGGCCCAGCCCCGCATCGTGGCCGGCTCGGTGGCCGGCCTGCGGGTGCTGCGGTCGCTGGGCATCGAGGCGGACGTGGCCGTGGGCCACAGCCTCGGCGAGCTGACCGCCCTGTCCTGGGCGGGCGCCATGAGCAGCGACGACGTGCTGCGGCTGGCCGCCATGCGCGGACAGGTGATGGCACGGGCGAGCGAGACGGGCGGTGCCATGGCGAGCGTGGCCGCCGACCCCGAGGCCGTCGAGGCGCTCGTGGGCGGCCGCGAGGTCGTGATCGCCGGGTACAACGGCCCGGCGCAGACCGTCGTCGCGGGCCCGTCCGCGGACGTCGACCGGGTCTGCGCCGACGCGCGGGCCCGCGGCCTGACCGCGACCCGGCTCAACGTGTCGCACGCGTTCCACTCGCCGCTGGTGCGGCCGGCCGCGGTCGAGCTGGCCAACCGGTTCGCCGGGTTCCGGTTCGACACGCCGCAGCGCCCGGTGGTCTCCACGGTCACCGGCGAGCAGCTCGACCCGCGCACCGACCTCCGCGCACTGCTGATGGACCAGGTGGTCCGGCCGGTGCGCTTCCAGGAGGCCGCCGCGAAGGCCGTCGAGAACGCGGACCTGGTGCTGGAGGTCGGGCCGGGGCGGGTGCTGTCCGGGCTCGTCAGCCAGGCGGCGCCGGACAAGCTGGTGCTGGCGCTGGACACCGACAGCCCGTCGCTGACCTCGCTGCTCACCGCGGCCGGCGCGGCCTACGCGCTCGGTGTCGCGGTGGACCCGTCCGCGCTGTTCGGCGACCGCGTGGTGCGGCCGATGGCGGAGGACGCCGACCCGAAGTTCCTGGAGAGCCCGTGCGAGACCGCGCCGGACATCGCCGCGGACCTCGCGGTGGACGCCGCCCCGGCGCCGGTCGCGGCTGCCGCGGACGCCGGGAGCGGCGGCGAGGAGACCGCGACCCTGGACGTGCTGCGCAGGCTCGCCGCCGACCGGGTGGAACTGCCGATCGAGACGATCTCCGGGACCACCCATCCGCTCGACGACCTGCACCTGAGCTCGATCACCGTCGGCCAGCTCATCAACGAGGCCACCCGTGAGCTCGGCAGGCCGGCGCTCGCGGCCACCACGAACTACGCGATCGTGACGCTCGGCGACATCGCCGACCTGATCGACGACCTGGACGAGACCGCGCAGGACGGCGCGGCCCGGCCGGCCGACGTCGCGGGCTTCGCGCCGTGGGTGCGGCCGTTCTCGGTGGACTACCTGCCGGAGCCCCACTCCGGGCTCGGCATCCACGGCGGCTCCTCCGGCGAGTGGGAGCTGTACGCGCCCGCCGGTCACCCGCTGGCCGAGCGGCTGCGTGCCGCGCTGGTCGAGGCCGGAGTCGGGAACGGCGTGCTGCTGTGCCTGCCGCGGGACGGCGAGGCGCACGTGGACCTCGCGCTGAAGGCGGGCCAGCAGGCGGTCACCGCCGCCGACGGCACGCGTTTCGTGGTGGTGCAACAGGACCTGGGCGCCTCCGGGCTCGCCAGGACGCTCCACCTCGAGCACCCCGGCGTGCCGACGACCGTGGTCGACCTCGCCGACGTGGCGCCGGCCGGGCCGGACGACGTCGACGCCGCGGTGACCAGGGTGGTCGCCGAGGTCGCCGGCACCGTCGGGTACAGCGAGGTCCGCTACACCGCCGACGGCGAGCGGACCGTGCCGATCCTGCGCGCGCTGGCGGAGTCCCCGCCGGCCGAGGCCGACCCGACCCGGCTGACCGCCGCCGACGTGCTGCTCGTGACCGGTGGCGCCAAGGGCATCACGGCCGAGTGCGCGCTGGTCATGGCGCAGGACTCGGGCGCGAAGCTCGCGCTGCTCGGCCGGGCCGACCCGGTCACCGACGAGGAGGTGTCGACCAACCTGGCCAGGATGGCGGCGGCCGGCGTCGAGGTGCGCTACGAGCGTGCCGACGTCACCTCGCCGGAGCAGGTCGCGGCCGCGGTCGAGCGGTTCTCCGCCGAGCTGGGCACGGTGACCGCCGTGCTGCACGGCGCCGGCCGCAACGAGCCGGGCGCGCTGTCGAACCTGTCGGAGGCCGACTTCCACAAGACGCTCGCCCCGAAGATCGACGGTCTGCGCGCGGTGCTCGACGCCGTCGGCGAGGACGACGTCAAGCTGCTGGTCACCTTCGGCAGCATCATCGGCCGGGCCGGGCTGCGTGGCGAGGCGCACTACGCCACCGCCAACGACCGGATGACCGAGCTGACCGTGCGGTTCCAGCGCGAGCACCCGAACGCCCGAGCCCTCGCGCTCGAGTGGTCGGTGTGGTCGGGCGCCGGCATGGGCGAGCGACTCGGTGTGGTCGAGGCACTGATGCGCGACGGCATCACCCCGATCTCCACCGAGGACGGGATCGCCGTGCTGCGCAGGGTGCTCGCCGACCCGTCCGCCGGGCCCGTCCTGGTGGTGAGCGGTCGTGCGGCCGGTCTGCCGACCCTGCGACTGGACACCAGCGAGCTGCCGCTGACGCGGTTCCTCGACCGGATCCTCGTGCACTACCCGGGTGTCGAGCTGGTGACCGAGGCCGACCTGGCCGCCGGCAGCGACCCGTACCTCGCCGACCACCTGCTGGAGGGCGACCAGCTCTTCCCGGCGGTGCTGGGCATGGAGGCCATGGCGCAGGTCGCCACGGCGGTCGGTGGCGAGGCAGGCGTGCCGGTGCTGGAGGACGTCGAGTTCCTCCGGCCGATCGTGGTGCGGCCGGGTGAGTCGACGACGGTCCGGCTGGCCGCGCTCGCGCGTGGCGCCGGCACCGTGTCGGTGGCCATCCGCAGCGAGGAGACCGGGTTCAGCGCCGACCACTTCCGGGCACAGCTGCGCTTCCCCCGGCCCGAGGTGCCGTCGGCGCCCGACGCGGCCGAGGCGATCCGGAGCGTTCTGCCCGCGGTGCCCGTCGACCCGGTGGCCGACCTGTACGGCGGGGTTCTGTTCCAGGGCAAGCGGTTCCAGCGGTTGCTGTCCTACCGCAAGGCCGCGGCACGGCACGCGGTGGCCGACCTGTCCACGACCGCGCCGGCGCAGTGGTTCGCCGCGTTCCTCTCCCAGGAGCGGGTGCTCGCCGACCCCGGCACGCGCGACGCCGTGATGCACTCGATCCAGTGCTGCGTCCCCGACGCCACGCTGCTGCCGCAGAGCATCGAGCGGCTGTACCTGGCCGACCCCGCCGAGCAGGACTCCGAGGTCGTGGTCATGGACGCGCGGGAACGCCTGCAGGACGGCGACACCTACGTCTACGACGTCGACGTGCTGACGGCCGACGGTGTCGTGGTGGAGCGCTGGGAAGGCCTGTCGCTGCGGGCCGTGCGCAAGCGCGGTGGCGAGGGCCCGTGGGTGCCGTCGCTGCTCGGGTCCTACCTGGAGCGGTCCGCCGAGCGCGTGCTCGGTGGCACCCGGACGGTCGTGGTCGAGCCCGACCCGGCCGGCGTGCCGAGCGGCAAGGACAACCGGCGCGCGCAGACCGAGCTGGCCGCGAGCCGGGCACTGGGCCGGGAGGCCGGCGTGCGGTACCGCCCGGACGGCCGTCCGGAGATCGACGGCGGCACCGTGACCGCGTCGCACGGCGCCGGGGTGACCCTCGTCGTCACCGGCGCGGGCGCCCTCGCGTGTGACGTCGAGGTGGTCGCCGAGCGCACGGAGGAGGACTGGGCCGGACTGCTCGGCGGCGACCGGATCGCGTTGCGGGACCTCGTGGTCACCGAGGCGGGCGACGCCGCCGCGACGGCCGCGACGAGGGTGTGGTCCGCCCTCGAGTGCCTGCGCAAGGCCGGGGTGACGACCCAGGCGCTCACCCTCGACCGGGTCGACGAGGAGGGATGGGTGCTGCTGTCGGACGGCGACACCGACATCGCCACCTGGGTGACCACAGTCAACGACGTCCAGGAACCGGTCGTCTTCGCCATCCTGTCGAACAAGGAGCACTGACCACATGACCGCGTACTACGAGATCCGCCACACGGTGGGGTTCGAGGAGACCAACCTGGTCGGGAACGTCTACTACGTGAACTACCTGCGGTGGCAGGGACGTTGCCGGGAGATGTTCCTGAAGGAGAAGGCCCCGGCGGTCCTGGCGGACCTGCGGGAGGACCTGAAACTGTTCACGCTGAAGGTGGAGTGCGAGTTCTTCGCCGAGATCACGGCGTTCGACCTGCTGTCCGTCCGAATGCGACTGGAGGAGCTGACGCAGACGCAGATCCAGTTCAGCTTCGACTACGTCAAGATCGCCGACGGGGCCGAGAACCTGGTGGCCACCGGCCGGCAGCGCATCGCGTGCATGCGGGGCGACAACAACAACACCGCACCCACCCGGGTGCCCGCGGCGCTGCGTGACGCGCTCGTGCCGTACTCCACGGTCCCGGCAGCGCCCGCCCGCGTCGTCGAGCCGGCGACCGCGGGGGACGGGCGGTGACCGGGCCGCGGCGGCTGCCGCACGAGGCGGCGGTGCCCCCGCCGGTGTCGATGCTGCGCCCGGCCGATGAGCAGGAGGTGACGCCGAGCGTGCTGCGCACGGTGATGGCGCAGTTCGCGACCGGGATCACCGTGCTCACCGCGCACGGCGAGAAGGCGCACGGGATGACCGCCAACGCGGTCACCTCCGTGTCGCTGGAGCCGCCGATGGTGCTGTGCTGCGTGGCCCACACCGCTCGGATGCACGACGCGATCCTCGGGGCGCGAAGCTTCGGGGTGTCGGTGCTGAGCGCCGAGCAGGAGGGTGTCGGGCGGTACTTCACGAACAAGAGCCGGCCGGAGGGCATGGCGCAGTTCGAGCAGGTGGACTGGTTCCCCGGCCGGCACACGGGCGTGCCGCTGCTGGCCGGGTCGCTCGCCTGGCTCGAGTGCGAGGTGACCGAGGTCTACCCCGGCGGCGACCACTCGATCTTCCTCGGCACCGTGCGGAGCGCGAGCCGGGGCGGTGGTCAGCCGCTGCTGTTCCTCGACGGCTCGTTCCAGCCACTCGACCAGCGGTCCGCGCGCAGCGCCTGAGCCGGCGGGAGTCGTCATGTTGGTGTGTGTGACGGGCGGGACCGGCTTTGTCGGCGCCCACTCGGTGGCGGCCGTCGTCCGGGCCGGGCATCGCGTCCGGGTGCTCGCCCGCGACGAGGCCGCGGTGCGGCCCGCGCTGGTGCCGCTCGGCGTCCCGGCGGACGCGGTCGAGGTCCGCTCCGGTGACGTGCTCGACGAGGCCTCGGTCTCGCGGGCCGTCGCCGGCGCCGACGCGGTGCTGCACGCCGCCTCGGTGTACAGCTTCGACTCGCGGCGTCGCGGGGACATGGTGCGCACCAACGCGGCCGGCACCGAGAACGTGCTGGCGGCCGCGGTGCGCGCCGGGGTGCGGCGCACGGTGTACGTCTCCAGCGTGGCCGCGCTGTTCCCGTCGAAGGAGCGGCCGCTCGACGCGGCGTCGCCGGTCGGCGACGCCCGGGAGCCGTACCTGGCGAGCAAGGCGGCGGCCGAGCGGGTCGCCCGCCGGTACCAGGAGGACGGGGCGCCGGTGGCGATCACGTACCCGCCCGCGCTGCTCGGCCCGCACGACCCGAGGATCGGTGACCAGACCGGCAGGCTCCTGGCCACGTTGCGTGGTCTGGCGCCGATCTGGCCCACCGGCGGGTTCCCGCTCGGGGACGTCCGCGACACGGCGGAGTTGCACGCCGCCCTCGTCGCGGGCGAGGGCCCGGGCCGCTACTTCGGCCCGGGCCGGTACGTGCGCACCCGGGAGTACGTGGCGACGGTCCGCGAGGTCACCGGCCGGCGGCTGCCGGCGGTGCGCGTGCCGGCGGCGGCGCTGCTGCCGTTCGGCGCGTTCGTCGGGCTGGTGCAACGGTTCTGGCCGTGGCACATCCCGGCGGAGTACGGCGCGATCTACACCTGCGCCTGCGAGACCGCGGTGAGCGAGAGCGCGCCGACCGGCGGTCTCACCGCCCGTCCGGTCGCCGGCACGATCGCCGACACGGTGGGGTGGCTGCACCGGACCGGTCTGTTATCCGACCGTCGGGCCGGCCGGGTCGCGAACCGGGAAGTTGTTGCCGCTCAGTAGTTTCCCGAACCAATCGACCGGGTCGCCGAAGCAGGCGATCCGGTCGAAAGCATGCTACTATTCGCTTATAACACAACGATGTTATGGATCCCGGGAGCGCGGTCATGAACCCACCCGCGGGGCCTGGCGGTCACCCTGCCGGCTCGAGATTTCGCCTCGCGTTGGGGCTCGACGTGCTGGGGGCGTGGGCGGAAGCCGCCACCTCGAGTGAGAAGGACGTCGTCTACCGGGCCCTGTTCGCCATGACCGACGGCTCGCTCTTCCGCACCTACCGGATCATCGACGACTTCCAGCGGCCGAGCCAGCTGTTCGTCATCGTGACCGACCGGCTCGTGCTCCAGCTGCTGATCAACTGCCTCGACTCGTTCAGCATCCTCTACATCGGCCCGTGCGGCGGCGCGGCCGTCGTCGGCCCGACGCGCAACGCGGCCTGAGCGAGGACACGGCCCGCGAAGCCCGGGCGCCTGCGAAACTCGAGCGGCCCGCGAAACCTGAGCGGCACCAACGAAAGCGGCTCCGAACCGTCCGGTTCGGAGCCGCTTTCGGGTGACGAACCCGGGTCAGGGCTGGGGGAAGAACTTGGTGAGGAACACCTCCCATGCCCGGTCGCCGAAGACCGCCCGCTGCGGCTTGAGCAGCCGCACCGGGACGCCGACCCGGTAGCGGATCTTCGGCTTGCGTGCCGTGATCGCCTTCTCGATCACCTCGGCGACCTTGGCCGAGCGGACCGCGGTGCGGCCGCGGCCCGTGGGCTTGTCGACCTCGCGGTAGGCGCCGTGCCACTGGACGAAGTAGTCCCAGAATTCGGCGTACAGGTCGCTGTCGGTGTCCAGGTCCAGGTCGCCGACCGTGGTCGGGACGAAGGAGCCCAGGATCGGTGACGGCTCGATGATCGACACCTGGATGTCCCAGGGCCGCACCTCCTGCCGCAGCGAGTCGCTGATGGCCTCCAGCGCGTGCTTGGTCGCCTGGTAGTAACCGCGGCCGGGGGTGGCGAACAGGCCGAAGATCGACGACATCATGACGATCCGGCCGGACCGCTGCGTACGCATGCCCGGCAACACCAGCTGCGTCATCCGCGACAGGCCGAAGAAGTTCGTCTCGAACTGCCGGCGCACCTGCTCGAGCGGGGTCTCGCCGATCGTGCCGTTGAGGCTGTACGCGGCGTTGTTGACGAGGACCCCGACCGCGCCGTGCTCCTCGGTGATCCGGTCGACCACGGCGGTCATCGACTCCTCGTCGGTGACGTCGAGGCGCATCGTCGTGATGCCCTCGTCCTCGAGGTCCTTCAGGCCCTCCAGGCTCCGCCCGGTCGCGTAGACCGGCCGGCCCGCCCGGTGCAGGCGCAG
>NZ_DASWSJ010000196.1:0-22988 GCF_036402745.1 Actinophytocola sp. | reverse complement strand
GACACTAGAGCGACCAGCCGCCGTCGACCGTGAGGATGGTGCCGGTGCAGTACGTGGCGTCCTCGGCCAGGAACACCGCGGCCCGGGCCACCTCCGCGGCCGTGCCGAGGCGGCGCAGGACCATGTCGGCGATGATCCGCTCCCGGGACCGCTCGGGGATCGCCGCGGTCATGTCGGTCTCGACGAAGCCCGGCGCGAGCACGTTCACCCGGATGCCGTCCCGGCCGACCTCCTTGGCGAGCGACCGCGCGAACCCGGTCATCGCCGCCTTGGCGCTGCCGTACGCGGTGTCGCCGGGGAAGCCGATGATGCCGACCGCCGAGGACACCAGCGTCACGCTCGGCGCGGACCCCCGGCGCAGCGCCGGCAGGGCCGCCCGGGCGACCTGCGCCGCACCGCCCACATTGGACTCCAGCACCCGCCACCACAGCGACGGGTCGAGGTCCTCGAGGCGGCCGCCGTGCCACACGCCCGCGTTGAGCACCAGCGTGTCCAGCCGGCCGAAGCGCTCCAGCACCGTGGCCACGAGCGACTCGGCCGACTCGGCGTCACCCAGCTCGAAGTGGACGGTGAGCACGTCCGTGGCCAGCTCGGCGGCGAGCGCGTTGGCCTCGTCCTTGCCGGACCGGTAGGTGCACGCCACCCGCAGCCCGCGCCCGGCGAGCTGGCGGGTGATCTCCGCGCCGATGCCGCGCGAGCCGCCGGTGACGACCGCGACCCGCGGCTCAGCCATCGACGCGCTCCACCACCGTCGCGTTGGCCATGCCGCCGCCCTCGCACATCGTCTGCAGCCCGTACCGGCCGCCGTCGGACTCGAGCACGCCGAGGAGCGTGGTGAGCAGCCGGGTGCCGGACGAGCCGAGCGGGTGGCCGAGCGCGATGGCGCCGCCGTGCTTGTTGAGCCGGGCCGCGTCCGCGCCCGTCTCCCGCTGCCACACCAGGGGAACCGGCGCGAACGCCTCGTTGACCTCGAACGCGTCGATGTCTCCGATGGACAGTCCGGCCCGCTTGAGGGCCAGCTCGGTGGCCGGGACGACCGCGCGCAGCATGAGGACCGGGTCGTCGCCGAGCACGGCGAACGAGGTGAACCGGGCGCGCGGACGCAGGCCGAGCTGCTCGGCGCGGCGGGCCGAGGTGATCAGCACGGCGGAGGCGCCGTCGGTGAGCGGCGAGGAGTTGCCGGCGGTGATCTTCCAGTCCACCGGCCCGAACCGCGCGCCGACGTCGTCGCTCGCGAACACCGGGGCGAGGCCGGCGAGCCCGCCCGCGGTGGTGGTGTCCCGGATCGTCTCGTCCGTGGCCTGGTCGCCGACCGGCACGACCTCGCCGGCGAACCGGCCGGCGTCGCGGGCCGCGGCCGCCCGCTGGTGCGAGCCGGCCGAGAACTCGTCCAGCTCCTCGCGCGACAGGTCGTAGCGGCGGGACAGCAGCTCGGCGGCCACGCCCTGCTCGACCAGCCGCGGCGGGTAGCGCCGGTTCACCGACGGCCCGTACGGGTCGGCCCCCGCGTACTGGCTGAACATCGGCACCCGGCTCATCGACTCGACGCCGCACGCGATCACCACGTCGTACGCGCCGGCCAGCACGCCCTGCGCGGCGAAGTGCACGGCCTGCTGGCTCGACCCGCACTGCCGGTCGACGGTCGTGGCCGGCACGTGCTCGGGGAACCCCGCGGCCAGCACGGCGTTGCGGGTGATGTTGGCCGACTGCTCGCCGCCCTGCGAGACGCAGCCGCCGATCACGTCCTCGACCGCGGCCGGGTCGATGCCCGTGCGCACGACCAGCTCGGTGAGGACGCCCGCGAGCAGGTCCACCGGATGCGTCGCGGACAGCGCGCCGCCGGGCTTTCCCTTGCCGGACGGCGTTCGTACGGCGTCCACGATGACAGCGTCGGATGTCATGGCTCTCCCCTTATACCGACTGATCGGTACAGTGTTCGATGGCGGCAGCCGGTATGTCAAGGTGGACACCATGCAGACGATGCGTGCGGTACTGCTCACCGAACCGGGCCGGTTCGAGCTGGCCGAGATTCCCGTGCCCAGGCCGGGCGCCGGCGAGGCCGTGGTGGCCGTCGACGCGTGCGGGGTGTGCGGCTCCGACGTGCACCTGGTCGACGGCAGCACGGTGGCCGCCGAGTATCCGGTGGTGCTGGGGCACGAGGCGGCCGGCACGGTGGCGGCACTCGGCCCGGACACCACGGGGATCGAGGTGGGCACGCGGGTCGCCGTGCTGCCCTACGTCGGGTGTGGCCGGTGTGGACGGTGCTGGACCCGCCAGCCGCAGGCGTGCGCGGAGCGCAAGGTGCTCGGCGTGGACATGCCTGGCGCGCAGGCCGACCGGCTCGTTGTACCGACCGGTTGCCTGGTTCCGCTGCCGGACACCGTGCCGGCCGAGATCGGCGCCATCCTCACCGACGCGGTGGCCACCCCGTTCCACGCGATCCGCCGGTCCCACGTCGTGCCGGGAGAGACGGCGGTGGTGTTCGGCCTCGGCGGGCTCGGCATGCACGCCGTGCAGATCCTCGCCGGCGTGCTGGGCTGTGAGGTGATCGCGGTCGACCCGCGCCCGCAGGCCCGCGAGCGGGCCGCGGCACTCGGCGCCAAGCTCACCCTCGACGCGGGCCGGCAGGTCGCGCGGACGGTGGTGGCCGAGACCCGCGGCGGTGCCGACGTGGCCTTCGAGTTCGTCGGCCACCCGGAGATCGTGGGCACGGCGCTGCGCTGCCTGCGCCCGCAGGGGACCTGCGTGGTCGTGGGCATCTCGCCGGACCGGCTGGCGCTGGGCATGCGGCAGGAGACGCTGGTGAGCCGCGAGCTGCGGCTCGTCGGGAGCTTCGGCTGCACCGCGGCGGAGCTGGCCGAGCTGGTGGACCTGGTGGCCACCGGCCGGCTCGACCTCACCGGCAGTGTGAGCGACGTGTACGCGCCCGGCCAGTTCGCGGCGGCACTGGCCGAGACGCGGGACAAGCGGGCCGGCTCGGTGCGGGTGGTGGTGTCCTACCGCTGAGCCGCCACCTTGCGCGGCCGGGCGCCGGTCCGGTTCGGGCGGTTGGCCGACCTGGGGGAGAGCAGCTCGCCGTAGACCACGATGTCGGTGAGCCGGTCGGCCACCTGCTCGGGGGTGAGCGGGCCCTTCTCGACGTCGAGCCACACGTGGGTCCAGTTGAACATGCCGAGCACGCCGAGGACCGTGACGTGGTCGGCGGCGCGGAACACGCCCTCGTCCACGCCTTCCTGCAGGACCTTGGCGAACAGGCCCTGGTACTCGTCGCGGAGCTTGGTGAGCTGGCGGGCGCGCTTGCCGGTGAGCGCGTGCATCTCGCGCATGACGACGGTGACCTCGTCCCGCCGGGCGGCGATGGTCTGGACGTGTTCGCGGGCCAGCGCGCGCAGCTTGTCGACCGGGTGCAGGTCGGAGTCGACGACCGTGCGGCCGCGCTCGAGCGCCTCCTCGACGTGCCGCTTGGACAGGTTGTAGAGGAGGTCTTCCTTCGAGCCGATGTGGTAGTAGAGCGCGCCCCGCTTGAGGCCGGCCGCCTCGCCCAGCTCCGCCACACCGGTGCCGTGGTAGCCCTTCCGGGCGAACACCTCGGCCGCCACCCGGAGTATCCGCTCGTGGGTGGACTCGCCGGTGCCATCCTGCTGTCTCGGCATGGTCCTGCCTCTCGCTTTACGACCGATCCGGCCGGTTGCTGGTCTCCACAGTACCGATCAGTCAGCAGTGCGTCGTCCACCTATTGACCGAACGTGCGAGTGGTCACCCTTGTGTACCGCGGCATCTCTCGGCTACCAATGTACCGACCGGTCAATCAGGAGGATGATGTGGACGATCACGCCTACCGGCAGCTGAAGGATCGGGTTTTCGCCGCGATCTGGGACGAGCTGGCGCCGCTGGAGAGTGACATCGAGGACCGCGAGTCGCTGCCGTACGACAAGATCATGCCGGTGCTGCGCCGGGTCGGCGCGTTCGGTTTCCTGGTGCCGCCGGAGTACGGCGGGCACGGGCTCACCATCCGGCAGTACCTGCCGATCATCGCGGAGTTCGCCAAGATCCAGGGCGGGATCCGGGTCGTGGTGCACGTGCACAACTCGTTCGCCCACGCGATGAGCGAGCTGGCCTCCGCGACGCAGCGGGGTGCGCTGCTGCCCGGCATCGCCACGGGGGACAAGTCCGTCGCGTTCGCGCTGACCGAGCCGGACCACGGCACGGGTGCCGACCTGGGCTCGACGGCCGTGCTGGACGGCTCGGACTACGTGGTCAACGGCCGCAAGTGGCTGATCACCAACTCCGACCTGGCGTCGCACTTCCTGGTCATGGCCAAGACCGCGCCGGCCGAGGTCACGTCGATCCTGGTGGAGCGGGACCGGCCGGGCCTCACGATCGAGCCGCTGCCGGAGACGATGGGCTGCAAGGGCGGCGAGCACGGGCTGCTCACGTTCACCGACGTCCGGGTGCCGGCGACGAACCTGGTGGGCAAGCCGGGCGAGGGTCAGGACAACCTGGAGCGTGCCCTGGAGATCAGCCGGGTGTTCATCGCGGCCAGCTCGCTCGGCACCGGCCAGCACGCGTTCGACCTGTCGTTGCGGCACGCCCGCTCGCGGGTGACCTTCGGCAGGCCGATCGCCCAGCGGCAGGCGATCCAGCGCTACCTTGCCGAGATGGCGATGGACCTGCAGGCCCTGCGCCTGATGCTGGACGACGCGGCGGCGAAGTGGGACGCCGGCCGGCGCATCCCGGCCGAGGCGTCGCTGGTGAAGCTGTTCGGGCTGGAGGCGGTGGGGCGGGTGACCGACCGCGCGCTGCTGGTGCACGGCGGCATCGGCTACACCCGCCGGCACCCGATCGAGCGGCTCTACCGGGACGCCCGGCTGAACTGGCTCGAGGAGGGCACCCCGACGATCCAGTACATGGTCGCGGCCCGGGAGTTCCTGGCCGGGTACTGGTGGACCGACGAGTTCGCCGGCGCCGCCCACCCGGCCGGGTCCTCAGCCGGAGACTCGGCCGGGGACCTGGTCGCCGACTAGCTCGTCGATCTCCGCCGCGGTCAGGCCGGCCTCGGCGAGCACCTCGCGGGTGTGCTCGCCCGGCCGCGGCGGCTTGCGCAGCGGCATCTCGCCGCTGCGGCTGAACCGCGGCGCCGGGGCCGGCTGCACCACCCCGTCGACCGTGCCGAAGGTGCCGCGCGCGCGGTTGTGCGGGTGGTCGGGGGCCTCGCCCATCGACAGGACCGGCGCGAAGCAGGTGTCCTCGTCGGCCAGCAGGTCACACCACTCGCGCTGGGTCCGGCTCCGGAACAGCACCTCCAGCCGCGAGCGCAGCTCCGGCCACGCCGCCGGGTCGCGGTGGCCGTCGACGAACATCGGGTCGCCGGCCAGGTCCAGCAGCTCCAGGAGCCGCCGGTAGAACTGCGGCTCGATCGACCCGATGCTGACGTGGCGGCCGTCCGCGCACTCGTACACGCCGTAGAAGTGGGCGCCGCCGTCGAGCAGGTTCTCGCCACGCGAGTCGGTCCAGATGCCCTGCGCGCGCATGGCGTGCAGGATCGTGGTCAGCAGCGCCGCACCGTCCACAATGGCCGCGTCGACCACCTGACCACGGCCTGACCCGCGGGCCTCGAGCAACGCCGCCACCACGCCGAACGCCAGCAGCATCCCGCCGCCGCCGAAGTCGCCGACCAGGTTGAGCGGCACCACCGGCGGCCCGCCCGCGTGGCCGATCGGGTCGAGGGCGCCGGCCAGCGCGATGTAGTTGATGTCGTGGCCCGCCCGCGGCGCGACCGGGCCGGTCTGGCCCCAGCCGGTCATCCGGCCGAACACCAGGCGCGGGTTGCGTTCGAGGCACACGTCCGGCCCGAAGCCGAGCCGCTCGGCCACCCCCGGGCGGAAGCCCTCGATCAGCGCGTCGGCCCCGTCGACCAGGCGCAGCAGCGCGGCCAGTCCGGCCGGGGACTTCAGGTCCAGCGTCACCGAGCGGCGCCCGCGGGCCAGCAGGTCGAGCGACGGCTCGAGCGGGTTGCCGGCCTGCCGCGCGCCCGGACGGTCCACTCGGATCACCGTCGCGCCGAGGTCCGCGAGCAGCATGCCGCCGAACGGCGCCGGGCCGATGCCGGCGAGCTCGACGACGCGGATGCCGTGCAGGGGACCACTAGCAGCATCGGATGGGGACGAGGAAGGCAGCACAGTCTCCTCCAGACGGTTGACTGAGGGGGAAGCAAATCACGTCGAGTGACCGGTCTTGACGGACGGCTCCAGTAGTGTACCGTTCGGTCAGTACATAGACCGACCGAACGGTACACACGAGTTCGGAGTGCGGATGACCACGGTGCTGGCCAAGATCAAACCAACCGCGCGGACGCAGGAGCAGATCGTCCTGCTCGTCGTCATCGCGTTGTTCGTGGTCTTCGGGATCCTGTTGGACGGCTTCCTCGCCACGGACAACCTGCTGAACCTCGTGCGCAGCGTGTCCTCGCTCGGGATCCTCGGCGTCGCGATGGCGGTGGTCGTCATCGCCCGCGGGATGGACCTCTCGCTCATCGCCTCGATGGGCGTGGCCACCGCGATCTCGATCCAGCTCATGCAGACCGGCGCCAGCACCCCGGTGGCGCTCCTCGTCGGACTCGCGGTCGTGCTGATCATGGGGCTGCTCAACGGTTTCCTCATCGCGTTCGTCGAGATCCCCGCGCTCTTCGCCACCCTCGCATCCGGACTGCTGATCTACGGCCTCGCCCGCACCACGATCCTCGACGGGCTGATCGCCGAGCTCCCGGGTGACCGGACCTTCGTGCGCTGGCTCGGCGGCGGCACGGTCGCCGGCATCCCGGTGCCGATCATCGTCTTCCTCGTCGTCGCCGCGCTCGCCCAGCTGATGCTCACCCGGACGCGCACCGGCCGGTTCATCTACGCCCACGGCGACAACGCGGGCGCCGCCGCGCTCACCGGCATCCCGGTCCGTCCATTCACGACGATCGAGTACATGGTCTCGGCCACCATCGGGTTCGTCGGCGGCCTCGTGGTGGCCGGCTCGGTCGGCGGCTTCAACACCCAGGTCATCGACGGCTCGCTGATCTACGACGTGCTGCTGGTCGTCGTGGTCGGCGGCATCAGCCTCGTCGGCGGCCGGGGCAGCGTGCTGTCCGTCGTGGTCGGCACCGCGCTCATCGGCGTGATGCTCAACGGGATGACGATCCTCAACATGAACACCCACGAACAGGACATCGTCAAGGGCTTGATCCTGCTCGGCGCGCTGGTGCTCGACAACCGGCTGCACCCGAGGGACGAGGAGACCGTCCGCCAGGGCGACTGAAAACCCGCTAGAGACAAGGACAGGGAGGTCCTGCACATGCGAAAGGTCCGAGGTGTCGCCCTCGCCGTGGCGGCTCTGCTCGCCGTGACGAGCTGTTCGACCGGAAGCAGCGGCAGCAGCGGCGGTGGCGGAGGCGGTGGCGGGGAAGGCCTGCCCGCCAACGTGTCCTCGAAGGACCTGCGTGAGCACGCGGTCAGCAGCCTCGAGGGCAAGACGGCCGCGTTCGTCCCGGTCGGCATGGGCACGCCGCTGATGGAGGAGTGGAACCGGCAGCTCAAGCGCGGGTTCGAGGCCGTCGGCATGAAGTACGTGATCCGCGACCCCAACTGGGACACCGGCCGGCAGGCCGAGGCGGTCCAGTCGCTGATCAACGAGAAGCCGGCCGTGCTCGTGGTGCACAACTTCGACGTCCAGGTG
This sequence comes from Actinophytocola sp., assembly GCF_036402745.1. Lineage (GTDB taxonomy): Bacteria > Actinomycetota > Actinomycetes > Mycobacteriales > Pseudonocardiaceae > Actinophytocola. The sequence goes on along the minus strand of NZ_DASWSJ010000196.1, from coordinate 15,269 downwards.
CTCGCCAAGCTGATCCAGCAGGCGGAGCAGAAGGGCATCTACGTCGTCCAGATCAACATGGTGTCCAACTACAAGTCCGACGCGTTCGTCGGCGCGGACACCATCGACCTCGGCCGCCGCATCGCCACCGACATCGTCACCGCCTGCGGCAAGAGCACGAACACCTCGCACGAGGTCCAGATCGTCCAGGGCGACGCGACGTCCGGGTTCACCCTCGACGTGATGGCCGGCGCGAAGGAGGTCTTCGACAAGAACCCGGAGATCAAGATCGTGTCCACCCAGGCGGCGAACTGGGACCGGACCAAGGCCCACGACATCACCGCCACGGTCATCCAGCAGCACCCGAACCTGTGCGCCAGCTGGGGCTTCTGGGACCAGATGCAGTACGGCGCGGCCACCGCCATCAAGGAGGCCGGCAAGATCAACCAGGTCAAGGTGTTCACCTCCGACCACAGCGTGATCACCTGCGAGGGCCTGCGTGACGGCCTGTTCTTCCAGTCCTACGGCTACTCCGTGCCCACCCAGGGCACCGACATCGTGGCCATCTCCAAGCAGCTGCTCCAGGCGGCAAGGCCCCCCGGCTCCTCGCGGATCTCCGACTTCACCCCGCTGGTGAAGATCGACCGGACCAACTGGAACCAGCCGAACATGTGCTACGACGGCAAGAAGGACGGCCTGACCGTCCGCTGAGGACTGTCCACAGGTCCACGACCCGGCGCCGGGACGCCCGCCCCCAGGGGGGTCCCGGCGCCATCCTCCCCGCACCGCTCCCGAGAGAGAAGTCCCATGACGGCCAGTGTGACCTCGCGGCGTGCCGGCTCGCGTCGCCCACCGGAACGCAACGTGCTCGACGGCGAGACGTTCGGCACCCGCCTGCGTCACCTGCGCCGCCGCATCGCCCTGCAGCAGGTCTTCGCCGAGCTGTTCGAGAAGCGGTGGATGGAGCCGGCCATCCCGCTCACGCTGCTGGTCGCGGTGGTCGTGTTCTTCTCCGTCACCACGCCGGGGTTCGCCACCAGCGAGAACATGCTCTCCACGGCGGCCGAGCTCGCCGAGATCTCGTTCGTGTGCATCGGCATGGCCGTGGTGATGATCTCCGGCGGCATCGACCTGTCGGTGGGCTCGATGTTCGGGCTCTGCAACATGGTCATGATCCTGCTGATCACCATCGGCGGGGTCCCGGTGCTGCCGGCGATCGGCCTGACCCTGCTGGCCGGGGCGCTGCTCGGCAGCATCAACGGCGGCATCGTCGCCTACCTCAAGGCCCGGCCGTTCCTCACCACGCTGGTCACCCTGATCATCTTCAAGGGCGTGCTGAACCTGCTGGACCTCAACTTCTCCGCGCAGACCGCGACGATCTTCGTGACGGACCCCGTGTGGGAGTGGTTCGGCTCGGGCAAGGTCGCCGGCATCCCGTTCAGCTTCGTCACGCTCGTCGTCGTGCTCCTCGTGGGGCACGTCGTGCTCAGCCGCTCCCGGCTGGGCTGGCACATCACCGCGGTCGGCGCCAGCCGCCGGGCCGCGCGGCACGCCGGCATCCGGGTCGAGCGGGTGCTGCTGCTGAGCTACGTGTTCGCCGGTGTCCTCTGTGCCCTCGCCGGCATCTTCTACGCCGCGCGCCTGTCCAGCGCGAGCGCCCGGGTGGGCGAGGGGCTCGAGCTCAACGTGCTGACCGCGGTCATCCTCGGCGGCATCAGCCTGTCCGGCGGCAAGGGCACGGTGTGGCGCGCGTTCATCGGCGCGGCCACGATCAGCCTGCTGGGCAAGGGTCTGCTGCTGATGAACGTCGGCGGCGAGGTGCTGCAGACCGTGCTCGCCGTCGTGCTGATCGTCGCGGTCGGGCTCGACATCAAGTGGGGCAAGAACCGCGGCAAGGCCATCCAGAAGACCTACGTCAACCCGACGATCCTGCAGTACGGACCGCTGGTCGACATCCGCCCCGGGTCGGGCAGCCCGTTCGAGATCAACGACAAGCTGCGCGACGCCGAGGCGATCGGCGTCGGCGAGGTCGAGGGGCCCGAGGACGTCGTGCTGGACAAGGAGGGCCGGCTCTACTGCGGCACCCGGCAGGGGTGGGTGCTGCGGTTCTCCGGCCGCAACTTCGAGCACAAGGAGATCTTCGCGAGGATCGGCGGGCACCCGCTGGGCATGGGCTTCGACGAGGCCGGCGACCTCGTCGTCTGCGTCGGCGGCATGGGCCTGTACTCGGTGACGCCGGACGGCAAGCACCACAAGCTCTCCGACGAGACCAACCGCACGTGGACCCGGCTGCGCGACGACTCGCGGCTGCGGATGGCCGACGACCTCGACATCACCCCGGACGGCAAGATCTACTTCAGCGAGGCCACCACCCGGTTCGACATGGCCGACTGGATCCTCGACGGCGTCGAGGGCCGGCCCAACGGGCGCCTGGTCCGCTACGACCCGGCCACCGGGAAGACCCGGACCGTGGTGCGGGACCTGGTGTTCCCCAACGGGATCTGCAGCTGCCACGACGGCGACTCGCTGCTGATCGCGCAGACCTGGCTGTGCCGGATCCTGCGGTACTACCACCGCGGGCCGAACAAGGGCCGGCTGGAGATCTTCATGGACAACTTCCCCGGCTACCTCGACAACATCAACCGCAGCTCGGACGGCGCGTACTGGGTGGCGCTCAACGGGATGCGCTCGCCCGCCTACGACCTCGCGATGCGGATGCCGACGTTCCGCCGCCGCATGATGAAGCGGATCCCGCGCGACGAGTGGCTCTACCCGAGCATGAACCACGGCTGCGTGGTGAAGGTGTCCGAGTCCGGCGAGGTGCTCGAGTCCTACTGGGACCCGGGCGGCGAGGCGCACGCCACGATCACCTCGATGCGCGAGCACGATGGCTACCTCTACATCGGTGGCCTGGAGAACAACCGGGTCGGCCGGATCAAGCTGACCGGCTCCGGCGCGGCCGAGACCGACGGCACCACCCGGCAGCCGGCCGCCGACCGGGTCACCGTGAGCTGAGGGAGGACGACGTGCTCGAAGCGCTCCAGCTGGTCAGGGAGTTCCTCTTCCCCGGCCGCCACACCGGCACCTCGATCCCGCCGCTGGACGGCGGACTCACGCCGAACGACGCCCTCGCCGGCCTCGCCACGGTCGCCGAGCTCACCGAGCCCGACGACGTGCTGCTCGTGGGTGGCGACCTCTACGTCACCAGCGGCACCACGCTGCTGCGGCTGTCCGAAGGGGACCGTGCGGTCGTCGCCTCCTTCGACGGCGAGGCGGGGGCGCTCGCCCGCGCCGCCGACGGCCGGGTCCTGGTCTGCGTGGCCGGCACCGGAGTGGTCGCGGTCGACCCGGGCGGCACCACGAGCGTGGTCGTCGACGAGGCGCGCTGCCCGACCGACCTCGCCGTCGCCGACGACGGCACGCTCTACGTCACCGACGGCTCCACCCGCCACCACGGCCAGGACTGGGTGCACGACCTGATGGAGCGCAACGCCCTGGGCCGGCTGCTGCGCCACGACCCCTCGGGCACGACCACGGTGGTGGCCGACGGGCTCGCGTACCCGAGCGGGGTGACGGTCGACGGGGCGGGCGAGCTCGTGGTCTGCGAGGCGTGGACGCACCGGATCAGCCGCTTCGGCCAGGACGGCCGGCGGACCGTGCTGCGGGACAACTTCCCCGGCTACCCGGGCCGGATCAGCCGCGCGCCGGACGGCGGCTACTGGCTCGCCGTGTTCGCGCTGCGCACCCAGCTCGTCGAGTTCGTGCTGACCCAGCGGGACTACGTCGGCGAGATGATGCGCACGATCGAGCCGGACTACTGGATCCGGCCGGCGCTGCGCGGGCTCAACAACGGGCTGGAACCGTTGCAGGGCGGGCAGATCCGCAAGCTCGGCGTGATCAAGCCGTGGGCGCCGCCGCGGTCCTACGGCCTGGTGGCCCGGCTCGACGAGGAGGGGCACGCGGTGTCCAGCATGCACAGCCGCGGCGGCGGCGACCGGCACGGCGTCACCTCCGCCCGCCAGTACGGCGACCGCCTGCTGCTCGCCGTCCGCGGCGGCGACCGGGTCCTGGAGGCCAGGGCATGAGTGAGCGTGCGAGCCAGTCCATTGTAGAGCTTGCGGACCTCGCGGACGTCGAGGAGAACGTGCGGCTCGTCGAGATGACCAAGGTCACCAAGACCTACCGCGGCGTGTACGCGATCCGGGACATCGACTTCGACGTGTCCTCCGGCGAGGTGCACGCGCTGGTCGGGGAGAACGGCGCCGGCAAGTCGACGCTGTGCAAGATCCTCGCCGGCGCGGTGCAGCACTCCAGCGGCAGCATGCAGATCGGCGGCGAGCCGGTGACGTTCCGCCGCCCGCACGACGCGCTCGAGCACGGGATCGCCATGGTGTACCAGGAGACCAGCCTGGTGCCGACGATGACCGCGGCGCAGAACATCGAGCTGGGCCACGAGAAGCTGCTCACCCGGTTCCGCTCGCTCAACATCAGCGCGCAGCAGCTGCTGCAGTCGATGAACTTCCACGTCGACCCGGCCGCGTACGTGTCCACGCTGGGCGCGGCGAAGAAGCAGATGGTCGAGATCGCCCGGGCGCTGCGGTCCAGCGCGCGGATCATCATCTTCGACGAGCCGACCGCCACGCTCACGCCCGAGGAGACGCTGCACCTGTTCGACGTGATCGGCGAGCTACGCGCGGCCGGCCTCGGCATCATCTACGTCTCGCACGCGCTGGAGGAGTCGCTGCAGATCGCCGACCGGGTCACCGTCCTGCGCGACGGCGAGCGGGTGGCCACTGTGGACGCCAAGACGACGACCCGGGACGAGATCGTCCGGCACATGGTCGGCCGCGCGCTCACCGGCACCCAGCGGACCGCGCCCGCGCCGAGCGCGGAACCCGTGCGCCGGCGCAAGGTGCTGGAGGTCGAGAACCTGATCCTCGGCAACGTCGTGCGCAACATGTCCTTCTCCGCCTACGCCGGCGAGGTGCTCGGCATCGCCGGGCTCATCGGCAGCGGCCGGACCGAGACCGCGAAGATCATCGTCGGGGCGTTGAAGCGCAACCGGATCCACGGCGGCCGGGTGCTGCTGGGCGGCCGGGCGGTGCGGTACCGGGTGCCCAAGCAGGCCATCGACGACGGCATCGTCTACATCACCGAGGACCGCAAGCTCGACGGCTTCTTCGAGACCATGACCGTCGCGGAGAACATGTACCTCGGCTACCTCGCCTCCCGGCGCGGCCGCCGCCACTGGTTCGTGTCGAAGGCGCAGCGCGACCGCATCGCCAAGGACTGGTCCGACCGCCTCAAGGTCAAGGCCATCAACCACGACGCCAAGATCGTCGAGCTGTCCGGCGGCAACCAGCAGAAGGTCACCGTGGGCAAGTCGCTCGTCGCCGAGCCCGAGGTGGTGATCTTCGACGAGCCGACCCGCGGCGTGGACGTCGGCGCGATCGAGGAGATCCACCAGCTCATCCGCAAGCTCGCCGACGAGGGCAAGGCCGTCATCGTCATCTCCTCCTACCTGCCGGAGGTGCTCGCGATCTCCGACCGGATCCTGGTCACCCGCTTCGGTCGCACGGTGGCCGAGTTCAGCCGGGAGGACGCCACCCAGGAGAAGATCATGTACGCGGCGATCTTCTGATGGGCGTGCTGGACGCGCCCGTCGACCTGGTCGAGGAGCGGTTCGGCGAGCGGCTCGGGGGCCCGGTCCGCCTGGTCGACCGGCGCCTGGCCGGGGAGGGGCTTTCGGACGAGACGGGCGTGCTGGTGTTCGCCCGCCCGTCCGGTGAGCCGCTGAAGCTGGTGGTGCGGTTGTTCCGGCCGGGCGCGGTGGCCCGGCACGAGGTGCACCCGGCACGCCTGAACCGGCTGCTCGCGGCGCTGGAGCTCACCCGGGTCCCGGTGCCCCGGCCACTGTGGTTCGACGAGTCCGGCGAGCCGTTCGGCGAGGCGTACTCGGTGGTGTCGTGGGTGTCCGGCACCGCGGTCGTGCCGTGGTCGCCGGAGGGCCGGCGGTTCCTCGCCGAGGCCGGCGCGGGCCCGGTCGGCGAGCTGTTCTGCCGGGTGCTCGCCGACATCCACGGCGCCGACTGGCGGGGCGCCGGGCTGCGGTTCCTCGGGGTTCCGGGGCCGGGCAAGGGTTTCGCGGCGTCGCGGGTGGACGGGCTGGCGGCCTACCTCGGCCGGGTGCGGGACGAGCCCGAGCCGATCCTGGTCGACGGGATCGGCTGGCTGCGCGCGAACCTGCCGGACGCGGCGCGGACCTCGTTGCTGCACGGGGACTACCGGACCGGCAACATGCTCTTCGACGGCCCGCGGATCGCCGCGGTGATCGACTGGGAGTTCGCGGCGCTCGGCGACCCGCTCTACGACCTGGGCTGGGTGTGCTGCCCCTCCAACCGGATGGGCAGCGACCTCGTGTGCATGCTGCTGCCCGAGGACACGTTCGTCACCCGCTACGAGCGGTACAGCGGGTTCCCGGTCGACCCGGCCGCGCTCCGCTTCTGGGTCACCTACCACCAGGTGCGGCACGCGATCATGTGGCTCGAGGCCGGCCGCTCGTTCCAGCTCGGCGGCACCGACGACCTGCGCCTGGCCCGCATGTACTACACGATGCCGACCATGCGCCGGATGGTCGCCGACCTGCTCGAGTACGCGTGATCACACCCGAGCACATGCTGACCGCCATCCGCCGCGACCTCGCCTCCCGGGTCCTGCCGGCGCTCACCGACGACCGCGCCCGCTCGTCGGTGATCGCGGCGATGGGCATCCTCGGCGACCTCGCGCTCCAGGTCCGCGAGGACGACGGCTGGGTACCCGACGCGGTCGCGGTCCTCGAGGCCGGTGTCGCGCGGTGGCCGGTGTCCGTGCCGCCCGGCTCGGGGCGCGTCGAGCTGCTCGCCGCGATCGAGTCGCTGGTGGAGCGGCTGTGGGCGGAGGGCGGGCAGGACGAGCTGCTGCGGGACATCCGCGGCGTGCTCCGCGCCGACCTCGCCCACCAGCTGAAGCGAATCCGTTAGGAGCACACCGCTCGGAGTACCGCTAGGAGTACATGATGGACAGTTACACGGTGGCGGAGCTGCTCCGCAAGCCACGCACCGCGCAGCGGGTCAACGAGCGGCGCGTGGCGATCAGCTTCGAGGGTCGCGACCTGACCTACGACGAGCTCGACGAGCGGTCCACCCGGCTCGCGACGTCGCTGCGGGACCAGGGTTTCGCGAAGGGCGACCGGGTCGGCGTGCTGATGTACAACCGCCTCGAGTGGGCCGAGGTGTTCTTCGCCGTGGCCAAGCTCGGCGGCGTGGTGGTGCCGATCAACTACCTGCTCAAGACCCAGGAGGTCGAGTTCATCCTCGCCGACTGCGGTGCGCGCTGGGTGGTCTACGAGCGGGAGCTCGCCTCGATCGTGCCGCCGTCGGCGGAGCGCCGGTACGTCGGCGTCGACACCCCCGACACGCCGGGTGTCCTGTCCTACACCGCGCTCGTGGGCGCGGGCAGGGTCGAGGCGTTGCCGCCGGTGGCGGCCGAGGACCTCTTCCTGCTGCAGTACACCTCCGGCACCACGGGCACGCCGAAGGGCGCGATGCACACGCACTCGACGGTGCTGTGGAACAGCTTTCACCAGATCGTCGACTACGCGGTGACGGCGGCCGAGGTGTTCGTCGTGGTCCCCGCGCTGTGCTGGGCGGCCGGGTTCCACGACATCGCGCTCGCCACGCTCTGGCGCGGCGGGCGGGTGATCCTCTCGCCCAGCACGGGTTTCGAGCCCGCCCGGTTCCTCGAGCTGGTGGAGCGCGAGCGGGTCACGTCGGTGCTGCTGGTGCCGACCGTGCTCAAGCGGGTGCTGGCCGAGCCGACGATCGCCTCGCGTGACCTGTCCTCGCTGCGGATCATCGCCAGCGGCGGCGAGCCCGTGCCGGTCACCGCGATCGAGGACGCGCGGCGCAAGCTCCCGACGTGTGACCTGCTGCAGTGCTACGGGATGAGCGAGTTCCCGACGATGATGCTGTACCTCGACGGGCCGGACGCCGTCCGCAAGATCGGCTCGGCCGGCCGGGCGTGCAGTGCCGCGGAGATCCGGGTGGTCGACACCGACGGCGCCGACGTCCCGCCGGGCACGGTCGGCGAGATCGTCTGCCGCTCGCCGGCGACGATGCTCGGCTACTACGGCCGGCCCGACGCGACCGCCTCGACGCTCGTCGACGGGTGGCTGCACACCGGCGACCTCGCGCAGGTCGACGAGGAGGGCTACGTCTACATCTCCGGCCGGTCGAAGGACATGATCATCAGCGGCGGGCTGAACGTGTACCCGGCCGAGGTGGAGCGGGTGATCGCGCAGCACCCGGCCGTGCTCGAGGCCGCGGTCGTGGGGGTCGAGGACCCGAAGTGGGGCGAGATCGGCGACGCGCTGGTGGTGCTGCGGCCGGAGGCGTCGCTGTCGGAGGGTGAGCTGTTGCCGTACCTGAAGGAGCAGCTGGCGAACTACAAGATCCCGCGGCGGTTCACCTTCACCGGCGACCCGCTGCCGCGCACGACGTCGGGCAAGGTCCAGAAGTTCCGGGTGAAGGAGGTGCTTGGCGCGTGACGTGGTCGTTTTCCACCGATCCCGAGTTCGACGAGCAGCTGAAGTGGATGCGCTCGTTCGTCGACTCGCAGGTCTCGCTGCTGGAGACGCTCGAGCTGTCCGACGAGGAGTTCCGCGCGGCCATCAAGCCGTTGCAGGACGAGGTGAAGGCGCGGGGTCTGTGGGCCGCGCACCTCGACCCGGAGCTGGGCGGGCAGGGCTTCGGGCAGGTCAAGCTGGGGCTGATGCACGAGGTCATCGGCCGGTCGCGGATCGCGCCGTACGTGTTCGGCAACCAGGCGCCGGACTCGGGGAACTCGGAGATCCTGGCCAGGTACGGCACTGACGAGCAGCGGGCGGCGTACCTGGAGCCGCTGCTGGCCGGGCGGATGCGCTCGGCCTACGCGATGACCGAGCCGGACGCCGGCGCCGACCCGACGCTGCTCACGACCGCGGCGGTGCCCGACGGTGCCGAGTGGGTGCTGGACGGGCGGAAGTGGTTCATCACCAACGCCTCGGTCGCGGACTTCTTCATCGTGATGGCGGTGACCGACCCCGACGCCGAGCCGCACCGGCGCGCGTCGCAGTTCATCGTGCCGGCCGGCACACCGGGGCTCGTCGTCGAGCGGGACCTCGGCACGATGGAGGACCCGCGACCCCGGCCGGCGCGGCTGGACAATCACGCGGAGGTCACGCTCACCGGCGTGCGGCTGCCGGAGTCGGCGATGCTGGGGGAGCGCGGGATGGGGTTCCCGATCGCGCAGAGCCGGCTCGGGCCGGGCCGGATCCACCACTGCATGCGGTGGATCGGGCAGGCGCAGCGGGCGCTGGACATGCTGTGCGAGCGGGCGCTGTACCGGTTCGCGCACGGGTCGGTGCTGGCGGAGAAGCAGACGATCCAGAACTGGGTCGCGGACTCGTGGACCGAGCTGAACGCGTTGCGGCTGCTGACGTTGCAGGCCGCGTGGACCATCGACACCGAGGGCGTGCCGGCGGCGCGGACGCAGATCAGCTCGATCAAGTTCTGGGGCGCCCGGGTGCTGCACGACGTCATCGACCGGGCCCTGCAGGCACACGGGTCCCTCGGCTACTCCGCGGACCTGCCGCTGGAGGACATGTACCGCCGGGCGCGGGCCGCCCGCATCTACGACGGGCCCGACGAGGTGCACCGGCAGGCGGTGGCCAAACGGGTGTTGCGCGGTTACCGGGCGCCGGCGGACCACATTCCGACGGAATGGGTGCCACGGCGCCGCGAGGACGCCGTGCGCAGATTCTTGGAAACGTGAATTGGGGGCGCCCGGCGACGGAGCCGGGCGCCCATTCGCAACTAACGGGAACTGGATCGACGACGGCGTGCTGGTCTGCTCAGCCGCAGTACCACCAGCCGCAACAGATCGAGATTCCGATACCCAGGCCGATGATGATCACGAGCACCTCCACCTGTGGGGGTTCCGTTTCGCTGCTGCGAACGTGATGTCGACGTTAGCGATGTGCTGGTCGCAATGTCTTTCCCCGGTCAGGTTGACGATTTGTCGCCGCGCGTGGCTCCATTTCCGGAAATTCCCCGCTAATGGCCTAGTGGGCGATCTCGTTCAGGTGGACCGGCCCCACTTCCGCCGGTATCGCTCGGCCTCGTCGGCGTGCTTGGCCGCGTCCTTCGCCCGCCGCGTCGCGGACGCGTGGCCCGGCGGGAACCCGTACCTCACGAGCCGGGAGTCGACGCTCTCCATCGCGTTGGCCACCGCGAACCGCAGGCTCACCAGTACCCCGAGCAGGATGGAGCCGAGCGCGATCGGCCAGTTTCCTCCCACCAGCCCCAGAAGTACCAGCAGTACCGCGAAGACCGGCGCGAGCACCACCAGCGTCCGCAGCAGCGCGCGGACGAGCCAGGTGCGGCAGGTGGCGTCGTGCAGTACCCAGTCGCGGTAGCGGGCGGGAAGCCGGCCGCCGTACTGATACCACAGCCACAGCACCGGGTTGGGCCGTCGCATTATCGCGGCCCGGTAACGGAGATCGTCCCCTGCGCGACCAGCACGCTGAACGGCCGCGCCGCGAGCACCTGCCCGGCCGGTTCGTTGGTCAGCTCCATGGGGATCTCCTGCTCGACGGTAGCCCGGATCTTGCCACCCCGGACCGTGGTCTGCTTGTGTGATCCCGTGCGCATCCTCGCCCGGCTCGTCGCCGTGATGTCGTTGGCCCTGTTCGGATTCGCGGTGGTGCCGCCCGCCTCGGCGGCCACGACCGTCAAGGTGCTGCAGCTCAACATCTGCCACAGCGGGCTCGCCGGCTGCTACACCGGCGCCGAGCCAGTGATGGCGAAGGCCGTCTCGGTGATCACGTCGACGAAGCCGCAGGTCCTGTCGGTGAACGAGGCCTGCTCGGGCGACGTCGACCGGCTGCGGGCGGCGATGGGTGCCGCGCAGGCGGTGTTCGTGGCCGCGCAGCACCGCGACGGCACGCCGGTGCTGTGCACCAACGGCCAGCGGTACGGCAACATCGTGATGGTCGCCTCCGCGCTCGCCGGCGGTCCCGCGGCGACCGGCCGCTACACCGCGCAGGACGACGGCAACGAGATGCGCGTGTGGGCGTGCCTGCCCGCCGGCCGGCTCAGCGCGTGCACCACCCACCTGTCCGCCCGCAGCGGTACGACGGCGCTGGCCCAGTGCCGCGAGCTGATGACCCGCGCGGTGGGCTATACGGCGAGCGGCCCGGTGGTGGTCTCCGGCGACCTGAACCTGCGCTACCAGGGCAGCCCGAACGTGCAGGACTGCAACCGCGCGGGCTTCTACCGCAAGGGCGACGGCAGCGTCCAGCACGTCTTCGCGACGACCAACCTGACCTTCGTGAGCGGCACGACGATCGGCATGTCCGGCACCACCGACCACCCCGGCTGGCTCGTCACCGTCACGATGCCCTAGCGTCCCGCGCCGGACGCTAGCGGCGCTCCGCGACGATCGACATGCCGGCCTCGTCGAAGGCGAGCAGGCTCGGGATCATCTCCGAGGACGGGTAGTCCGACTCCATCACCATCGCGCGGATCGTGCGCACGTGCGGGGAGGACGCCGCCGCCACGATCACGTGCTGCGGGCACGGCATCGCCGCGACGAACCGGTCCTCGCCGACCAGCGGGGCCACCTCGGCGTAGAAGTTCGGCAGGCACACCGCGGGCGCGGCGAGGCTCCCCTCCCGGTGCAGGTCGAGCACGCCGTTGTCGTAGGCCTCCATCCGCAGCCCGGCCGCGAGCGTCGCGCACGCCGACTCGAACTGGGTGTCGAAGTCGCCGTCGAGCTGGTAGCGGGTCTGGTGGCTGATGCCCAGCCCGCCGTTGGGGGTCGGGCCGACCATCGCCAGCGACGCGTACAGCCCGCCGGGCACCACCGCGCGGTGCGGCATCGCCGCGAGCAGGTCGAACTGCGGCGACGACGCGCTCCACAGCATCGGCAGCAGCTCGCCGTCCCGCTCCACCTCGTTCACGCGCGTGGCAAACCCTTGCGTCGTCACGGACTCGAGCTGCCGGCGCGCGGCGGCGAACGCCTCCACCCACCGGTCCGGGTCCGGCCGCGGGAACGTGTAGTAGACGGCCGCGTTCGGGAACGTCGTCTCGATGAAGTAGCTGTCCGCCACGGACGGCTCCCACTCCGAGTGCAGTGCGACCACGTCCTCGGGTCGCGCACCGTGCTGGTACCGCGCCGAGTCCCACGCCCGGCGCACACAGTCCTCGGCGATCGTCGGCGCGCTGCCGGCCGCGTGCTCGTCGCGGCCGCGGCGCAGCTGGAAGACCACCACGTTGCTGGAAGGATCGGTGTCCACGTGGGACACGATGCCGCCGGCGGGCCGCAACGGCGACGCCCGCTGCACGGCCGGGCACATCGGCTGCGCGCCCGGACAACACGATCACCGCACCAGCCGGAAGAACGTCCGCACCTCCTCGACGAACAGCTCCGGCTGCTCGAACGCCGCGAAGTGCCCGCCCCGGTCGAGCTCGCGCCAGTGCCGGATGTCGGGGTAGCGCTTGGCCGCCCACCGCCGCGACGGCCGGGGGATCTCCTTCGGGAAGATCGAGCACCCGGTCGGCACCGGCACGGTGTCGTCGGTGGACTCGGTGAACCACTCGGTGACCTGGCGGATGCTCTCCCAGTACAGCCGGGCCGAGGACGCGGCGGTGCGGGTGAGCCAGTACAGCGTGATGTCGTCGAGCATTTCCTCGCGGGTGAGCACGTTCTCGGGCAGGCCGTCGCAGTCGGTCCACGACTGGAACTTCTCCACGATCCACGCGCAGAGCCCGGCCGGCGAGTCGGTCAGCGCGTAGCCGACGGTCTGCGGCTTGGTCGACATCTCCGCGGAGTAGCCGGACTCGTGCTCGCCCGCGTGCCGCAGCGCCTCGAGCGCGGCCCGCTCGGTGTCGGTCAGGTCGTCGAACGTGCCGGGGTCGGGTGCGGCGATCGGCGGGTTGAGGTGGATGCCGACCAGGTGCTCGGCGTCCTGCTGGGCGAGGCTCGTGGTGATGCTGGTGCCCCAGTCACCGCCCTGCGCGCCGTACCTCGGGTAACCCAGCCGCGCCATCAGCTCCCGCCACGCGGTCGCGATCCGCTGCACGGTCCAGCCCGGCTCGGCCGGCTTGTCGGAGAAGCCGTACCCGGGCAGCGACGGGCACACGACGTGGAAGGCGTTGGCGGGGTCGGCCGGCTCGGTGAGCGGGCCGATGACCTTCTCGAACTCGACGATCGAGCCCGGCCAGCCGTGGGTGAGGATCAGCGGAAGGGCGTCCTCGTGCGGTGAGCGGACGTGGAGGAAGTGGACGCCGAGCCCGTCGATCTCGGTGCGGAACTGCGGCAGCGCGTTGAGCCGGGCCTCGGTGGCCCGCCAGTCGTAGCGCCTCTCCCAGTGCTCGCACAGCTCCTGGAGGTAGGCCAGCGGCACGCCCTGGGACCAGTCCTCGACGGGCTCGGGCTCGGGCCAGCGGGTGCGGGCCAGCCGGTCCCGCAGGTCGTCGAGCTCCGCGTCGGGGACGTCGATCCGGAACGGGAAAACCTCCGCTGACATGCGGGTCTCCGTTTCTGTCGGTGGTTGATGCGAACATGTGTTCGTGACTGCGGCGACCATTCTGCATGCCGACCTGGACGCGTTCTACGCCTCCGTCGAGCAACGCGACGACCCCAGCCTGCGTGGCCGGCCGGTCCTCGTGGGCGGTGGCGTGGTGCTGGCGTGCAGCTACGAGGCCAAGCGCCACGGCGTCCGCACCGCGATGGGCGGCGGCCGGGCGTTACGCCTGTGCCCGCACGCCATCGTGGTACCGCCGAGGATGTCGGCGTACAGCGAGGCCAGCAAGGCGGTGTTCGAGGTGTTCCGCAACACCACGCCGCTGGTCGAGGGGTTGTCCATCGACGAGGCGTTCCTCGAGGTCGGCGGGCTGCGCAAGATAGCCGGCACACCGGTCGAGATCGCCGAGCGATTACGCAGGGACGTGCTCGAGCAGGTCGGCCTGCCCATCACCGTCGGCGTCGCGCGCACCAAGTTCCTGGCCAAGGTGGCCAGCGGGGTGGCCAAGCCGGACGGGCTGCTTCTGGTGCCGCCGGACGCCGAGCTCGAGTTCCTGCACCCGCTGCCGGTCGAACGGCTCTGGGGCGTCGGCCGGGTCACCGCCGAGAAGCTGCACGAGCGTGGGGTGTACACGGTCGGGCAGGTGGCGGGGCTCGCGCAGTCGTCGCTCGTGGGCATGCTCGGCAAGGCCGCGGGGCGGCACTTACACGCGCTGGCCCACAACTACGACCCGCGCCCGGTGCGGGTCGGCCAGCGGCGCCGGTCCATCGGGTCGCAGCGTGCGCTCGGCAGCCGGCCGCGCACCCGCGCCGACCTGGAGGCCACGCTGGCCGCGCTGGTCGACCGGGTGTCGCGGCGGCTGCGTGCGGCCAAGCGCGTCTGCCGCACGGTGGTGCTGCGACTGCGGTTCGCCGACTACGCGCGGGCCACCCGCTCGCACACGCTGTTCCGCTCCACCGACGACACCCAGCTGCTGCTCGACACGGCGCGCAGGTTGCTGCGCACCACCATGCCGCTCATCGACGAAAGGGGGATCACCCTGGTCGGGATCGCCTTGGCCAACCTGGACAACGAGGACGCCGTGCAGTTGGCCCTGCCCTTCGACGGCTACCCCGTCGGGTCGCTCGACTCAGCCCTGGACCACGTCCGAGACCGCTACGGCTCGGCGGCGGTCACCCGGGCCGCGCTGCTGGGCAGGGACCCCGGCATCTCGGTACCCCTGCTGCCGGACTGACCCAAGGCCTGGCCGGGTTCGAGCGGACTCGGCGCCCCGGGGGCCGCCCGCCGGTGAGCCCCGCCCGCCGCCGACGCCGTGCCCGGCACCTCCGCGCCGAAACGTCGCGGGACACGGCGCCGCAACCGCAGCGTCGTGCCGCGCCGATCTCCGCCACGGCAGGTGCGGCAGCAGGCGACGCCCGGGTTCGACGACGGGTTCGATCAGGTGCTCCGTGCTCCGTGCGCCCGTGCGCCCGTGCGCCCGTGCGCCCGTGCGCCGTGCGCCCGTGCGCCGTGCGCCGTGCGCGTGCCGTGCGTTCGTGCGTCCGTGCGATTGCTGCGCGGCGCTCGAACCCGTGCGGGTCATCGAGTTCGGCGCATGCTCGGCGGGCTCGGCACCAGCAAGTTTCGTGCTCAGCAAGCACATCGCGGTGCTCGCCGAGCCGGCTACAGGGCCAGGTTGGCGCCCTGC